>JADJLT010000001.1:368750-737500 GCA_016709965.1 Betaproteobacteria bacterium
CTTGGGCCGGAAGCCCCAACGATTGCGCAATCGCAACTGCGGTGCCCGGTGTAGACCGCTTTTCGGCCTGGTGGGATTCAGTCAGTTTGATGCGGTAGCCCTTGAACAGCCTTCCGCTATTCGCCAACATGTTCATGAACTTCAGCATGATAATGTTGGTGTTTGGGCACAGGACAACAGGGAATGTAGGCGGATCACTTTCGATCTTCGATCCGGTGGCAAGCTCAACCAGAACTGAATTGGTTTCCCTGCAATAGGCAATCACATCGTCAAGCTCTCTGCCGGAGCCTGCGTGAACAACGACTGAACGACCTTGCACCGATGGTGGACTTGACCAACTGCGAACGGTGAAAGGGGCGGAAAGCGAAAGCCCTTTAAGCAACTCCGAAGCCAACTTTCCCGAACCAACTATTAGCACCTGCATTGTTCTTTATACCTTGAGACGTGACGGATCATAAGATGCGCAACAGTTATTCAACGGACCCACCGGTCCGCATATGCAATGATAGTACGGACCGGCGAAAAGTCGGTATGCCGACGGCAAGAAGGTACTGGTGCATGGCAGCTATGGAGCAGTTTCTTGAAGGACCTCTCCTGGCCGGCTCAGGGCAGCGAGGGCGTCAATTTGATCGCCGAATACCGGCCACTCAGTCCGATCACCGGTACCCAATCCACAGAAATTGAAACGTAACCCTGACCGGCGGCTCATGGCCGATTGGGTGAGTTCGACCTGGCGCCCGAAAGCAGTCGCTCACCAAAACCACAGATCTGGCAATGTCCGCTTTGGGGAATGGGCCTGACAGCGTACTCCCGGCCACAACCCGCCGTTCAGGATTTTTCTCAATTGCGGCCATTCATTTTCCCGCCCGCTCGGGAGCGGTCATTGCCCCAAAGGCGCTCAGATTTTCAGTTTGACTGGTTCTGGTCATAGTTGATCAGGGTGTCAACTTTCATGTCGGCAATAACTTTGCTCCCCAAGATGACGCTTGTGGTTGGAACAAAAATGCAACTCGTGCCCTATGAAATTCACCATTTTCAATTGGGCAATCCAACCTCCAGTATCAGCATCCGATCAGCGTCAGCGGCATGCGCCACTTTCCCGAGATTGCCCGTTCCCACGTCATCGGCGTTAATCGTTGCGAGCGGCCATGGATGGGTGCCGCCGGGCGCTCGCTGCCAAACCTTACTAAACTGGGGCATCGAATCCGGTTCCTTGGGGATATTGGCCTCCCACACTTCAAGCACCTTCAGCTTGGCAGCTTCCATCCAGTAAGGCAGCAGCTTCCGCGAAATGGGAATCTCCAGATCCGTGCCCTCGTCGGCACGCGCCCATTCGGCGGGAAAATCGGTACGGCAGCTGAGCACGACGGGGAAGCGCAGTGGCTCCGGAAGCGAACTCGCGAGCAGCAGTTTCGCTATCCCCGCGGACGCCGCGACCCGCAACGGGTCGCCACCATCACGCGCCGTGTAACGGATGCTTAGCACCACATCAGAGATGGTCGAGTAGTCGAATTGGGGATACTCGCCGGGAAGCTCAAGCCGCCACCTGCTGATGACGCCGCTGCCTTCAAACGGAAGGAATCGTTCATCGCGCAACTGGGTCTCGAACAGTCCGCTATCGTTGCTGCCGGTGCTGGTAACAATGGCTTCCGTCGCGCCAAAATAATCGGTAAATCGATCGTCATCGGCGGGCTGTCCATCGTTTTCCGTCAGATGGAGATACCGGTTCTGCTCCTTCAAACTGCTCACGTGCCGAACGTGGCTTTCCAACAGAGTGAGTTTGCAGTTGATGCTCGTATAAGGACCAACCACGCTGGGGATGCTCACACTCACAGACTTGATCCTGCGCAGATAATGCCCGGGGGTATCGAGGTCAAACAACCACTCCGGAATTACAAATTCACACCTATTTTGCTTTTGGTCTTCCTCGGTCTGGGTAATCCGCAGATTCACAAGTGCTTCTGGATTCAATCTCCTCAGTGATATGTGTTTGGTCAGTTCAAATTCGCGGCGGTTCTGGTCCAGATAGGCCACTTCCAGACGCTTGAGATCCTGATGCAGGCGCTCACCGGCCAGCAGGCCATCTCGCAGCGAATCCCAGTATGCGTTGCCCAAGATGTTCAAGGGCTTGACCCCCAGCTCACGCGAGGCCGCGCGCTCGGCTTTACGCGCCATGTCCAGCGCCATGCGGTAGGCATTGAAATACAGCTTGGAAAGCTCGGTTTTCATCCACTCATAGAGTTGCTCATTGGAGAACTTGCTGCGCATCACCTCATCAACCGCCTTGGCCTGCTCGATCTGTTCAATGTGGTTGTTGAGTTCCTTTGCTGTGATATCGATGCGGATTTGATTGGCGAGTATCTGCTTGTCGATCTGCTGCAGTTCCTTGAGCGTTTGGTTGCTTTGAAAAGCCCATTCGTCGCGACGTCGGATGTGACCAGCCATCATGCCTTGTTGCTCAGCATAACCGCGCCATCCTTGAGAAACGGTCGAAAACGCCTCGCCCAATGCACCAGAAGCTTGTCCCAAAAAATTTAGTGTCTTGGAAGCATTTGTTAGCTCATCAGCCGTTTTAGCAGGTGCAATCAGCGCTGCAGCGGCGTGACACCCTCCACCAGTTACCTTGGCTATGCCGGCTGCCATTGACCAGGTACTTGCACCTTCAAAGCCAGTATATTGCTCATTCTCTTCCTTGATTAACCCCCAGTTTGAATGTTTACTCGCTAACCCAGAATCGACATTCCCGAGCATCGACTCCTCACCCGCGCTCTTGCCCTCTTCTGGAACCTTGATGTCTTTCTTGCCGAGCAAGTGCTGGTATTGGTTATAACGCGACTCGATAGTCTTTCTGCTGCCACGCAATGACTCGATATTTCGCTCCGCTTCGGTGATTTGCAGCTTGCGAACGTCTTTCACCAATTTGAGCAGGTTGATCTCGTTTGAAGATCGCAATTGCGCCAGATGTTCCGCATCGCGCTTCTCAATGGCCGACAACATCGCCGCACCCAAGGCTTTTGCTTCATTGGTCAGTTCAGCAGCCCGAGCGGACAGAATGCCGTATCGATAGTGCGGCGGCGGCGCATAAAGACCGGCGATCACTTCGCCCAAATCCAGCCCAGCTGCGGTTGCACGGATAAGCAGTTCCGGGTCTATCGGCGCATCTGTAAAGGGCAAGCTGCGTGTGATGCCTTCAATATTGCGGCAGTTGCGAATATTGCTGAGCCGCGCATCGACCGTATTCCAGTATGACAAAATCTTGTCGTTGAACGGCATGCAGAAATACAGCATGCCATCTGGGTTCGGCTGGTTTATATTATCTTTTGGCCGCCAGGCTGTTTTTAGGTTGCTGGTTCCTTGGGCACCGACGTCGATCCAGAAGTTTGCAAAATCATCCCACTTGTCGATCTTCTCGTCGTAGGTGTACGCCTCGCGATTCGCTTTTCCTTGGTGCAGTTGCGGTCGGCGGCCCAGTATCCTTTCGGCGAGCACATACAGCATGGTTGCCTCATTGATGGATTCACGAGTATCGCGCCGGTACAGGCTATCGGCCCAGGCAATCAGATTGTCGAGATAGGCGAAGAGCGTCCGCCACAAGAACGCGATGCGCCGACGGCGCGCGATGAGGAACGGACGAAATGGCGCATCGCGCCAGCGGTCAATCAACTTTTGTACGTCCTTCAACTGTTTTACGTCGTCTTCGGAACCCGGATCATCAAACCCACCGGCTACCTGCGCGAGTAACGTCAAATCGTCGATCACCTGCTTGTTCAAGTCCAGGTCCTTGAACACCTGGAACTTCAGGAAACGCTTGGCATCAGAGCCCGTTTCACTGCTGGTGGGATCAAACACATAGCGCAGCCAGCGTTCTGCATCTTCAAATTTGTGCTGTTTGGACAACTGATCGGCGATTAGTAACGGGGCATGAAAGAAAACTTCCCAGTTGTAACAGGCGTAAGGCATCCGCGAGTCAAATGCCAACTTCCCTAACTTGACCTGACCGTATTCCTCCGAATCAACAGGGGATCCACCTCCAAGATCAAGTGCGCCGAATTTGTCTAATTGGCTGTCTAGATCAGCCCATGTTTCCTTATTCGTCGCCCAACGCAACTTCCTTTGTATTGCTGATTGATATGAGTCTGGAAAGGCTCTCAACCCAGCGTCTGTCGCACCAGGTAAGGCCCCGATATCCATGAAAAGTCTTGATGATCCTTCCTTGAAATACAATACTCGCGTCATTTCTGACGTACCCGCCGTGTACGATGACCGCCTTCGTACTTCAGGTTGATCCACGTACGGCACTTTATATTTATTCGCGAACTCTTGGCAGCAATTGCGAGCACGAATTCTTCCCATGCAGAAGTCCGGTTAATCGTGATCAAGTTTTTAGATTTGAAGTCCCCAAGGAATTCACGGATAAGGGAATCTTGGTAAGGCCATGTTGGCTGCGCTATCAGCGCTGCTCTGACCCCGTTAAAATGCTCGTTAACTTTCGTAACGGCGTCGAAATTGAAGTACTCCACATGACGGCCTTGATCGATGAGCGTCTTGTTATCCGTAAATATATCCAAGTAATCCCACCAAGCCCCTGATCCCAATTCGAAATCACGGGCTGGTGGTTTATACTTCTCCCTCAATGCATAAATTCGTAAAGTACCTTTATAGTCGTCCGGAAGATTTTCTGGGTTGGTGAGGATCAGATCTGCCAACTTATCAGCCCCATCATCCCCATAAAATTCCGGGCCCAGAACAAAAGTTGGTTGTGGGTCTGGTAGATCAGGTGCTGCTGGTACTGACGTTATATTCTCGGCAACCTTTGACTGATAATAGATCGCTATCCTAGGATGTAAGTCGACAGGTGATGGCTCATAGCGCAGAGCAAATCCAATACTGTTGTCAGAGAAAGATTCGACATCTACAGTCCTCTTGTCACGTGACAGAACTTGCTTCTTCCACGCATTTCCGCTGTATCTTGCCCAAGCTAACTGTATCTGCCATTGATCAGGACTACCGTTGGTTCCAGTTTTTCGCTGAATTACTGGCCAAGCGATGTACAGCTCTTCATTCAGCACAAAGGGTAAGACGTGATCTCCTTCGAGATCCAATTCAATCCGCTGCCACGGCTTCCACTCCATAAATCCACTACAAAAATCTACACACTGACGCCAGTAGTAGTTGTAAGGTGGATTGGCGGATCGCCCGACCACATAGAGATCGCGAATCAGATCATGTACATGCTCAAACATGCCCAACACATGGGTTTGCCCGATTTGCGCGACATCGTCCAAAAAAGCGCTGAAGGCATTTTGCGCAAGGTCTTGCGTCAGTTCACCTTGCCCCAACGCCGATTCAAGCTGCTTGAAGCTTGATGATTTGTCGTCACGCAGTTCCGGGAACAGCCAGTTTTCCGGGAACAGGAACACTTTGCGATTGGCTTCCCACACGCGGTAGTTGCGCATCCAGGTCCAGCGCTGCTTGATTATTGGATCAGCAGTGATCCCACGCTCGATGCCGAACAGGATGTGCTGCACAAACAATTGCACGGCGGTGATGGCCTCCAATATGGGCCTAGTGTCAAAGCACGGCTCCATTTGAGGATCAATCAGGAAGTGTTCGTACAATGCTTTCGCATCGCTCCATTTATCCGAGTTATTGCGACCGACGACCTGTGCCACGTGATAGGCCACCAGCTTGTCGCGCCGCTGCCGGCGCAATGAGTCGTCGATTTTCTGCAATGAGGTCTTCAAGACTTCGCCCGCCAGCTTTGATTCGAGCAACAATCTCGCCGTATCGGCTGCAAGCGCGTTGTCGGCTTGGTCGAGCAGCAGGGCAATCTGTGTTGCGTCGGCGCCCAACTGCTTGGCTAACAGCAGCCATTCGAAGGCGAGGCGCAACTTGCCAGGATTGCGCAGATCGAGTGTTGTAATTGCATTGGACTGCGCTGAAATGGCTTGCGCCATTAATTCCTTCGTCAGCGTTTCGGGCGTTTCCGAGATATCCACGCGCGCTGTCAGCGGTCGCAAGGTATCTGGAGAAACCTGTGCACCTGGAGCAACCAAACGTTTTAATAATTCACCGAGGGCCGGGCGTGAGAGTTGCTCCGGCTGTTGCAGCCACAACAGATCGAGCAATGCCTGCCATTGGGGGTTTTGCCATGCGCTGCTGCCTGCCACAGGTGCTGCACACAGCATGTCGCACCAGTTGATCCCCGGCCCCGATCCCACAACAACCCTGTCTGCAATCTGCATTAGCTCGTTGTCTATGGCCAATGCGGCGCTCAGGGCTTTCAACCGATAAAGGCGATCGATCCAATCATGGAGCTCAGAAAAGTTACCTTCGACACGGGGGGCTGTGGTGCCAGCCCAAAAACTCGACTCCAAAAAAGCAACGGACGCGAGTTCATTCGAATTGCCTTGGGGAGGGTTAAGCATCAGCCGCGAGCCAAGCAGCGGGATGACTTCTGGTTCAGCCAGGCCGCACTGCTCGGCGATTACGGTTAGCAATTCGCGCTCACGCCGCCTGGTCGCAATGTGATTCAACAGTAACGTGAATCGCTTTGTCGCGTCGCGGTTGCTTTGCCCAATGATTTCCATTGCCTGGTCGACCGTCAGCAACGGCAACCATTCACCTAATTTTCGAGAGGCTCTGGTCGCGTCGTTACCGCGCAGAATCGGCAACACATCAAGATGCTCGCCTATTGCCGCCCCTGCATCTTGAATGGCCTTAACCAATTTTGCGACGACAACTTGGTCATAAATGTCATTCAACGCTTTGACAGCCTGTGCTTCCAGGCTAACGTCTGGCTTGACAGCAACCACGGATCGCAAGCGTTGCTGGACCAATCCAAGCAGGGTTTCAATCTGTTCGTTAGTTTTGATAGACGGCGGCAGTTCATAGGCCACCTCATTCCATCGAGCTCTCGTCAGCAGGGCTTGCGACGCCTGTTCCACCGATAACCCGATTTCACGCAGACGTTTGGCAGCGTTACAAAGACCTTCCAGGGCGAGCCAGTATCTGGATTGTTTAGTAGGTGGATAGCCAGTGAGTTCTTTCAATAGTTTGAATTGCAGCAGTGAAAGCCCCAGTGCCGTTCGCACGCGAGTTTCTGAAAGTGGAATTTCAAGCAGCGTGTCGAGGGCAAGGCCATGGTCTTTGTGGAGCCGCATGATGATCGTCAATTTGACGAGAACCTCGGCCCGAGCCTGTACGGCCAGATCTTGGTCGGCTATAGGTGCGCAGCATGTGGTCGGTGGGTACCTGCACGCTGTGCCAGCTGTCTTCGGGAGACTTGGGCGATCCGAGGTGCTGGTCGCTCTCGCGGCCGGTGGCCTCGATCAGCCGGTACAGCGCGTCATAGGTGTAGTCGCAATGGGGCTCGACCTGCTGGTTGCTGAACCAGAGGGTTTGCTGCGCGTCGTCGCGGATGTGGGTGATATTGCCGGCGGGGTCGTAGGTGTAGTGCAGGCTTTGCAGGGTTTGCGTCCGGCTCGGGCGCGTGGTTAGCAGGCTGGTAAGGCGAAAATTTTTCGGGTCGTAGGTGTAGGTGGTGGCTGTGCCGTTTCCCAGCACCAAGCTCAGCTTCTGGCCTTTGGCGTCGTGGGTGACCGCCTGGATGGCCCGGGCTCGCGTGCCGGTGCTGCGGTCGTAGCCGTCGGCTGTCTTCGTTGCGCCGATGACAATCTCTTCGCTTGCTAGTCCGCCACGCTGGTTGTACCTGGGCTCGTACACCGCTACCGGTCTGCCCGGTCGGTGCCAGTTGTAGAGACGGGTCATGCGGCCGAGCGCGTCATGCTCGGTGAGTTGCGTGTAGTGCACGCCTTCCAACCGGGCGTCGTTGCCAGCGATGGGTGTGGACCAGTCCACCACCGAAGCGGTGGCGTCGCTCACCAGCGTACGCCGCACGGCCTGAACGTTGCCGCTGAAATCGCGCCCGAGGGTCTGCACACGGCCGCTGCTGTCTGCATGCGAAGTAGCTTGCGCGTTGAGATTGGCCGTGTCGGCGGCCACCGCGTCCTGGTAGTCGAAGCGCTCGATCTGCACCCGCCCTTGCGCGGTGAAGTCTTGGCCCGAACCGCTAGGCCGGCTCCAGATGCGAATCGATTGCGTCACCGGCCGATGCAGGGCATCGTAGTCGGTGGCGTAGAGGCGATGCTCCTGGTGGAAAGCGCCGGCGTCATCTTGCCGCTCGTTGTAGTCCCACGCGAGCATGGGCTTGCCGGCGGCGTCGATCAGCATCCAGCGGTCGCCGGCATCCATGCTGTGCTGGTAGAGCAGGTTGCCGGCGATGTCGTAGCACTGTCAATCAGCGTCCAATAGTTTCCAGTTGTCAGCGTCCAAATTTTCCCAGTTGCTCAGTCTGATTTGACTGATTTTTTCCGCTGTTTGAAGCGGTAGGAATCGTTGCCGGTTTCGAGGATTTCGCAGTGATGCGTGATGCGGTCAAGCAAGGCCGTGGTCATTTTTGGATCGCCGAACACGGTCACCCATTCACCGAATGACAGGTTGGTTGTGATGATCAGCGAGGTCTTCTCATAGAGCTGGCTGATCAGATGAAACAGCAGCGCCCCACCCGACACCGGGAACGGCAAATAGCCAAGCTCATCGAGAATGACCGCATCAAACAGCACCAACTGTTTGGCCAAGGTGCCGCTCTTTCCCAGTAGTTTTTCCCGCTCGAGTTGGTTTACCAGATCCACCGCATTGAAGAAACGCACCCGTTTTCGCTGATGGATGGCTGCAACACCGAGCGCAGTTGCCAGGTGGGTCTTCCCCGTCCCTGTGCCACCGACCAGAATCAGGTTGTGGGCGCTCTCCATGAAGGTGGCAGTCGCCAGTTGCTCAATCTGCGCCTGCGGCAGTGGCGTCTCTGTCCAGTCGATGCCCGTGAGATCGCGATGAATCGGGAAGCGTGCTGCTTTCATCTGGTAGCGCAGGCTGCGTACTTGCCGATCCGCCTGTTCAGCGTCAATCAAGCGATCCAGCCAGGCTTCCGGCTGCATCGGCCGGCGTGTGCCTTCTGCCAGCAACTCGGACCACGCGGCTGCCATGCCGTAGAGGTGCAGGGATTTCAGTTGGGCCAGTCGGTCAATGGACATACTGGCCTCCGCGCAGACGGTCATAACGACTGCAATCAGCCTGCGGTTCGACCTGCAAACGCAGTTGTTCCGGCAAACTGATCGCCTTGGGCTGCGGTGGCGCGGTCAGCCGCCTCAGTTCATTCATGACGACGGCCGCGGTAATCACGCCGCCATCCAGTGTCAATTCGCACGCCACTTGCAGGGCTTCCAGCCCGACTTCGCGAGCAGCCAGTAGCAGTTCTACAAAGGCCCGATCACCTTTCGGCTGCTTCAGCACACGATCTCGCACCAACTGAATCGGCACCGGCAAATCCCAGCCGATAAATGGGGCACCATTACGCAGCGACCCCGGCTTCTTCTCAAGTACCGGCAGGTAATGCCAGGGTCGCAGATCAGTTGATCACGCCCGAATCGCCGTTCATGGTCGGCAATGACTTTGCTCTCCGCAACGATCCGTACCTTGTCGGCGTATAAACGCACCGAGACTACCTTGCCAGCAAAGTCGGCCCGGCACGCTGTAGCGATTTCGTTCGACGCGGACCAGGCAGGTGCTGGAAACGCGCATCATCTGTTCGACGTAGCCATCGAAGGTGCTGGTGATAGCCCGCAGGCTGGGGCCTTCCTGAAGAAAGCAGTCAGCAATGGTGCGGGTCGTTTCGACCGGATGCTTGCGTTCCGCCAATTCCCGGCAGCGGGTGGCCAGCCAGTCGTTCAGCGCTGCAAAGCTCTCGAAGCGGGCTTTCGGCGTGAATAGCGAAAGGCTCCAACCAAGGCCGAAGGGGCCATTGCCGGCGCCCGAGTCGTAAGACAAAGCTAGTTGTGGGCCGAAGCCGCCGCGCCCTGGACTGGTCGCGATAGGAACGCTCATCGACCCGGTGCCGGTGACCGGATTGGCGGCGAACTTTTCGCCGATACCGCGAATGGCGCCACCGCCCTTGGGCAGGGAAATCGAAGGCGCCATTACCCGGAACGTATCCCTCTGTGCTCCATCACTCGCTTGAGCTTGCTGCTGCATCGTGTTGCCCCTCCCTGTACTCATCGCCAGTTAGTGGAACATTGCTTCTGCAAATTCTTACCTGCTGATTTTTGGCTACCGCGGCAGGGCACACCCGCGGACCTCAGGAAAGACGATGTCACCATACTACATGCATACACTAATGCGAAATAAATGTTCGCTTCCTTGATTGTTTTCATTGCATGCGAAGTGATGTATCTCACCAGCTCTGGGAAAATAGAAACTCAGAGACCGCTCTTTCGGCTGTAGAAATCCGTTCAGACGCCAGTCAGTTTTCCAGAAGCAAACAGCTACGAAGCATGCTTCGCGAATGCCGAATGCCGAATGCCGAATGCCGAATGCCGAATGCCGAATGCCGAACGCCGAACGCCGAACGCCGAGCAACTGCAGCGTTCAGTTTTCAATGGTCGCCCGACCGCCGACGGGAAATGTCGGGTTAGCCCGAAACCTGTCAGTGCCCTGGCCTTCGGGCCGAGCCCCACCGCTAAAACCAGCCGCACGCCTCGCAATACAC
This sequence comes from Betaproteobacteria bacterium, assembly GCA_016709965.1. Classification (NCBI taxonomy): domain Bacteria; kingdom Pseudomonadati; phylum Pseudomonadota; class Betaproteobacteria; order Rhodocyclales; family Azonexaceae; genus Azonexus; species Candidatus Azonexus amarohabitans. Next base: position 379,354 of record JADJLT010000001.1, read on the forward strand.
GAACAGTGGCCCAGACACGACTTCTGATTCACGGTGCGGCCAATGGCCGGACCTGAAACCTGTCGTTCAAGCGTGAAACTGGAATCGCGGATCGCGAACGACTGCTCTTGCTTTTCGTAATCAACCGACGAATGGCGGCTTCCATTTCTTGCCACTGACTCCTTAGGGCACAAAGGGTGAGTAGCGGAAATCGAAAAGCTGCCGCTCAAATTCGCCATGCCTGAGCTTTCCCGCCGGACGTACTTGACCGACGGCTAACCAACATTGAGCTGCCGCTCAATCGGCTCACGCCCAATGACCGCTGAGGCCGAGGTGCCGTCGCCAGACCCGCCTTGTCAAAGGTCCTCTCGGTGATGGACAGCTGTCAATCAGATCCTATATGTCATGCAACGAGGAATGTTTCTAGCGGCCTATTTCCTGATAGCGAAATCCCCCTCTCAAGTCCGCCATTCCCACGAGACACCACAACCTCGGCGACCTATCCTCCAGTCATGTGCTCGTAAGAGCAATACGCCGCCACAGAACTGGGGAAAGCCGCATGATCACCGCCACATCAGCGACACGTCAGTATCACCTCTCACCTCCCTCGGATGAGAATAAAGCTCACGATGTCATCGAGACTCGCTTGTGGCTCGAGGAGCACGACTGGCTCTACCTCTACCTGCCGATCGTCGCCATCTGGAGCCTGGCCTATGAATGCCCTTCGTCGCGCCAGTAGTTTGCCGCCAGATCTTTCGATGAAGTGCCATCACTTGGTAACAGACTTTCGCCCCTCCCAAGGGATCGCCCGCTTTTTCCGATGCCGGCCAGTGCCCCGCCAATGGGCGCCGCGAAAAGTGCGCCAATGCCCATCATCACAAGGCGGGTTCCCCAATCGCTATTCATAACGGAGATACAACCGATCAGCGCACCCAGTCCAATGAATCCAATAAAAATGAGTTTTCTCATCTCAGCCTCCTGAATTCAGAGTACCTCTGGTGGCACTGGTTGCAAGCCTATGGCGACCTATCCAGCTAACATTTCCACTACCAAGAGAAGGCATCGAAAATGCATCTCATATGGAACTATCTTTTTCTAAGAAGCAATACCGTTCTTGGTCGAAAGCAAATGTGTAAAGCGGATACTTTGACTGCTGAACATGAAACCAATCAACAAACAGAACTCGATACACCCCCCTTTGCTCGGTAAAAATGAACTTGTTCTGCTATCTTGAAGACTCATTCACGTGTGCAATCTTGGTCAAGTTTGTCGTACTATAGAGTCCATCAACAGAAGGAGTTTTGCTTTGAAGTCCGCACACGTGGGTTCATACAACGGGTACGCCTTGTCCAAGAAGGATCGGCAAGAGGCTTTTGTTGTCCGTGCAGCAGACCAGCGCTTGTCTCAGGAGCAAGCGATTGACCAAGCTCGTCTTATCCCAAAGAGTGTCGTTTCGCAGTTCAAGGTGGTTCGCTGGGTTAGATAGCCCGCTTGCTGCATGCAGACTAGCAGCCCCTCGGATTTAGGCTGGTTTCTCCACCAGACCTTGACCTCCTCTTCACAGCACTATCCCGGTTACCCAACCCAGGCTCCGTAATACTCATCGGAGGCCAGTCACTCTCGTTCTGGGTGGATTACTTCGACATCCCTATGCCGAGGTTGGAATCCTTGTATCTGACACAAGATGCAGACTTTCTTGGCACACATCGAGATGCTGAGTTGTTGGCCAAGGAACTGGGAGCTGAGATTAGGCTTGCCACTATGGACGACAATACCTCGAACTTGGCGACATTGCTCTATCAAGGCGTTGAGGGAAAGAAGCTGCTGATCGACATTCTGAGCGTAGTCATCGGCCTCGACGAGTCGGAAGTAAAGAAACGCGCCATCATGATAGAAGGTCGGGGGCAACAACTTCATATCCTTCATCCATTACTCTGCTTGAAAAGCCGTATCGAAAATCTGAGGACGTTGCCAAGCAAGCGTAACGGCAATGGAATTTCACAAGCTCAGGTTGCCGTTGAGGTCGCTCGGAAGTACATCGGAGCCCTACTTTCTCAACCCACAGATCGGGATGCCATCAACGCCGTACACCAGATCAAGGATATGGCCTGGAGCCGCGCAGGTCTTTTCGTTTTCAAAGAGTATGGAATTGACCTTCTTCGTGCAGTCGAACTAGAAAAATTTCACTCCGTTCCTTTCAGGGAAAAGGACTGGCCGAATATTCTTCGGTGGATAACCGATAGACGAAATCGCTCTGGTCGTACGGCTCTTCGCCTCGAAGCTATGGCCCTCGCAAAGAAGCACCAAGGGTAGATAGGCCGCTCAACGGGACTCTGTGTCCGAAAATTGTGGATCTTATTCGGACATGGAAAAGCCCCCTGCCGATGCATTTGCCACTGCAAGGCAGCTAAAAAGCTACGTGCTCCTACCTGTGCGCAATGGCACCGATTTGGCACCACCAGCAACCCATTCATCAACCATATCGGCCCAATTTTGCAGCATTTCTCTGCGCTGAGCAGCGTACTCAGCCTTGTTATAGACGGCGCGTACGCCTCGCTGCTCGTGCGCCAAGCACTTCTCGATCCAGTCGGTATTAAAACCGGCCTCATGCAACAGTGTCGAAGCTGTCCGGCGTAGGTCATGGACGCAGAAGTGTGGTAGATCAAGGCCCTCCTTTTGTGCCTTCTCGACTACCGCAGTAATCACACGATTGAGCGTTGCATCGCTCATCGGTTTATCCGTCTCATATCGACCGGGGGAGCAGGTATGGGCTACTGCCGGCACAAGTCTTGAGCCCTACGAGCAAATCAAGGGCTTGTTGGCTCAAATAGACGACGTGCGGGCGACGAGCCTTCATGCGCTCGGCCGGAACCGTCCAGGTGGCTGCCTCGAAATCAACTTCCTTCCAGGTCGCCTGCAACAATTCACCCTTGCGACACATGGTTAGCAGGACCAACTTGATTCCGAGTTTAAGTGTGGGCAAAGTCCCGACGGTATCGAGTACGAAAAAAACGTCTGTATCTCCCCGGCGTCAAAGCCCGCTCACGCGGCTTGAATGTAGCAATGGCTGAAGCCTTGACACTCTCGGCTGGGTTTTCAATCTTGAGGCCGCGGGACATGGCGTGACGGTGACTTGCTGGATGATTTCGCGGGCGTGTACCGCCGTGGCCGGCGCCCCACGTTCTTTGATCTTCTCGCACAGAGCTAGCACTTGGCTTGGCGTAATTTCTTCCAGCTTGCGTTTGCCTAACTTAGGCAACACGTCGCGATCAAGGATGCTCTTACGCATCGCTGCTGTACTGTCTGCCAAACCGGCGTCGCGCAACCAGATTTCGGCAAAGGTCTGAAAAGTTCCCGATTCCCGAAGCCCCTTTTACCGTCAGCCTTATCACGTGCCGGTGACTCACCACGGCTGACAGCATTCTTGGCCCGCATCAGCAGTTCGCGGGCATCGGCCAGCGAGTGGATCCCCGTACTTGATGGTCTCGGGATCACGCTTGGGCCGGCTGGCTTGGAACTCGTCGTACTGGCCCAGGGTAAGAGTTTCGCGCCGACTGGCTAAACGGTAGTCATAACGGAAGGCGATGACCCCCTTTGGCCACACCACCACATACATGCCGTCACGATCTGCAACCTTATAGATCTTTTCCTGTGGCTTGAGGTTCTTGAGCTTCGCATCAGTCAGTGCCATTGCGTTCACCTCCATTACTCACGTCTACCGTCAGATCATCAAGACGGTGAACAGTTCACGGTTCTATATACCAATAATTCTACCGTCACATCTACCGACAAAAATGATGGGATGTCTAGATACTACATGAGACGATATAAAAGAAAAGACCCTTGTTTTATAAAGGGTCTTTATCAGAAATGAACCGCTATGGGACAGTGTGAAACGCTATCGAATCATTCCCACTCGATGGTCGCTGGCGGTTTGCCCGAAACATCATATACAACGCGGTTAAGGCCACGAACCTCATTGATGATCCGGTTCGAAACGCGACCGAGCAACTCGTACGGCAGGTGTGCCCAATGGGCCGTCATGAAATCGCTGGTAACCACGGCACGCAAGGCAACCACATTTTCATAGGTACGACCATCACCCATCACGCCGACGCTCTTGACCGGCAGGAAGACAGCAAAGGCCTGACTGGTCAGGTCGTACCAACTTTTGCCAACGTCTGAATCAGTACACAATCCCGCCAAAGCATCGCGCTCGGTCGCATGGGTGGCACGTAGCTCATCGATAAATATCGCGTCTGCGCGCTGCAGCAGGCTGGCCGATTCGCGCTTGACCTCGCCGAGAATCCGTACGCCAAGCCCTGGGCCGGGGAACGGGTGACGATAGACCATTTCACGCGGCAGTCCAAGCGAAACGCCGAGTTCGCGGACTTCATCCTTGAACAGCTCACGCAACGGCTCAAGCAGCTGGAGATGCATATCTTCGGGCAAGCCGCCGACGTTGTGGTGGCTCTTGATCGTGTGGGCGCCCTTCTTGCCCTTGCCAGCCGATTCGATCACGTCCGGGTAAATGGTGCCCTGGGCCAACCACTTGGCAGCGCTCAGTTTCTTCGATTCGGCTTGGAAGACCTCGACGAACTCCTTGCCGATGATCTTGCGCTTTTGCTCCGGATCCGAAATGCCAGCCAGTTTCCCCATGAACTCGTCGACGGCATCGACACGAATGACCTTGACACCAAGATTGCGAGCAAACATCTCCATGACCATGTCGCCTTCGTTCAGGCGCAAGAGGCCGTGATCGACGAAGACGCAGGTCAGTTGGTCACCAATGGCCTTATGGATCAGCGCCGCAGCAACACTGGAATCGACACCACCTGACAGGCCGAGAATGACTTCCTCATCACCGACCTGACGCTGAATGGCATCGACTGCTTCAGCGATGTAGTCGCCCATCACCCAGTCGGTGCCGCAGCCACAGATGCCATGCACGAAGCGTTCGAGAATGGCGCGACCCTGTTGAGTATGGGTGACCTCAGGATGGAATTGCACCGCATAGAACTTGCGACCTTCGTCAGCCATCGCAGCGATCGGACAGGAGGCGGTCGACGCCATCTTAATGAAGCCCTGTGGCAATTCCATCACCGAATCACCATGGCTCATCCATACCTTCAGCATGCCGTGGCCTTCCGGGCTGAAGAAATCGGCGATATCGTTCAACAGGGCAGTATGGCCATGAGCACGAACTTCGGAATAGCCGAACTCGCGCGCCTTGCCGGCTGCTTCGGCGGTCATCACCTTGCCGCCCAGCTGTTGCGCCATGGTCTGCATGCCGTAGCAAATACCCAGCACCGGAACACCAAGCTGGAAGACTACCTCCGGAGCGCGCGGCGTATCGCCATCGGTGACCGAATTTGGGCCGCCGGACAGGATAATCCCCTTGGCTCCATAGTTACGGATGAATTCTTCGGAAACATCGTAAGGATGAATTTCGCAGAACACCTTGGCTTCGCGGACGCGTCGGGCGATCAGCTGGGTAACCTGGGAGCCGAAATCGAGAATCAGGATTTTCTGGTGGGCCATTATTCAAAACCTTGAATGAAAAAGGCGGCTACCGGAGCCGCCCTGTGGAGCACTGAATAAATCAGTCGAGGTGGTAGTTCGGCGCTTCCTTGGTGATCTGCACGTCGTGGACGTGAGACTCGCGGATCCCAGCCGAGGTGATTTCGACAAAACAGGCATTGTCGTGCATGTGATTGATTGACGGACTGCCAAGGTAGCCCATCGATGAACGCAGACCGCCCATCAGCTGATGAATGACGGCAAGCACAGAGCCCTTGTACGGAACGCGACCCTCAATACCTTCCGGTACGAATTTGTCGACATTCGACGTATTTTCCTGGAAATAGCGGTCCGACGAACCAGCTTGCATCGCGCCCAGCGAACCCATGCCACGGTAGGACTTGTAGGAACGGCCCTGGAACAGTTCAACCTCTCCCGGAGCCTCTTCTGTACCAGCAAACAGGCCGCCCAGCATGACCGTATCGGCACCCGCTGCAATAGCCTTGGCGATGTCGCCGGAATAGCGAATGCCGCCGTCGGCAATCATCGGTACGCCAGTCCCCTTGAGCGAATCAGAGACATTCTGGATGGCAGTGATTTGTGGCACACCCACGCCAGCGACGATACGCGTCGTACAAATGGAGCCGGGGCCGATACCGACCTTGACGCCATCAGCACCCATGTCGACGAGGGCTCGCGCCGCATCTGCGGTCGCAATATTGCCGCCAATGACTTCAATTTGCGGAAAGTTTTTCTTGACCCACTGAACCCGGTCGAGCACGCCCTGCGAGTGACCATGGGCGGTATCGACGACAATCACGTCAACACCCGCTTCAGCCAGCAACTCGACACGCTCTTCGGTACCAGCACCAACGCCAACCGCAGCACCGGCACGCAAGCGCCCGGAAGAATCCTTGTTAGCCAGCGGATGCTCGGTGGACTTCAGGATGTCCTTGACCGTGATCAGGCCGCGCATATGCCATTCGTCATCGATCACCAGCACACGCTCCAGACGATGCTTGCGGATAAGCTCCTTGGCATCCTCGACGCTGGCGCCCTCCTTGACCGTCACCAAACGCTTGCGCGGCGTCATGATGGCCTTGACCGGTTGATCAAGATTGGTCTCGAAACGCAAATCGCGATTGGTGACGATACCAACCACCTTGCCAGCCCGGTCGATCACCGGCAGGCCGGAAATCTTGTATTGACGCGTGATTTCGATGACATCACGCACCGTCATCAACGGAGAAACAGTGATCGGATCTTTCAGGATACCGGATTCAAAACGCTTCACCTTGGCCACTTCGGCCGCTTGCGCTTTGGGTGACAAGTTCTTGTGGATGATACCAATCCCGCCTTCCTGTGCCATCGCAATGGCGAGGCGACCTTCCGTCACGGTATCCATCGCAGCGGAAAGCAGGGGCAGGTTCAAAGTGATATTTCTGGTAAGCCGTGTTGCCAAGCTTACGTCGCGCGGGAGGATCTGGGAATGCGCGGGGACGAGCAGCACGTCGTCAAATGTCAGGGCTTTTTGCAGCAGTCGCATGGCCTTTAGCCTTTAATCCAAGGTCACAAAATCGTATTATACAGAAAAGCCACGGAAACCCAGATGACCATGAAACCCGTTTTCATTTTTGCCATTATTTTCGCGTCGACCGCAGCAATCACCCCGAGCTACGGCGAAACCTTCCAATGGAAGGACACTAACGGCCAAACCGTTGTTTCCGACGTTCCGCCACCGGCTACCGTCAAAGGACGGCGATCAATCGGCGGCGCAAAGCCAATCGTCGTCTCGGATGCGGTAGTCGACAAGGCGGCCGACGCACCGAAAGATGCCGAAGCCCCAAAAAACATGGCTGAAAAGAATCTGGACTTCAAGAAACGTCAGCAGGAGGCCAAGGAAAAAGCCGAGAAGCAGGCTAAGGAACAGGCAAACGAATCGGAAAAGCGAGAGAATTGCCAGCGAGCCCAACGCAATCTCGCGACACTGGAGTCAAACCAGCCCGTCACCCTTTACGATGACAAGGGGCAACGCAAGTATATGGATACCGCTCAACGCGATCAGGAGATGGAGCGCGCCCGAAAATTCATGGCTGAATCCTGCAAATAAGTAACAGGATCGTCCAGAATCAACCCTCGGCGTCGGATTCCCCCGCGCCTTTTTTCATGACTTTGCCTTCGGCTGCGCGTTGCTTGCGAACCTCTTTTGGGTCAGCGATCAAGGGACGGTAGATCTCGATGCGATCCTGGTTCCGCAACAGGGAATCGAGCTTGGAAAGTTTGTTCCAGATACCAAACTTGTTTTTCTTGATATCAATTTCAGGAAATTTGGCCAACAATCCGGAAGCCTCAAGTGCCTGCTGAAGGTTCGCCCCTTCGGGCAATGTTAAACGAACAACCTCCTGCTTTGTCGCCAACGCATAACAGACATCGACATTGATCATCTCAGCCATGGCTGACTCCGTAAATCTGCGTGGCGCGACGCACGAAAGCATCGACAAACGTATTGGCGATGTGACTAAATACCGGGCCAATGATTTTTTCGAACAATTTGCTGGAAAATTCGTACTGCAATTGAAACTCGATCTTGCACGCATTTTCAGCCAACGCCTTGAAGCGCCATGACCCTTCTAGCCGGCGAAAAGGCCCATCAACCAGCCGAATCCTCATCAAACGAGGAGACTCCTTGTCGTTTTCAGTGGTAAAGCTGGATTTCACCGCGTGGTAGTTGATATGCAGCGTCGCCACCGTCTTTGTGGCATCGCGAAACTTTAACTCGGTGTGACTGCACCATGGCAGGAACGCCGGATAATCCTCACAGCGATCAACCAGTTCGAACATGCGTTTGGCAGATTGCTCAATCAAGACGGTTTTTTCAACAAGGGCCATGCAGCGTCAGCAATTTCTGTTTCCTGTAGAATTGCAATTTTAAAGGAACGTCCGGCAGCATGAGCATTACGGTCAACAAAAAAGCCTTTCACGACTATTTTGTCGAAGAAAAGTACGAGGCTGGCATTGCGCTCGAAGGCTGGGAGGTCAAAGCCATTCGCGCCGGACGGATGAATATCAAGGAATCCTACGTCATCATCAAAAGTGGCGAGATTTACTTGATCGGGATGCACATCAGCCCGTTGGCAACTGCCTCAACGCACAATCAGCACGACCCGATTCGTACGCGCAAGCTGCTGCTTCACGCCAACGAAATCGGCAAGTTGATCGGCAAGGTTGAACGGGCCGGTTATACCCTGGTGCCGATTGATTTGCACTTCGTGCGTGGTCGCATCAAGCTTGAAATCGGCCTTGCCAAAGGCAAGAAACAACACGACAAGCGTGCCGACGCACTCGACAAAGACTCAAAACGCGAAGCACAACGTGCCATGAAAGAGCGACTGCATTAATCGGCTGCGAAGCCGGAAGCAGAAAAAACTGCGGCACGAACTGAAGGACAGAAAGCAAAAAACCCCCGAAAAATCGGGGGTCTTTTTGAAATTGGCGGAGTGGACGGGACTCGAACCCGCGACCCCCGGCGTGACAGGCCGGTATTCTAACCAACTGAACTACCACTCCATTCAAGACATCCCGAACCTGCCGGGCTGCAGTGAGCGGCGAATATTACCATGGGTCTGTGGTTCCGGGTGGCTGGGTGCGACTACAATTTGGCACTTTTACTGCTTAATCGTGAACCATGATCGATAACGGTACGCTCAATTATTGCTGGTCACAGGCCATGGTCGCCGGCTTTGTTGCGGCGGGAATCACCGATGCGATCATTTCGCCCGGTTCGCGCTCCACGCCACTAGCCTTAGCCATGCTGCGGCAAACGCGGCTTCGCTGCCATGTTGTGATCGACGAACGCAGCGCAGCATTTTTCGCACAGGGGATTGCCAAAGCCAGCCATCGCCCAACGCTATTGCTCGCGACTTCCGGCACGGCACCCGCCAACTGGCTGCCAGCCGTGATTGAGGCCAGCCAATCCGGTATTCCGTTGATTCTCCTTTCAGCTGACCGCCCACCAGAGCTTCAGGATTGCGGCGCCAATCAAACCATAGATCAGCTCAACCTGTTTGGCGTATACGTTCGTGCCAGCCATGCCCTAGGAACGCCAGAGCAAGGATTCGACCCCGACTATCTGCACCGTCTCGCAGCACGCGCTTGCGCCAAGGCAAGTTGGCCCCATCCCGGCCCGGTACATATCAATCAGCCGTTCCGCGAACCCTTGATTCCGGAAACAACGCCACCTATCCCCGACATTCCAGAAAAAATCGGCGTTTCTCCCCCTGAACAATTGCCTGCAGTCGAGGATATTCGCGATTTGTCCCAACGCATCAGCGGGCGGCCCGGCATCATTGTCTGCGGTGAAATGCCGACAACCGATGCAGAGCGCAACGCCATAGCGATATTGGCAGATCGACTGAACTGCCCGATTCTGGCCGAGCCATTGTCAGGTATGCGCTTCGGCAAGCATGACCGTTCACATGTTTTTGTCCGATATAACGCCTGGCTCGCCACTCAAGGCATTGCCGATCAGCCCCCAGAGTGGATATTACGCTTCGGTGCCTTTCCTGTTACCCGTCACCTGCAAAACTTCATCGCCGGCATCAGTTCGACGCATGCACTGGCTGAAGCATGGCCACGCTGGACCGATCCGGGGCATCGGATCACTCATCTGCTTCGCGCCAACCTCCTTGAGCTCTGTGCCGCTCTGCTCTCGGAAAATATGACGCCAGCGCCCAACGGGTGGCTGCATCAATTCATCCAGAAAGAAGAAATCGAAGCCGAGAAAGCAGAGTCCAACCATATCGGCGTTTTGCTGGATGTACTGCCCGACCAAACCGCATTATTCGTCGGCAACTCGTTGGCGATACGACAACTGGACAATCATTCCGGCCACGCCGGCAAAGTCATCCACATTTATGGAAACCGAGGGGCCAGTGGCATTGATGGCAACATATCGACCGCTATGGGCATCGCCTCAGTACACGGTACTGCAGTCGCCCTCATCGGCGATCTAAGCTGCCAGCACGACCTCGGCGGTTTGGCGCTCGCACAGGGGCGCAACGTGGTAATTGTCGTGGTCAACAACGCCGGTGGCGGCATTTTCGATCACCTGCCCCAACGTAACCTGCCTGAATTCGAGCAAGGCTGGCGCACACCCCAACAGATCAGTTTCGAACATGCAGCGCTGACTTTTTACCTCGGCTATTGCCGCGCCGAATCCCATGATGAATTCCGAAACAAGCTAACCGCTGCAATTCAAACTGGCGGTCCGCATCTCATCGAACTAAAGCTGCCCTGAGGGGTTGCAGGTAAAATCAGGCCCCATGAACACATCGAACAACATGCTCGATCCAAGTTTGGCCTCCCCTTTGGGCAAAGCCACCGAATACCAGAGCCACTACACCCCAGAGTTGCTCTACCCTATTCCGCGCCAACTCAAGCGCAGCGAACTTGGCATTGCCGACGGTGCCCTGCCTTTCGTCGGTGAAGATTTGTGGAATGCCTATGAACTCTCCTGGCTCAATCCAAAGGGCAAACCGGTTGTTGCCGTTGGCACTTTCCGCTTTCCCGTTGATAGCCCGAACCTGATCGAATCAAAGTCATTCAAGCTCTACCTGAACTCCTTCAATCAAACCCGCTTTGATAGCCTCGAGGCAGTTGAAGTAGCTCTGGTAAGCGACCTCTCTGCAGCCGCTGGCAAATTGATCAGCGTTACCCTCGAACCACTTTCTACACACCCCAAAGCCATCATCGGCATACCGTCCGGTGTTCTTCTGGACGACCTAGATATCGATTGCGATTGCTACCAACCAGCCCCGCAGTTTTTGACGGCCGATACCGGCCGGGTTGTGGAAGAAACACTGTTCTCCCATTTACTCAAATCGAATTGTCTCGTCACTGGCCAACCCGATTGGGCCATGGTTGTCATTCGTTATCGTGGCCATGTCATCGACCGGGCAGGATTGCTGCGCTATATCGTTTCATTCCGCAATCACAACGAATTCCACGAGCAATGCGTTGAACGAATTTTTGTCGACATCCGAAAGCATTGTTCACCAGAAGCACTGTCTGTCTACGCCCGTTACACACGCCGGGGTGGACTCGATATCAACCCGTTCCGCAGCACCGGCGAATACGCCACACCCGATAACACTCGGGAAATTCGGCAGTAATCCTCGCTCGCCAACCAAAGCAAACAACACCAAACTCATGGTTAAAGACGCCGCACCCGACCTTGCCAAGCACACGCCGATGATGAAGCAGTATATGGCACTCAAGGCTGGTCATCCGAATACGCTGCTCTTCTACCGGATGGGCGATTTCTACGAACTGTTTCACGAAGATGCGGAAAAGGCGGCGCGCCTGCTCGATATCACACTAACCACGCGCGGCCAGTCGGCCGGGGTGCCGATCAAGATGTGTGGCATCCCTTTCCATTCGCTGGAGCCGTACCTCGCCCGTTTGGTCAAACAGGGCGAATCAGCAGTGATTTGCGAGCAAATTGGCGATCCGGCCACCAGCAAGGGGCCGGTCGAGCGCGCCGTGGCGCGCATTGTCACACCCGGTACGCTGACCGATGCAGCGCTGATTGACGACAAGCAGGACATTTGGCTACTGGCCGTTACCACGCTGCGCAATACCGCCGGGCTGGCTCGCCTGAATCTCGCCAGTGGCGAATTTATATTGCTCGAAGTACCCGCCGATCAGATTTCATCCACCCTGGAACGCATTCGCCCGGCAGAAATTCTCTACCCGGAAAGCTGGACACCCAATTTCGCTCTGGATGTTGCCCGCACTCGTCAGCCGGACTGGTATTTCGAATTCGACTCGGCTCGCCGCCTGCTTTGCGACCAATTCGAAGTGGCTTCGCTGGCCGGCTTCGGCGCTGAAGGGCTGAAACCGGCCATCGCCGCCGCCGGCGCCCTGCTGCAATACGCGCAGGCGACGCAGGCCGGGAGATTGACGCATTTGCGCGGATTGACCGTGGAACTTGAAGGCGCCTACCTAGGCCTCGACCTCGCTACACGACGCAACCTGGAACTGACGGAAACCCTGCGCGGCCAGCCGTCGCCAACGCTGTTTTCTTTGCTCGACAATTGCGTCACCAGCATGGGGTCGCGCCTGTTGCGCCACAGCTTGCACCATCCGCTGCGCGACCGTGATATCCCGGCGGCTCGCCATGGCGCCGTCGAATTTTTGCTCGATGATTACGGCCATATCGCTGGCGAAATCCGCCGAGGCCTGCGCGGCATTGCCGACATTGAACGTATTGCCGGCCGCATTGCCTTGCGCAATGCACGGCCGCGCGACCTCGCCAGCCTGCGCGAATCGCTGGCCCGACTTGATGGCCTGCGGGCGCCATTGGGCAGCACCGTCTCACCGCTGGTCATCCAACTGTTTGCCAATCTCGACACGCCACACGCCACGCTAGATCTTCTGGTTCGCTCAATAGGCGCCGAACCAGCCGCCCAGATTCGCGATGGTGGCGTCATTGCGCCCGGCTATGATGCTGATCTTGACGAGTATCGCTCGCTGAACGACAACTGCGGCACTTACCTGGTCGACATGGAAGCCCGCGAACGTGAACGCTCGGGCATCAACAGCCTGAAGGTCGAGTACAACAAGGTGCATGGCTTTTACATTGAGGTCACGCACGCCAACACCGACAAAATCCCGGAAGACTACCGCCGCCGGCAAACACTGAAGAATGCCGAACGCTACATCACGCCGGAGTTGAAAGCCTTCGAGGACAAGGCATTGTCAGCGCAAGAGCGTGCGCTAGCTCGCGAAAAGCTGCTTTATGAAGCGATTCTCGACGAACTGATGCCAGCGGTACCCATCCTGCAAACCATCGCCCGCGCTATCGCCCACCTCGACTTGCTGGCCGGCTTCGCCGAAACAGCCCTGAAGCGAAACTGGTGCAAGCCCGAATTTGCCGCAGAAATCGGGTTGACCGTGGAAGGTGGCCGCCACCCGGTGGTGGAAGGCGAACTCACCAACAACGCCGAAACTTTCATCGCCAATGACTGCCTGCTGGCCGAAAGCCGCCGATTGCTGCTGATCACCGGCCCTAACATGGGCGGAAAATCAACTTACATGCGGCAGGTCGCGCTAATTGCCTTGCTAGCCCATATCGGCTGTTACGTTCCCGCCGATCGCTGCGTCCTCGGCCCACTCGACCGTATTTTCACCCGCATTGGCGCCTCCGATGACCTTGCCTCTGGTCGCTCGACCTTCATGGTCGAAATGACCGAAGCTGCCGCCATCCTGCATCACGCCACCGCCAACAGTCTGGTTCTGATGGACGAAATCGGACGCGGAACGTCGACGTTCGACGGCATGGCCCTGGCCTTTGCCATCCTCCGTCACCTGATCGACAAGAACCGCTGCCTGACGCTGTTTGCCACGCACTATTTCGAGATGACCCGGCTATCGCACGAATACACCGAACTAGCCAACGTCCATCTCGGCGCGGTCGAGCACAATGACCGCATCGTCTTCATGCACGCTGTCGAGGAAGGCCCGGCCAACCAGAGCTACGGCATTCAGGTAGCAGCATTGGCCGGCATACCCACAGCCGTGGTGCGCGCCGCACGCAAGCAACTGCGTGAATTTGAACAGCGCGCCACGGTCGATCCGCTGCAACCTGATCTTTTCGCCCAAAGCGAACCAGAACCTGCCGAACCCGAACCCCACCCGGCACTTGATCAACTCGCTGCCATTGATCCAGACAGCCTGACGCCCCGCGAGGCACTCGATGCGCTTTACGCGCTGAAAGGTTTGCTGCGGTGAATGCCAAGCGGCACAGTGCTGCGGTCAACTGGAAATTTTGCCTGAAAATCATATTTTCATTAGCGTTTGCCGGTTGGATCACCTTGGCGAATGCCGAAATCTGGCGCTTTGTGCTAATCGGCGATGTTCCTTATTCCGACTTCGAACGCGCCCAGCTTCCAAAAATGCTGGAGAAAATTGCCGAGAGCCACGTTGAATTCGTCGCTCACATAGGTGATTTCAAGCATGGCAAGGATCGTTGCGACGATGCTCTCTTCGAAGATCGCCTGCAGCTCTTCAACGCCAGCCGCATTCCCTTTATTTTCGTTCCTGGCGACAACGAATGGACGGACTGCTATCGCAAAAGCAATGGTGCCTTTGACCCGCTGGAGCGCCTCGGCAAACTGCGCAGTATGTTCTGGAACAAGGATCAGTCGCTTGGCCAGAAAAAAATAGCACTTGTCCGCCAGTCCGAGAGCATTCCGGAGAACGCCAGATTTCGACTTGGACCGGTACTTTTTGTCAGCCTCAACATCCCCGGCAGCAATAACAACTGGACCAGGACCGGCGAGCCAAGCCCCGAATATCTGGCCCGCAACCCGCTCGTTTTACAATGGCTGAAAGAGGGATTCGCAATCGCCCAACATCAAGGTTTGGCCGGAATCGTGCTCCTCTTCCAAGCCGATCCAGACTTCACCAATTTTGCGCTAGGCATGCCACAACCCAGCTACCGGGACTTTCTCGATCTGCTGCGCGAGGAAACAATCAAATTCCCCGGTCAAGTCGTTGCCGTGCACGGGGACAGCCATATCAGCTTGATCGACAAGCCGCTGCGCGACAAGCGCGGCGGTCAAATCACCAATTTTACGCGCGTAGAAACCTTTGGTTATCCAGCCATGGGTTGGACACGCTGCATCATCGACACCGAATCATCCGCACTACTCCGATTTGAGACCCATCCCTGGCCACCCGGGCGTCCATAAAAAATACCCGCATTAGCGGGTATTCGATGATTCAATTTCAGACTACGATCAGTGGCAGGTTTCTTCGTCACCATCGGGATGGTGGACGTGTCCGTGTTCGATTTCCTCTTCACTGGCCGGGCGAATCGACGTCACCGTGCAGGTGAACACCAGCGCCATACCAGCCAGCGGATGGTTTCCATCAAGCACGACCTTGTCATCGGCAATCTCCGTAACGCGGTAGATGACGAAGTCGTCTTCGCCACCCTCCTCCGGGCCACCTTCGAATTGCATGCCAACTTGCAGTTCTTTCGGGAAATCCTTACGTGGTTCTACCTGAACCATTTCGGCATCGTAGTCGCCAAAAGCCTCATCCGGCTGCAATTTGACCTGAATCGACTCGCCGACTTTCTTGCCCTGCAGCTCTTCCTCGATTCTCGGAAAAATATCGTCGTACCCGCCATGCAAGTAAACGAGCGGCTCACGCCCTTCGTCAACGACTTCGCCATCCGGATCGGTAACGTGGTAATCGAGGGTGATGACGGAATTTTTGGCAACCTGCATGTTCATGAATTTAGTTCCTTGACGAGGCGCAGCACATCCAGTGCATGACCTTTGTAATTAACGTTGTAGAGCGCATGGCGAATAGTGCCACTGCGATCAATGATAAAGGTAGAGCGAGAAACGCCGAACTTCCGGTGGCCATCTACCTCCCTGGCCTGCCAGACACCGTATTGCTTGCAGACCGTTCCTTCAGCATCTGACAGCAACTCTATACCGATGCCTTCCTTGTCGCGAAACTCCGCGTGTTTCAGGCAATCGTCACGGCTGATACCGAATAGTATGCAGTCCTGCCGCAGGAACTCATCCTCGTGATCAGAGAAATCCGTCGCCTCCTTGGTACAACACGGCGTTCCATCCTTGGGGTAGAAAAACAGCACAATGTGCTTCTGCCCTTGATAATTGGCCAGATCGACTGTCGCCATGTCGGCATCTGGCAGAGAAAATACTGGTGCTTTCTCGCCAACCTTGAGCAGCATGTTGTTCTCCTTGAGCGCTCTGCGTGGGGCAATACCGAGAACGATTCTAACGGAGGCCAATACGGGTGACTACTACGGTCGACGGGAATTTGTGATTTATTTTCCGGGAACTTTTTCCGGGATCTGCACGAAGGTTTCGTCCTGCCTGACCATCCCCAGCTCAAAGCGGGCACGCTCTTCGATGGCGTCGTAACCCTGTTTCAAGTCACGAACCTCGGCATCAAGGCCCGCGTTCCTGATCTCCAGCTTTTTGGTCACTTCCTTCTGTGCCTGCAATTGACGGTCGTATTCCCATACCTTCAACCAGCCCCCCTTTCCCACCCAAAGCGGGAACTGGAGGAGGCCAATGGCTACGAGAAGGCCGACCGTCAGCCAGCGCATAACGCGTTAACGCAGGTTGTAAAAGGTTTCGCGACCAGGATAAGAAGCGGTATCGCCCAGATCTTCCTCAATGCGAATCAGCTGGTTGTACTTGGCAATACGGTCAGAGCGTGACAGCGAACCAGTCTTGATCTGACCGGCATTCAAGCCTACGGCGATGTCGGCGATGGTGCTGTCTTCGGTTTCACCGGAACGATGCGAAATCACGGCGGTGTAACCAGCGCGCTTGGCCATTTCAACGGCTGCGAAGGTCTCGGACAGGGTGCCGATCTGGTTGATCTTGACCAGAATGGAGTTACCGATGCCCTTCTTGATACCCTCCTTGAATATCTTGGTGTTGGTCACGAAGATGTCGTCACCAACGATCTGCACAGACTTGCCCAAGCGGTCCGTGAGCAGCTTCCAGCCATCCCAATCGGCTTCTGACATACCGTCTTCGATGGAAACGATCGGAAACTGGTCAGCCAGGTTGGCCAGATAGTCAACAAACTGAGCCGAGGTCAGTTGCAGGCCTTCACCGGACAAGTGGTACTTGCCATCCTTGTAGAACTCGGAAGCAGCGCAGTCCAGCGCCAGCAGAACATCCTTGCCAGGCACATAGCCAGCAACCTCAATCGCTTCCATGATGATCTGCAAGGCTTCGGCATGGCTGCCGAGGTTTGGAGCGAAGCCACCTTCGTCGCCGACAGCGGTCGAATGTCCCTTCTTGTTCAGCAGCTTCTTCAACGCATGGAAAATCTCAGCGCCGCAACGGATGGCTTCACGAATATTGGCAGCGCCGACCGGCATCACCATGAATTCCTGAATATCCAGGCTGTTGTTGGCGTGCTCGCCGCCGTTGATGATATTCATCATCGGCACCGGCATTTGCATCGGACCCATGCCGCCGAAGTAGCGGTAGAGCGGCAGGCCGGACTCTTCAGCGGCAGCCTTGGCAACTGCCATCGACACGGCAAGAATGGCATTGGCGCCGAGGCGGGACTTGTTGTCGGTACCATCGAGATCGATCATCGTCTGATCGATAAAGGCCTGTTCCTGAGCATCCAGGCCAATGATGGCTTCGGAAATTTCAGTATTGACGTTCTCAACCGCCTGCATGACGCCCTTGCCAAGGTAACGACTGGCATCACCGTCGCGCAGTTCGATGGCTTCGCGGGAACCGGTAGAGGCTCCTGAGGGAACAGCCGCACGCCCCATGACGCCGGACTCCAGCAGGACGTCCGCTTCGACTGTGGGATTGCCACGGGAATCCAGAATTTCGCGTGCTACAACATCAACGATTGAACTCATACTACTTCCTTATTATCAGAAGGTTAAATAAACAACTTAAACTAAATTATCCATACCGGAAGTCAGTACCGGCTCACTTCAATTCCTCGAAACCGGCCGCCTTCACCGCCTTGTCGAGTGCAACCAGGGTTGCCAGCAGGCTTTCCATGCGATCCAGCGGCCAGCTATTCGGTCCATCCGACCAGGCTTTTTCTGGGCATGGATGGGTTTCCATGAACAATCCCGAGATACCAACAGCAACCGCTGCCCTTGCCAAAACGGGCACAAATTCGCGTTGACCGCCAGAAGTCGTACCTTGCCCACCCGGTAACTGAACACTGTGCGTGGCATCAAAAACAACCGGACAACCGGTCTCACGCATGATCGCCAGGCTACGCATGTCTGATACCAGATTGTTGTAGCCAAAGGAGGCGCCACGCTCGCAGACCATGATGTTGTCAGCGCCGATGTTCACTTCGCGCGCCTTGTCGACCACATTCTTCATGTCGCCCGGCGCCAGGAACTGGCCCTTCTTGATATTCACCGGTTTACCGCAGGTGGCAACCGCATGGATGAAATCGGTCTGGCGACACAGAAACGCTGGCGTCTGCAATACATCGACCACTGCCGCTACGGCAGGAATGTCTTCGATGGTGTGGACATCGGTCAGCACCGGCACGCCGATCTGGCGTTGCACTTCGGAGAAGATACGTAACCCCTCTTCCAGACCAAGGCCGCGAACCGATTTGCCTGAACTGCGATTAGCCTTGTCGTATGAGGCTTTAAAAATGTAAGGAATTCCCAGTCGACCGCAGACTTCCTTCATGTGGCCAGCCACATCAAGGCAAAGTTGCTCGGACTCCGCAGTACAAGGACCAGCAATCAGGAAAAAAGGCTGGTCAAGACCAGCCTCGAAACCACAGAGCTTCATTTGCCGTTGACCTTTTGATTGGCCAGTGCCGCCTTCACGTATGACGTAAATAGCGGATGGCCCTGACGCGGGTTGGAGGTAAATTCAGGATGGAACTGGCAACCGACGAACCACGGATGGACATCAGAGGGCAGCTCGACCATTTCGCACAAATTCGTACCCGGCGCACGTCCGGAAACCTTGAGGCCCTTCTCTTCGAGTTGGGCCAGCAAGGTATTGTTAACTTCGTAACGGTGACGATGGCGCTCGGTAATTTCTGCCGCACCGTAGATTTCCCGGGCCAGTGAGCCTTCTGCCAACTGGCAGATCTGGCCGCCCAGCCGCATTGTGCCGCCGAGATCGGAGTCTTCACCGCGCTTCTCGACCTTGCCGGATGCATCCAGCCATTCAGTAATCAATCCAATCACCGGGTAAGGCGTATCCTGGACAAACTCGGTGGAGTGAGCGTCAGTCATGCCGGCGACATCACGGGCAAACTCGACGACGGCAAGTTGCATACCGAGGCAAATGCCAAGATAAGGCACCTTGTTTTCGCGTGCATAGCGAATGGCAGCAATTTTGCCTTCCGTGCCACGCCGGCCAAAACCACCGGGGACCAGAATGGCATCAACGCCTTTCAGCACGCCGCAACCGTCGCGCTCGATATCCTCGGAATCGAGATAGACAATCTCGACTTCGCTACGGGTGTGAATGCCGGCATGCTTGATCGCTTCGATCAACGACTTGTACGACTCGGTCAGATCAACATACTTGCCGACAAAAGCAACCTTGACCTGATGCAACGGGTGTTCCAGCGCCACAATCAGGTTTCGCCAGACGGTCAGATCAGCCGCCTTGGCCAGGATATTCAGCTTGTGGCAGACGATTTCGTCGAGCATCTGCTCATGCAGCATGCCCGGGATCTTGTAGATTGAATCCGCGTCCAGACATTCAATGACCGCTTCCGGCATTACATTGCAGAACAGCGCGATCTTGCGACGCTCTTCAACAGGAATCGAGCGGTCGGCGCGACACAACAGAATGTCGGGCTGAATACCGATTTCACGCAATTCCTTTACCGAATGCTGCGTCGGCTTGGTCTTCAATTCGCCTGCGGTCGGAATGTAGGGCAGCAAGGTCAGGTGCATGTAGCAAACGTTGTTGCGACCTTCTTCAAAACCGATCTGGCGGATGGCCTCCAGGAACGGCAGCGACTCAATGTCGCCCACCGTACCGCCAACTTCGACGATGGCGACGTCAGCACCTTCGGCACCGGCCTTGATCTTGTTTTTGATCTCATCGGTGATATGCGGAATGACCTGCACCGTCTTGCCGAGATACTCGCCACGACGCTCTTTCTTGAGCACAGTGTCGTAGATCTGGCCGGTCGTGAAGTTGTTGCGCTTGGCCATCTTGGCGCTGGTGAAACGCTCATAATGACCGAGATCTAGATCGGTTTCGGCGCCGTCCTCGGTGACGAAAACCTCGCCATGCTGGAAAGGGCTCATCGTACCGGGATCGACGTTGATGTAGGGGTCAAGCTTGAGATGGGTGACTTTGATGCCGCGGGATTCCAGAATGGCCCCGAGCGACGCGGCGGCGATGCCTTTGCCCAATGAGGACACGACACCACCCGTAACGAAAACAAATTTGGTCATGGAAAGACAGGCTGCGGGAAAGCAGAATGATAGCCGATAAGGTGACCAAAGCCAAAGCACGTCGATCAAAATCCTGCTTGCATATGGAATATCGACTCAATAAACGATGTGGTGAATTTGATAGAATCCCAAGTTAATCAAGCCATCGGAAGCATCTTGAAAAGAGTTCTCGTCGTCAATTATTCGCAAACCGGACAGCTTTCGGATATTGCCGAACGGGTTGCAGCCCCTTTGCAAGCGGCCGGATATCAAGTGCATTTCGAAACGCTGGCGCCGGAAACCCCATACCCGTGGCCGTGGCCGATTGTCGATTTTTTTGACACCTTCCCGGAATGCGTGCAACTTGATGCGCCCCCCCTGCGCCCGCTGAGCATTGCCTCTGACACAGATTTTGATCTGATCATTCTGACCTATCAGGTCTGGTATCTCTCCCCCGCCCTGCCGATGACCGCTTTCCTCCACAGCAATGACGGCAAACAGCTGATCAAGGGCAAACCGGTTGTCACGCTGGTGGCCTGCCGAAACATGTGGCTATCCGCGCAGGAAACGATGAAGCATCTGATCTGCGACGCTGGCGGCCATTTGATTGATCATCTGGCCTTCGTCGACCAAGGTCATCCGCTAGCGACGTTCATAACGACGCCGCGCTGGGTATGGACCGGCAAACGGGACCGTTTTCTCGGCCTGCCCCCTGCTGGCGTGTCACCCGAAGAAATTCGCAATGCCAGCCGTTTTGGCCAAGCGCTGGCCCAAGGACTGGCAGGTAACATGGAAAAATCCGGCCAGCCCATGCTGACCGGATTACGTGCAGTGACCGTCAATCCTCGACTGGCCATCAGCGAACGCGCTGGCATGCGCGCCTTTCGCATCTGGTCAAAACTGATCCGGCTGTTTGGCAAACGCGGGCAATGGCGGCGCCGACCGGCACTATTATTGTTCGCGCTATACCTGATCACTTTAATCCTGTCCGTCGTTCCATTAAGCCTCTTGTTACAATGGGTATTTTCTCCGTTGCTTAAACCTCGACTTGAACGGCTCAAGGCTGAGCTCGAATTGCCTTCCGGCTCGCAGGAATTCAACTTACAAAAATATGCACCCTAGCGGCAAGGTCTACATCAACGGCACCTCGGTCTTTCTGCCCAACGCGCCGGTCGGCAACGACGACATCGAGAATGTACTCGGCATGGTCGGCGGAAAGCCCTCGCGCGCCCGACGCATCGTCTTGCGCAACAATGGCATACAGGCGAGGCATTACGCGATCCACCGTTCAACAGGTGAAATCACGCACACCAACGCCCAACTGACGGCTGAAGCCATCCGTGGCCTGGCTAATGATCATTTTTCCCCGAACGACATCGAATGTCTGGTCACCGGCACCTCGCGCCCGGATCAACTGATGCCAAATCACGGCGTCATGGTCCATGGCGAACTAGGCATTCCCGCCTGCGAAGTCGTATCGACCGCCGGCATCTGCGTATCCGGCATCACCGCCCTGAAATACGCCTGGATGTCAGTCCTGAGCGGCCAGACGAAAAACGCGGTTGCTACGGGATCGGAACTCGCCTCGCTGGGTCTGCATGCGCGCAATTTCGAAGCGGAATCAGTGCATCGCATCGCCGAACTTGAAGCCAATCCGGAAATCGCCTTCGAGAAGGATTTCCTGCGCTGGATGCTTTCCGATGGCTCCGGCGCCTTCCTTTTGGAAGGTAAGCCACGGCCACAAGGCATGTCACTCGCCATCGACTGGATTCATATCCTGTCGCAAGCCGATACGATGCAAGCCTGCATGTACGCCGGGGCCGAAAAGCTGGAAAACGGAAGACTGAAAGGGTGGCAGGAATATTCGCCGGCCGAGTGGAGCCACCGCTCCATTTTTACCGTCAAACAGGATGTTCGCCTGCTCAACGAAGCCGTGGCTTACCAGACGATCGGCAAGTCACTGGAAAGAATCATGGCGACCAGCCATCTGAAAGCGGACGAGATCGACTGGTACCTGCCGCACATGTCTTCCGAATATTTTCGCAAACCGATGGCCGATTGCATGGCTGCCGTCGGCTTCCCGATTCCCGAAGAAAAATGGTTCACCAACCTGCAGACCAAAGGCAATACAGGCTCGGCCTCAATCTACATAATGATCGACGAACTCCTGAAAAGCGGCCGCCTGAAACACGGTGATCGCCTGCTTTGTTTCATCCCGGAAAGTGGCCGATTTACCGGCTCGCTGATGCACCTGACAGCAGTCGAACATGCTTGATAACGAAGTCCCGCAGGAAGGCAACAGCACGCTGGGCGGTCATCGCAAGGCGATCTACGCCCGTGGCGCTGATGGCAAGCTGCACATCGTCCAGTCAGCCGGCTGGGAGGTCGAGGAAATCGTCACCATGCAGGCGGTGGAAGACCTCAATCGACTGGCTGAAGACGCCCGCCAGCGCGTCGTCGCCGGCCAGACCTCACCGCTCGAATACCACATGCACCGCGTGCGCATGGACGTGCCGCTGCTCTCGCAGGTCACCGGCCTGTGGCAGTGGCGCATCCGCCGTCATTTCCGGCCGGACATTTTCCAGGGCCTGTCGGAGGGCCTGCTCCGTCGCTACGGTGAGGCCATGGGCCTGACAGGCGAACAACTGAAAAAGATCGATTGATGGAATTCCAGCATAGTCACGCCTCCCATTGCGAAAGCGGCGTCATGTCGTCTATGCTGCGCCATCAAGGTTTGCCGATGTCGGAGCCTATGGCTTTCGGCCTGTCATCGGCGCTCTCGTTTGCCTACCTGCCGATCATCAAGATCAACGGCCTGCCGCTGGTCGCCTACCGGATGCCGCCGAAATTCATCATCAAGGGCCTGCAGAAGCCGCTGGGCATGAAGATGCATTTTGAAACCTTCCGCAGCCCGGAAGCTGGCGAAAAGCGCCTGAACGAACTGCTCGCCGCCGGCAAGCTGGTCGGCATGCAAACCTCCGTGTTCTGGCTCCCTTACATGCCGAAAAACCTGCGCTTCCACTTCAATGCCCACAACGTGCTGGCCTATGGTCGCGATACGGCAAGCGGCGATTACCAGCTATCCGACCCGGTAGTTGAAACGACCGTCACCTGCGCCCCGGCCGATCTGAGCCGCGCCCGCTTTGCCAAGGGCGTGCTGGCGCCCAAGGGCTTGCTTTACTACCCGGAAGGCAAGCCGGTCGCGCCCGACTGGGCCAAGGTATTGCCCAAGGCAATCAAGAAAACAACGCGCATCATGCTCGACTCGCCAATCCCCATCATCGGCGTGCGTGGCATCCGTCGTCTGGCCAATGCCATCGAACGGCTGGATGGGCAAGGCAAACCGGCCGCAGCCAAGATGTTCATCGGCCAGGTTGTGCGCATGCAGGAAGAAATCGGCACGGGCGGCGGCGGCTTTCGCTTCATCTACGCATCCTTCCTGCAGGAAGCCGCCGAGTTGCTGGCCCGCCCCAGCCTCAACGAACTCTCCGACACGCTGATCGACATTGGCGACGAGTGGCGCGAGTTCGCGCTGGCCACCGCCCGCATGATCCGCGACCGCGATCCGCTTGATCCGTCCGGGCTGGCCGACAAGCTGCGCGCCATCGCCGACCGCGAGCAAACCTTCTTCCGCGATCTGCGCCGCGCCGCCTGATGCTGCACATCGAGGGCATTTCGTACCGTTATCGGGATGCCGCCAGCCCCGCGCTCGATCAGGTCACGCTGAACATTCCCGCCGGTGGCGTCTACGGTTTATTGGGCCCGAATGGCGCTGGCAAGACGACATTGATTTCGCTGCTCGCCGGACTGCTGACCAGCGCAAACGGAAAAATCTCGCTGAACGGCCAAGCGCTGGCCGAAGCCCGCGCCGCCAACACCCGGGCTATTGCGCTGGTGCCACAGGATTACGCCTTCTACCCGATGCTGACCGTGGCCGAAAATCTGCGTTTCTTCGCAGGTGTGCTCGGCCTGAAGAGTGCCGAAATAAAAACCCGGAGCGAAGCCGCCATCAGCTTCGCCCGACTCGAACAGGTAGTCGACAAGCGGGCCGAGCAACTCTCCGGCGGCCTGCGTCGGCGCCTCAACCTGGCCATCGGCCTGCTCGGCCAACCCCAACTGTTGCTACTCGACGAACCGACGGTTGGCGTCGATCCGCAGTCACGCCACTTCCTCCTTGAGGCCATCGCCGCCCTACCCGCCGCTGGTACGACGGTGATCTACACCAGCCACTACATGGAAGAAATCGAAGCCATTTGTCAGCGCATTGCCATCATTGATCAAGGTCGCGTACTGGCCGAAGGATCGCTGGCCGACATCCTGCACAACCCGGAACCGCAGCTTGATCTCGAACTGAATTGCCCCTTGCCGGCCGATATCGCCGAACGCTACGCCGCAACGCCCCTCGGCGATTTCAAATTTCGCCTTTTTTTCCGGTCGACCGTGGGAATGGACCCAGAACTACCGCGTTTGCTCGACGAACTGGCTGCTGCCGGCTGCACAATAAGCCGCCTCAACCTCGGCCAGCAAAATCTCGAACAGGTGTTCATGAACCTGACCCAACGCTCACTCCGGGACTAAGCAATGACGCCCCGCCTCTTCGCCCTCTGGCTCAAGGAAAGCATCGCCCTGCTGCGTGACAAACACGGCCTGATCGCCCTTTTCGTCATGCCGACGCTGTTCATCCTGGTCATGACCATGGCCCTGCGCGACGCCTTTTCGCCGGGCATCACCGTCGATGTCGGCTATGTCATCGTCGATCTTGACCACAGCGAGCATTCGCAGGCCTTGAGCAAGCGCCTGGCCAAAGCCGCCACCTTCAAATTGCAAGCACTCACCGCCGACGCCCAGACACCGGAAGCGGCACGCGAAGGCAT
Source organism: Betaproteobacteria bacterium (assembly GCA_016709965.1). NCBI lineage: Bacteria > Pseudomonadati > Pseudomonadota > Betaproteobacteria > Rhodocyclales > Azonexaceae > Azonexus > Candidatus Azonexus amarohabitans. Next base: position 404,695 of record JADJLT010000001.1, read on the forward strand.
CCGCACCGGTCGCCATGCGCTGGCATTGATCCTGCCCAAAGGTTTCGGCAGTCGCCTGCTCACCCCGGCCGGGGCCGATGGCCAAGCCACCGAAGCGCTGACCCTGCTCGTTGATCCAACGCTCAACCCCGCCCTGCAACTGGCCTTCCGCAATCAGGTCATGGCCGCCCTCGGCGCCTTGCGCGCCGACGAACTGACCCACCGCGCCGGCAAACTGTTCGGCCTGCCCACCGCCTCCGGCGCCAGTGCTGAACGCGACTGGCCCGACGAAATCACCAGCGTCGCCGTGCGCAACGACCAGAGCATCAAACCGCCTTCGTCAGTGCAGCAAAACGTCCCGGCTTGGCTCATATTCGCGATGTTCTTCGTCGTCATTCCCATTTCCTCCATCTTCATCATCGAGCGCCAGCAAGGTACACTGCAGCGCCTGCGCGCCATGGGCGTGCCATTCCGCCTGCTGCTCGCTGGCAAGTTGCTGCCCTTCTTTGTCGTCAACCAGTTGCAAGCCTTGCTGATGGTGCTGGTTGGCCTCTTCCTCGTCCCGATGTTCGGCAGCGAAGCGCTGGAAATGCCGAGCGGAGTCGGCCTGCTCAACTGGTGGGCGGTGTCTGTCGCTGTCAGCCTGGCCGCCGTCGCCTGGGCGCTACTGGTCGCCAGCCTTGCCAAAACCTCCGAGCAAGCGACCATCGTTGGCGGCGTCAGCAATATCCTGATGGGCGCCATCGGCGGCGTTATGGTGCCCAAATTTGTTATGCCAGCCTTCATGCAAAAACTCGCCGCGCTGTCGCCGATGGCCTGGGGCCTCGATGGTTTCCACACCGTCATGCTGCGCCACGGCAGCTTCGCCGACCTGCTGCCCAGCCTGCTGCCGCTGCTTGCCTTCGCCATCTTCTCGCTGGCACTGGCTGCCTGGCTTAACCAACGCTCCCTCGCCGCCCGCTCATGAACACTGCTCTCTGCCTCGAACTCAAGGCCTTGATCGTCGAATCCTGCGACAAGGATTGCGCCCCGGAAAGCATCACCGACGACGAAATCCTCTTCGGTCCGGAAGCGCCGCTGCAACTCGATTCGCTTGATGCCCTGCAAGTTTCGATGGCGATCAAGAAAAAATACGGCCTGCGCCTGCCGGACAGCAAGGAAACCCGGCGCATCTTGTCCAGCGTCGCCAACCTGGCCGAACATCTCGATGCCTGGCTGGCCAGCCGCGCATGACGCGTCCGGTCTTCATCGCCAAAACTGCCCTGCTCTGCTCTCGCGGCGAATCGCCGTCGGCCGTCGCCGGTGCCCTGTGGAATGGCGAATGCAACGCCGGACAGCGAAAGATCGGCGAGCGTGCTTTCCCCTATTTTGGCCTGCCGCTTAACGAAGCTGACTGGATGCTTCGCGCTGAACAAGCGATCCGTCAGGTTGGCATTCAACTCAGCCAACTGGTGCCAGAAACGCCCCTCTTCATCGCCTCGTCCTCCTTCCAGATCGGCCAATTCGAACAACTCGGCGCACCATTTGACTTGCCGCTCGCCGCCGCCTCATTCAGCCGAAACATCGCGGCATGGATGGGACTCAACGGAGCCCGCTACAGTTTTTCGAACGCCTGCATCGCCGGCTTTTCCGCCCTCGACGCGGCGCGCAGCCTGATCGGCGCCGGACTGATCGACGACGCCATCGTCCTCGGCGTTGAACTGGCCAACAACAGCACGCTGGCCGGTTTCGCCGCCATGGAATTGCTCTCGCGTACCGCCGGTCGCCCCTTCGATGCGCGACGCGACGGCCTGGTTCTTGGCGAGGCAGTCGCTGCCGTTTACCTCAGCGCAAAGCCTTCCACCTGGCGCATTGCCGGGCTGCGCACTGGCCTCGACGGTTATTCGACCACCGGACCTAATCCAGACGGCTCGCGGATTGCCAGTGTTGCGGTCGACTGCCTGAAAGAGGCAAATTTGCCAGCCGCCGATATCGAGTTGATCAAGTTGCAGGCTGCCGGATCACCCGGCACTGACCTGGCCGAAGCCAACGCCCTGCGCAGCGTGTTTGGCCAGCGCATGCCGCCGCTTATTTCGCTGAAGCCAGCCCTCGGCCACACGCTGGGCGCCAGCGGCATGGCCGAACTGGCCGCCCTGCTCGCCTGCCTGGATGCTGACAAAATCCCGGCCACCGCCGGTTTCTCCAAAGTCGATCCGGAAATTGCCCTGTTTCCGATGGTCGACCGTAGCACTGCCCATATCGAACATGCCCTGCTCAACCTGATCGGCTTTGGCGGCGGTCTGGCCTGCCTGATCGTCGAGCGCCAACGATGATTACGCTGACCAAGGCGCTGAGCCAAAGTTTCGCCCCCGCCGACCTGCCGGCTGCCGTGCGCGCCGCGCTCGGCAAGCCGCTGCGCCGCGCTGCGCCGCTCACGCAGTTGGCACTGGTCGGTGCCCTGGCCTGCCTGCCGCCCGAACGTCGCCATCTGCCGACTGCCCTGCTTTGGCAATCGACCAGCGGCCCGCGCCTGGAAACGCTAGCTCTGCTCGATGAAGTTTGCTACGGCAGCGCTGAGCCCATGCCTTATGATTTTCTCGCCACACAACCAGCCATTGCCGCCGCCCAGGTCCAATCCTTCCTGCCCGGGCTGCAGTCAGCCATGCACCTGCCGCTGGATTGTGAAGGAATAGCGAATTGGTCACTACTGCTCAGCCTCGCCATCATCTGGCTGAACGAAGGCCGCTGCGCCCAAGTGCTGTGCGCCCAGCTCGACCACACCGCCGATGCCGCCAGCAGCCACTGGCTGGCGCTGAGCAATCCGCCTCTTGAAAATTCGCCGGCCAGCCTCCAACTAGTAAACAGCGCTCCATGCAATCCCCTGCCTGATACACCCGATTTCCCGACAAAACTCACCGAATGGCTGGCCTCCAGCGACGCACAAGCCATTTCCCTGCATTCTCCCGTCGCCATGAGCCAGACGGTAGAATTCGCCCGACTCTAATTTATACAGGCCCCACCATGTCCGAATTTGCTTTTGACACGTCCATTCAGGATTTCGAAACCAAGGTTATCCAGCCGGCCGAAACCGTGCCGGTCGTCGTCGACTTCTGGGCGCCGTGGTGCGAGCCGTGCAAGGTACTCAAGCCCCTGCTGGAAAAGCTGGCCGAAGAATACAAGGGCCGTTTTTTGCTCGCCATGGTCAACGCCGACGAAAACCCCGAGCTCTCGCAGCACTTTGGCGTGCGCAGCATTCCCTCGGTCAAGGTGTTGTTCCAGGGCCAGCTGGTCGATGAATTCAACGGCGCCTTGCCCGAGGGGCAGCTTCGTGAATTTCTCGACCGCATCGCCCTGCCAGCCGGCCCCGGCGGCAACCTGCGCGAGGAAGCAGCCGCGCTGGTTATTGAAGGCAAGCTGGACGAAGCGCTTGCCAAGCTGGTCGAAGCCAGCAAGGCCAAGCCGGAAGACCAGGCCATCCAGCTCGATGCGGTGGATGTCATGATTCAACTCGGCCGCAACGATGAAGCCGGCCAACTGCTGTCCGGCGACTACACCCAGGAAGCCGACCGCGCCAACGCCCTGCGCGCCCGCCTGGCCCTCTCTGCCGGTGCTGCCGACACGACCGAACTGGAAGCCAAGCTGGCTGCCAACCCTTCCGATCATGGCGTTCGCCTCGATCTCTCCCGCGCTTACGCGGCACAAGGCAACTTCCGTGCTGCCATGGAAGCTGCGCTTGAAGTCGTGGTCCGTGACCGTGCCTTTGACGAAGGCGCTGGCCGCAAAGCCTTGCTGACCTTGTTCGAAGCCCTGGGCGGCAGCGAGCAGTACGATGACCTGATCCGCGAGTTCCGTCGCAAGATGTCCGCCGCCCTCAACTAGGCATTTCATCGAAAGACATCGGTCGTGCGGCTTTTCTACACCGATGTCTTCGTCTTGCCACTGCCGGCCGGGCATCGTTTTCCCATGGAAAAATATTCCCGGCTGCGCGAGACGCTGCTCGCCAGTGGTGAGTTCAGCCCGGCCAATTTTCACCTCCCCCACGCCGCATCCGACGAAGAACTGGCCCGCGCCCACGATCTGAAGTACATCCACGCCGTCTCCCACGGTCAACTGGAAAAATCGGCCGAAAAGCAAATCGGTTTTCCGTGGAGCGCAGGCATGGTTGAACGCTCCCGCCGCTCGGCTGGTGCCACCATCTGCGCCTGCCGGGCCGCACTGGAAGACGGCGTCGCCGCCAATCTGGCCGGCGGTACGCATCACGCGTTCCGTAACCGTGGCGAAGGCTTCTGCGTCTTCAACGACGCCGCCGTTGCCGCCCGTGCCATGCAGGCCGAAGGTCGGGCTAAACGGATATTGATCGTCGATTGCGATGTCCATCAAGGTAACGGCACGGCCAGCATCCTGCGTGGCGACGACAGTATTTTCACCTTCTCCATCCACGGCGCCCGCAATTATCCCTTCGACAAGGAGCAGAGCGACCTCGATATCGAACTACCGGACCGCTGTACAGATGAGGTCTACCTGCTGCACCTGACCCACGGCCTGAACACCGCCTTCGATCTGGCTCGTCCCGATCTGGTGATCTATTTGGCCGGCGCCGACCCCTATCACGATGACCGACTGGGTCGCCTGGCCCTGAGCTTCGAAGGACTGGCCGAGCGCGACCGGCATGTGTTCGAACACGCTCGCGCCCAACAGACACCAATTGCCATCGTCATGGCGGGTGGTTATGCCCGCCAGATCGAAGATACAGTCAGCATTCACGCCAAAACCATCGTTCTGGCGAAATCCTGCATGACGGCTTAAGCTACCGTTATATGGTCAAAACTCCAGCGATGGCGACGCCAACCCGGCTGATCAACCTGCGCTCCTTGCAGGTCCGGCTCACGCTTGGCGTATTGTTGGTGAGCCTCATTGTGCTTTGGAGCGCGGTCCTGATTCTGGACCGGACGTTGCGTCAGGATATGGAAAACAGCATCCTGGCGCAGCAGTTTTCTACGGTTTCCTTGATTGCGACCGAAGTCGACCGCTCAATTCGCGAACGCCAGCAGATCGTCGAGGCGATCGCTGATGATTATCAATCTGCCTTGCTCAATGATCCTCTCTCTGCTCAGGCCATCCTTGAGCAATACCCGCTACCCCAAGCCATCTTCAACTGGGGGCTGATCATTCTCGATCAACAGGGCGTCGCCGTCGCCAGCGTGCCACGGAACATCCAGCGCACCGGCGTCAGCTTCATCGACTATCCGGGTATTCGCGACATTTTGGCGGGCGGCAAGAGCCTGGTCACCGACCCGTTGTTCAGCGAACACAGCCAACAACCCGTTATCGCCATGGAAGCCCCGATCCGCAACCAGCATCAACATGTCATCGGCGTTGTGGTCGGGGTCGTCAACCTGCAACTGCCCAATTTCCTCGATCAGATCGGCAACTCGAAATACGGCACGACAGGTGACTTCCTGATCACCGCCCCGAAGACCCGCAGTTATGTCGCCGCATCCGACAAGAGCCGGTTGCTGAAACCCGGCCCGGCACGCGGCGTCAACCCCATCTACGACCGCTACATCGACGGCTACGAAGGCTCCGGCCTGGCCCGCAGTTCACGCGGCGTCCTCGAACTGTCATCGAGCAAACAAATTCCCGCCACCGGCTGGTTAATGCAATCGGTACTGCCAGCGGATGAGGCCTTCGCAGCCATCAATGCCATCGAACGACACGTTTTCATCGTCTCATCGGCGCTGACGATGCTACTCGGCCTGCTGTGCTGGTGGTGGCTGCGTCGACAACTTCAGCCCCTGGCCGAAGCCTCGAAATTGCTGACGCAAATGAGCAATGGCGAAATACCGCGCCAAGCCTTGCCGGTACACAAAAACGATGAAATCGGTCAGTTGACATCCGCTTTCAATGATTTGCAAGACTTCATCATTTCCGAGGAATCCAAAGCTGCCGAACATGCCGCTAATACGCGCTTGCGCCAGATCGTTTCCGAAGTTCCCGGCGTCGTCTTCGAGTATCGACTCCATGCCGATGGCCACGGCAGCTTTCTGTTCGCCAGCGATGCCATCAAGGCGCTCTTTGGGGTCTCCCCGGACGATGTCGCTGAAACCACTGAACCCATACGCAAGATGGTTTATGCGCCGGACAACGAAGCTTTCGTCAACTCCCTGCAAGCCTCAGCCAGAAATCTGACGCCGTGGCAGCACGAATACCGCATATGCATGCCCGATGGCCAGATCAAGTGGTTGCTCATCCGTGCAGTTCCCGAACCAACTGTAGACAACAGCATCACCTTTTGCGGCTTCGTCGCTGATATCACTGAAATCAAAGTGATGGAAACGAAGCTCCGCAACGCCCTCGCCGAACATGCGCGCATGGATGCCGAAATCGCGAGCTATCGCGACCATCTCGAACAGCTGGTGGGTGAGCGTACTGCCGACCTTGAAAAGGCGCGTGCCGAGGCAATGCAACTGGCCATGGCGAAGAGCGAATTCCTGGCCAAAATGAGCCACGAAATACGCACACCATTGCATGGTGTTCTTGGCATGACCCATATCGGTCTGCGGGCCAGCGAAGAGGGCAGCAAGGCCCATGATGCCTTCGTCAAGATCCAGCACTCCGGCAAGCTGCTGCTTGGCATCATCAACGACATCCTCGATTTCTCGAAGATGGAAGCCGGCATGCTGAAGATCGACTGTTTGCCCGTCGACCTGGGAACAACGCTCGATGAGACCGTGGAACTGTTGCAGGAACGTGCCACGAGCAAGGGACTGGAACTGCGCCTTGTTCGCAGCGAAAATTTTCCGTCGCATTGCCGCAGCGACGCCCTGCGCCTGCGTCAGATATTGCTTAATTTGCTCTCCAATGCCGTCAAATTTACCAGCACGGGTACGGTGACCCTTGAAGCCCATCTCGAGGACAATCAGTTGAAATTCATGGTCCGGGATACCGGCATTGGCATTTCAGCGGACCAACTGTCAAATATCTTCAACCCCTTCGAGCAAGGTGACAATTCAACCACACGGCGCTTTGGTGGCTCCGGCCTGGGGCTAGCGATCACCGACCATCTCGTCAACCTGATGAGCGGCAGAATCGAGGTTGAAAGTACGCCTGATATCGGCAGCTGCTTCACCGTTCGACTACCCTACCAAGCGCTGGAACGCAGAAAAGTAGTCAGACAGGAAGCCGTCGTTGTCATCCCGCCCAATACAAAAGTCCTCGCCGGATTGCGGATTCTTGTTGTCGAAGACATCGACATCAATCGCCATATTATGGGCGAGCTATTGGGTGAAGTCGGAGCTGAAGTCAGTTTCGCAGAAGATGGCCAGCAGGCGGTTAACGCCGTTCGCCAACACGGATGGCAAGCCTACGATGCTGTGCTTATGGACGTACAAATGCCGGTGATGAACGGTATCGATGCAACACTGGAAATCCACGGCTTTGCCCCTGACTTGCCGATCATCGGCCAGACCGCCCACGCATTGGTCGAAGAGCGGACGGCGTGCTTCGTGGCCGGCATGGTCGACCATGTTTCCAAGCCGATTGACCCCGATACGCTGTTTGCAATCATTCTCAAACATGCACGCCGATCGTCCGGTTCTGGCCTATCCTCTCCATCATGACTCACAACGCCCTTTACCTGAGCGCCAGTCTGCGCGAGATCGAAGCACGGCATGCCAGCGAACCACTGATGCAACGTGCCGGTGCAGCCGCCGCCGAATACGCTCGCGAGCTGGCCGGCGAACGCAACGCCCCCATCCTGATACTGGCCGGCCCGGGCAATAACGGCGGTGATGCATTCGAAGCAGCCCGCCTGCTGCGCGAGCAATTTTTCGATGTCCATGTCGTCTTTGCCGGTAACTGCGAACGTCTGCCGACTGATGCTGCGGCCGCCTTCCAGCGTTTTTCTGCGGCTGGCGGTTCGCCAATCGCCCACATCCCCGACAAACGCCGCTGGTCACTGATCGTCGACGGACTGTTCGGCATCGGCCTGACCCGTGCCCCGGAAGGTGACTACGCGCAATGGATCGTCGCTGCCAATCGACTGGCCGAACGCGACCATTGCCCACTCCTTGCGCTCGACTGCCCTTCCGGCCTCAATGCAGATACCGGCACCACCTTCAGCCCGAGCATTTGTGCCAGTCACACAATTACTTTCATTTCGGCCAAGCCCGGACTATTCACTGGCGATGGCCCTGACCATTGCGGCGAAATCAGAGTGGCGGGCCTGGGCCTCGACCCTGCCCGGGAAATCGCCCCGGATGGCCACATATTGGCTATTCAGGACTTTGCTGATTGTCTAAAGCCACGTCGCCTCAACACCCACAAAGGCAGCTTCGGCAGTGCCGGCATTCTGGGCGGCAGCAAATCCATGGTCGGCGCTACCTTTCTGGCCGCCCGCGCTGCACTCAAACTGGGTGCCGGCCGCGTCTACCTCGGCATGCTCGACAGCGATGCGCCCAGCGTTGATCTGGTTCAGCCAGAATTGATGATGCGTCAGGCCGATACCGTGCTGCAGGCTGACCTTCAAGCGCTGGTTTGCGGTCCCGGTCTCGGCCGCTCATCTGAAGCACTTCAGCTGCTTGAGCAATCGCTCAAGGCTCCCCTGCCCCTCGTACTCGATGCCGACGCCCTGAATCTGCTGGCAGAAAACACCCCCCTGCAACGGGGCCTCCATAACCGCCTTGACGCGACTATCCTGACACCCCATCCGGCCGAAGCTGCCCGCCTGCTGGACTGCTCGGTAAGCGACATCCAGAGCGATCGCCTCACGGCAGCGCGCAAGTTGGTTGAGCACTATCACAGCCACATTGCTCTCAAAGGCTGCGGCACCATTATTGCCACGGTCGACGGCAAAATCTGGCTGAATTCCACAGGAAATCCAGGCATGGCCACAGCCGGCATGGGCGACGTACTTTGCGGCTTGATCGTCGCCCTGCTCGCCCAGAACTGGCCGCCTGAATACGCACTGCAGGCCGCCGTTCACCTGCATGGGGCAGCGGCTGATCGGCTGGTCGCCAACGGCATCGGCCCGATCGGCCTGACAGCCGGCGAAGTCATTGATGCTGCCCGCCAACTTTTCAACGAATGGGTCGGCAACAGCGGCACGCTGTAAAATTCCGTCCTCCGTGACTGCCACAACACTGCCATGACCATCGAATTTGATACCCCGCTCGCCGCTGAAATTTCCCGCAACGTCGACGCTGCACTAACCGAAGACGTTGGCGCCGGCGACCTGACCGCCAGCCTTGTTCCCGGCGACCGCCAGGTCAAGGCCACGGTCATTTCCCGCGAAGCTGGTGTGCTGTGTGGCTGCGCATGGTTCGATGAATGTGTCAGCCGCCTCGACCCAACAGCTCGCGTCACCTGGCATGCCGCCGATGGCGACCGCCTTGTGGCCAACCAGCTACTTTGTGAAATTGACGGCAATGGCCGCGCCCTGCTCACCGCCGAGCGCAGCGCCCTCAACTTCCTGCAACTGCTTTCCGGCGTGGCCAGCAAGGCACGCATCTACGCCGACGCCATCGCAGGCACCAAGGCGCAGGTGGTTGATACCCGCAAGACACTGCCGGGGCTGCGCATTGCCCAGAAATATGCGGTTCGCGCAGGCGGCGGCGGTAATCACCGTCTGGCCCTGTGGGACGCCATCCTGATCAAGGAAAACCACATTCACGCAGCCGGAAGTATTGCCCTGGCCATGGATGCAGCCAGGAACGTGGCGGCTGGCGCGGCTGATCGCTGCAAGTTCATCCAGGTTGAAGCCGAAAGTCTCGACGAATTGAACCAGGCCCTCAATGCCGGCGCCAGGATGATCCTGCTCGACAATTTCGACAACAACCTGCTTCGTCAGGCGGTTGCCATCAATGCCGGTCGCGCCGTGCTCGAAGCTTCCGGCAATGTCACGCTGGATACGATCCGCGCCATCGCCGAAACCGGGGTTGATCGCATCTCGGTCGGCGCTCTGACCAAGGACGTCAAGGCGCTTGACCTGTCAATGCGCTTCGTCGGCTAGGCGTTTCATTTATTTGTAGTCATAATCGTTGCCGAACGATCAAATAAATAAATAATCAAGGGGCCTTTGATGTTGTTTGCGCTGTTTTATATCGTCGCCATTTCCATCCTGGTACTGCATTTCACGGGCTTTCTCGCCCGCCGCAATCTGGAATGGCTGGTGCTGGTGCTGGCAGTGGCCGTTTTTCCGGCCGTCATCTACCTTTAAGGCTTGCGGGCGACGAGGTCGATCAGGGCCGAGCGCCCGGCATGGGCCGACCCTTCGGTGATCGTATCTTCGTGCTCATGGAGCGCGATAATCTCCCAGTCGGCAAAGACCTCGGCCAGCATCTCTGCGGTATAAAGATTTTCCACTGCTGACGGACCACCCGTCCGGTATTCCAGCTGTTTCGGGGTATAGCCCTCCAGGAACAACAAGCCCCCCGACTTTACAGCCTGTTTCATCCCCGCCAACTGACGCGGCCGCTCGGCCGCAGTCGCAAACTGGATGAAGATACCGACCACCGCATCGAATTCGGCATGCGGCCAGTCCCAATTCAAGATATCGGCCAGCAAAAAATCCACCGTGACGCTTCGGGCACGCGCCAATTTGGCCGCTTTTTCGAGTGCCACCGGGGAAATCTCGGTAGCAGTCACCGTACAGCCCTGCTCGGCCATCCAGACGGAATTGCGTCCTTCGCCGTCAGCGACAGAGAGAACGCTTATGCCAGCGCCAAAATGCTCCGCCTGCGCTGCGAGAAACTTGTTCGGCGCGGTGCCGAACAAGTACTCATCACCCGCATCACGATAGCGGGCCGACCAGTGAGCTTCGTGGTCAAAACTCATACGTGTTCCGCGACAAACTGCTTGATGGCGTCGACGTCAGGCGCCATGACCACCACGCGCTGCGGCAAATTTTCGATGCCAGCCAGATCAGCCGGACGAACCGGTTCGGTGCCCAGCGCTTCGCGAATGGTTTCCTCGAACTTGGCCGGCTGCGCAGTTTCGAGCACGATCATCGGAATATTCGGCAAACGATGCTCGAGCGCCACCTTCAGGCCATCCGCCGTATGGGTGTCGAGCATGACGTTGTAGCGCTGCTGTGCCAGGCGGATGGTGCTGATGCGATCACTATGCGTACTCTTGCCGGAGATAAATTCGAATTTCGGCATATTTTTCCAGTAGACCGTGGCGGACAGATCAAAAGCCTCGCCCTTGTCCACCTTGGCCCACAATTCGCGCACGACCGCCGGATCGCGACCGACCAGGTCGAAGACGAAGCGTTCAAAGTTGGAGGCCTTGGAAATATCCATCGACGGGCTGGAGGTAATGCTGGTTTCCGCCGTGTTGCGCGGGCGATAGACGCCGGTGCGGAAAAACTCGTCGAGCACGTCGTTTTCGTTGGTGGCCAGCACCAGCTTGGCAATCGGCAAGCCCATCTGGCGGGCGATATGGCCAGCGCAGATGTTGCCGAAGTTTCCGGACGGCACGGTAAAGGCCACCTGCTCGTCGTTCGATTTCGTCGCCAGGAAATAGCCCTGGAAGTAATAGACAATCTGAGCCGCGACACGCGCCCAGTTGATCGAATTGACGGCGCCGATCTTGTACTTGGCCTTGAACTCGGCATCGTTGGACACCGCCTTCACGATGTCCTGCGCGTCGTCGAACATGCCGGTGACCGCGATGTTGAAGATGTTGGCGTCCTGCAGCGAATACATCTGGGCGCGCTGGAAGGCGCTCATCTTGCCGTCCGGCGAAAGCATGAAGACCTTGACGTTGTGCTTGCCACGCATGGCGTATTCGGCCGCCGAACCGGTATCGCCGGAGGTGGCGCCGAGGATGTTGATCGATTCGCCGCGCTTGTCCAGCACGTACTCGAACAGGTTGCCGAGCAACTGCATGGCCATGTCCTTGAAGGCCAGCGTCGGGCCGTTGGACAATTCCTGCGTGTAGAGGCCGTCTTCCAGCTTGGTCAGCGGTGTAATCTGCGTGGCATCGCCGCCGTTGCGGGTGTGGCAATAGACCTGGGCGGTGTAGGTCTTGGCGACCAGCGCCTTGAGGTCAGCAGCCGGAATATCGGTGATGAACTTGGACAGGATTTCGTAGGCCAGGTCGGCATACGACAGCGTGCGCCAGGCATCGAGTTCTGCCCGGGTGATCTGCGGATAGCTTTCCGGCAGGTAGAGGCCGCCATCCGGGGCCAGGCCGCCGAGGAGAATGTCGCAAAAAGCTGGAGTTGCGGCATGACCGCGGGTCGATAGATAGCGCATGGCAAAGCCCTGAAAAGCGAAAAACCGTGATTTTACCGCGTCGACCGTGGCACGCGCACAGCTTGCAGCAAGCCAATGACAAAGAGAGCCAGGGCAAAAGCCAGCAGAGCCGCTCCCAATTGATGCAGACCGGTCATCATGGCCATCGCAGCCAACAGAAACAAGGCCGCTCGCACCAGACCGGAGGCCGCAAGTTTTTGCCGCATCATCAGGCGAGCCGGGATCTGCGGCCCCGGCCAGCGCCAGACCGGGAGCAACTGGCTGAGCGCTCCGGTAACCAGCGGTAGCAAAAATCCACATGCCCAGGCAGGCAAAGACGGCTGTGTCGACATCAGGCCTGCGCCATGCAGCAAACCGAAAACCAGCGCCAGCAAGAGTCCGAGTACCGCCGCCAGCAAGGATGCGGTCACGCCATCCCGCAGCAATGACGCGAGGCCAAATCGTCGCACCCATTGACCAAGCAGGCCAAGCGCGGCAACCAGCAACAGAGCTGTGCCGGGTGCGGCAAACTCCCATTTGGCTGCCGACCCCAACGCGATGATCAGAACACCGGAAGCAGCCAACCACCAGCGCCAATGCAGCCAGCTACCAACCTCCGGATCGGATTTCCCTAATGCCGTCGGCAGCAGAAGCGGCAAAGTGCCCAGCACCGCCAGTCCAACAAAGCCAAGGGTATTCAGATGCAGATGAAAAAGTCGCAGGCTACGCCACCAAGACGGCCAGATGGTCATTAGCAGGATGGCCAGCAAGGCCAGCATCAGACAGCCCGTGGCTGCCAAGTACCAACGCCAGCCAGGATGCGGGGAACCCAGCGATGCCCTCGCCCGCCCGATCATCCAGTAAATCAAGATCGCTGCCAAAATCAGGTCGACCGTCGCGGCCAAATGCACGCCCCCATAAGGCAGCCAACCCTGCATCGCCGTCACCGCCAGCAGGCCACTGGCCTGTGCTGTCGATGGCAGCAGCGCCAGATGGTGTGCCGGATCGCCGGTGCGCGTCAGCACGGGCACAAAATGGATCATTGCCGCAAAAACCAACGGCACAATGCTGACGGCAAAAGCCAGATGCGCAACCGCCAACGGCGAACCCAACCCGCTCAGCGCCAGGGCGGCACTGGCTATCAAAGACACGATGGTCAGGCTCGCAGTGAGTATCACTCAGCCAACGACAGTAAAGTCGATCACGATGGCACCCGTTTCACGTTGCTTGTATTCAATGCTCAGGTTGGCACCATAGCGAGCCTGCAACTGAGCCAACAATGGCAAGGGATCGTGATCATTGCAAAAACGCATCGTTTCGCCGGGCTGTAGCGCGTCCAGTGCGCCAAAGATGGCCGCATGACGGAAACGCTTGGCGATTCCTCTGGCATCAAACGGATACAAGGCTTCTGGGGTGGTGTGGTTGCAGGCGTGAATGGTTTGCATGGTAGTTCCTTGACAGGCTTGCCGGATTGGCAATTGCCTGAGATTTTGCGCGACTGGAACGCCCATTTCCTTGATTCTGATTGGAATAGCCTCACGGCTTTCAGGTGATCTGTACAAAAAGCCGACGATTGATTATTTCTCTGTCCTCGACTTGCGCGCTTCTTCTAGTGCCTTCTGAATCTGCTTCCGATCCCTCGCCCTCAAGCCTTCCACCATCGCCCGCGATGCGTCCCGCTGCTGTTCTGCATAGTTCCGCAAATGCTCTGCGGTCTGCGCAGAAGGTAAGCGGGCATCCTGCGGCAGCGAGGAAAGCTCTTCAAAGCTATGCTCATAGCGTTCGACGACGACCGACTCGATGACATCGGCCAACTCATCGAATGAAACCCCTTTTCGTCTTCCCTGCAGCAACAGGCTTTCCCAGGCGCGACTGATTGCCGCATCCTGTTGGAGAAATTCGCCAATCTCCTGCCTTACCTGCTTCTCGTCGCTCCAGCGATAGGCCGGCTCGGGAATTCTCGCCACCATACCACCTACCAAAAGTACCAGCGCGCCCCCCGAGAACCATTGACCACGTCGTCGAATGACGAGGTCTTGTTCCTCCGACTTGACCAACAACACGCCCATCAACAGGCCGGCAATCAGGCCACCGATATGCGCCGCGTTATCAATACCGGGAATCAAGAAGCCGAAAACAATGGTGGCCACGGAAAAACCGATCGCTGCCCAGAACAACCAGCGGAATTCACCACGGTGTATGCGTGAGCGCTCCAGCCAGAGATAACTAAGCAAGGCACCATAGAGCCCGAAGATCGCACCGGATGCCCCTCCGGACACAGCATGGCCGGCATGAATCACCAGAGACAAAAGGTTACCGGCTAGCCCGGCAGAAAAATAGATTACTGCGAAACGAAAATGCCCGTACATGCGCTCGACCCATTGGCCAGCGTCCCACAAGGCAAACATATTGAGAGAAATGTGAAGCAGACCAAAGTGCAGGAAAAGCGCACTGCCCAGACGCCACCACTGACCATCCTGCGTTGCTGGCCCAAAGTTGGCCCCCCAGGCAAGCTGGACGCCGTTTTGGGAATGCCACAAGCCTGCACCATTGAACAACATCGCGACAAAGACGATGACGTTGGCCGCAATCAACAACGGGGTAATCCGCAATTGAGGCATGCGCAGGCGAAGCTGGTCGTAAAGTGAGGTCATGTTCCAGAGAGGCTGACAATCAAAGAGTCTCGAGGCGAGATTATGCGCGACAATCCACTCTAGACCGATCAATAGACCCGCCATGACCGCCAAGATTTTCTGCCGAACACTTGCATTGCTAGCCGTCAGCCTCCTTTCATGGTCGCATCACGCTATTTCAGCGCCGCAAGTCCTGCTGCCCAGAACCGGGATCACGGTCGACGAACTTGCCCTGCTGATCAATGACGATGATCCGCTCTCGCGCCGGACCGGTGCCTATTATCAGCAGGCTCGCGGCATCCCCGAAGAAAACGTCATTCATTTGCACTTCCCGGCGGGCAAAAGCGCACTCAGCATTCAGGAATTCGAACCGCTGAAGGCTGAAGTTGACCGACTGACGCCCAAGCATGTCCAGGCCTATGCCGTCGCCTGGACGCAGCCTTATCGGGTTGGATGCATGTCAATGACATCGGCGCTAGCCATGGGCTTCGACGAAAAATATTGCTCGTCAACATGTGGCCCGACCGCCGCCAGCGGCTATTTCAATTCGCCGAGCACCTACCCGTTCAACGACCATAAGTTGCGCCCGGCGATGATGCTGGCCGGCACCAGTTTCGAAGAAATCAAGGCACTGATCGATCGTGGCATTGTCTCCGATGCCAGTTTTCCTGATGGCAAGGCCTATCTGCTCAATACCTCGGACAAGGCCCGTAGTGTTCGGACCGTCCAATTCAACATTACAAAGACTGAATTGGACGGCCTCATTCCTATTGAGGAAATTGATGCTGACTCGATCAGTGATCGCAAGGATGTACTTTTTTACTTTACCGGACTAACTCAGGTACCGAATCTCAACACACTCGAATTCAAGCCGGGCGCATTGGCCGATCACCTGACCTCATTCGGCGGACAGCTGACCGACTCCAGGCAGATGAGCAGCCTGCGCTGGCTGGAAGCCGGTGCCACAGCCAGCTACGGCACCGTCACCGAACCCTGCAATCACCCACAGAAATTCCCGGTACCGGCTGTCGCCATGTTTAACTATCTACTAGGCGCCACGGCCGTTGAGGCATACTGGAAGAGCTTGGCATGGCCGGGCGAAGGCGTATTTATTGGCGAACCACTGGCCCGCCCCTTCGTCCCCACACTGACGATCACGGCGAATGGCACATATGATTTGAAACTGATTTCGCCGGGAAATAGAACATTGCGGATCGAACAGTCAGCCTCCATGATCGGACCGTTCCACCTGCTGCCCGGTGGCTTGCCAGTGCTGGCCGGCAAAAATGTGGTGCGCTTTTCACTACCACGAGACAGTAAGGGCTATCTTCGTTTGGTTCGTTAATAAAAAACGGGGGCCACGGCCCCCGTTGTCAGCTGTCGCTAAATCGTCAGATTTACTGAAGCTCTTCCAGACGAATGCGCTTGACCTTGCCCTTTTGGGCAGATAAGCCTTCGATCTTGGCGATGGCAGCATCAGCAGCGCTCTCCTTGCAGACATGGGTCAGGATGATGATGTCGGTTTCGCCCTCGCCCTCTTCCGGCTCACGCTGCAGCATCGCATCGATGGAGATGCCCTGGTCGGCCAGGATGCGGGTGATGTCGGCGAGCACGCCCGGCTTGTCTTCGACGCGCAAACGCAGGTAGTAGCCGGTTTCGATCTCACTCATCGGCAGGATCGGCAAGCTAGACATGGCATCCGGCTGGAAGGCCAGATGCGGCACGCGATGTGCGGCATCGGCCGTGGCCAGGCGGGTAACATCCACCAGATCAGCGATCACGGCTGACGCGGTCGGCTCGGCGCCGGCGCCCTTGCCATAGTAGAGGGTGGTGCCAACAGCATCGCCCTTAACCATGACCGCATTCATGGCGCCCTCGACATTCGCCAGCAGGCGCTTGGCCGGAATCAGCGTCGGATGGACGCGCAATTCAATCCCTTTCTCGCGACGCTTGGCGATGCCAAGCAGCTTGATGCGGTAACCGAGTTGCTCGGCGTACTTGATGTCGGAGGCTTCCAGCTTCGTAATACCTTCGATGTAAGCCTTGTCGAACTGGACCGGAATACCGTAGGCGATAGAAGCGATAAGCGTTGCCTTGTGAGCTGCATCAACACCTTCGATATCGAATGTCGGATCAGCTTCGGCATAGCCCAAGCGCTGGGCTTCTTTGAGCACGTCATCGAATGACAAACCCTTGTCGCGCATTTCGGACAGGATGAAGTTGGTCGTGCCATTGATGATGCCGGCGGCCCATTCGATGCGGTTGGCGGTCAAACCTTCACGCAGCGCCTTGATGATGGGAATGCCGCCAGCCACAGCGGCTTCGAAAGCCACCATGACACCCTTTTGCTGTGCGGCCGTGAATATCTCGGTGCCATGAACAGCAAGCAGCGCCTTGTTAGCTGTCACCACATGCTTGCCATTGGCGATGGACTGCATCACCACTTCCTTGGCCACGCCATAACCACCAATCAATTCGATGATGATGTCGATTTCCGGATCATTGACCAAAGAAAATGCGTCGTCAGTTACGCGAGCAGTACCGCCGGTAATCTGCTTGGCCAGTTCAACGTTCTTGTCGGCCACGGCCGTAATACGAATCGGCCGGCCTGCGCGACGGGTAATTTCTTCTTCGTTGCGTTTGAGAACGGTCCAGGTGCCACCGCCGACGGTGCCGATGCCGATTAGGCCAACATTGATGGGTTTCATGTTCAGTCTTTACTTGGTTTGGTTAGTGTTATGACGCTTGCGATAGTTTTCCAGGAAGCGCGCAATTCGCCCGATTGCTTCCCGCAAATCATCCTCATGCGGCAGGAAAACAAGGCGGAAGTGATCCGGATGCGGCCAGTTGAATCCCGTTCCCTGAACCAGCAGCACTTTTTCTTCCTGCAGCAGTTCGGAAATGAATTGCTGGTCGTTCTTGATCGGATATACCACCGGATCAAGCTTCGGGAACATGTATAGCGCTGCCTTTGGCTTGACACAGCTGACGCCAGGAATGGCTGAAATCAGTTCATGCGCGATATCGCGCTGGCGACGCAGGCGACCGCCATCCTTGATCAGGTCATCAATGCTCTGATAACCGCCCAGCGCTGTCTGAATGCCATGCTGCCCCGGCGCATTCGCGCAAAGCCGCATCGAAGCCAGCATGTCGAGACCCTCAATGTAGTCCTTGGCATGGCGCTTGTCACCAGACACCACCATCCAGCCGGCACGATAGCCGCAGGAGCGATAGTTCTTTGAAAGGCCATTGAAGGTAATCATCAGCACGTCTTCAGCCAACGAGGCGATCGACGTATGCTTTTCACCGTCGTACAGCACCTTGTCATAGACCTCATCGGCATAGATGGTCAGGTGATGCTTGCGGGCAATGTCGATGATTTCGTGCAGCAGATCATCCGGATAAAGCGCGCCTGTCGGATTATTCGGGTTGATCAGCACGATCGCCTTGGTATGGGCGTTGATCTTGCTGCGAATGTCATCCAGATCAGGCAACCAACCCTTGCTTTCGTCGCACAGGTAATGCTTTGGCGTTCCGCCGGACAAGCTGATTGCCGCCGTCCATAAAGGATAGTCTGGCGCCGGCACCAACACTTCGTCGCCAGCGTCCAGCAAGGCATTCATTGCCATTACGATCAGCTCAGACACGCCATTGCCGACGTAGATATCATCGAGCGTCACGCCTTTGATACCCTTCTGCTGGGTGTAATGCATGATCGCCTTGCGCGCCGCGAAAATACCTTTTGAATCCGTATAGCCAGCTGCGTTTGGCAGGTTGCGAATCATGTCCTGCTGAATTTCTTCGGGCGAATCAAAGCCGAACGCGGCCAGATTGCCGATGTTAAGCTTGATGATCTTGTGGCCTTCCTCCTCCATCTGCTTCGCTTTTTGCAGCACGGGGCCGCGAATGTCATAGCAGACGTTGGCGAGTTTGGCGGACTTCTTGACGTGTTTCATGGGAATCTTCCGGCGTGGCGGCGTATGGCCCACTAGGGCCAAAGGTATAATCCTACTTTATCGTATGGTGCACGGCAATTTTGGCGGCCCTTTTGGAATGATCGCGCAGTGAAACTACACACAACCAACACAGCCGGACTCAACCTGTTCACCGCCTATGGCGACGACTATGCTGCGGTCAACCAGGAAAAACACCAAAAAAACATAATTTTGCTACCGGAATCGATTATTTCGGAATGGACATCTGCAACAGTAAGCACGCTGACAGAAGCAGACATGCAAATCTTGCTTGGTTTGGGCACCGAAATCATCCTGCTTGGCACCGGCAAGCGCCTGCGTTTTCCGCCCGGTGAACTTCTCCGTCCATTTGCACAGGCCGGCGTTGGCCTCGATGTCATGGATTTGCAAGCCGCCTGCCGTACTTACAATATTCTTGCAGCAGAAGGCCGCAAGGTTGCTGCAGCCCTCCTCTTCGACTAAGAACTGTACTTATTCGAGCTTTTTCAGGTATTCCTTGGTAAAAATCTTATCCGGCAAATCCCGCAGCTTCATTTCGCTGTAGTCAAGGATCGATTTTTCACCATTGCGTAAAGCATCCTCCATGACCAGGCGAGTCGGGCGCACCCGTCCGGCCAATGTCTTGAAATTTTCAAAACTACACTTTTTCATCAGCCGATTTGAAAGCGAATAAAACTCAGCCTTCAAAGGCCAGCCTGATTTCTCATTCACCCAGTAAACGACACGCTGATAAGTGACGCTTCGATCCACCGCAGTCAACTCCAGAACGTGATAGCTGTCGTGGCCAATCTTCTCGGTAGAAACAATTTTCGGATTGTAATCGCCGGAAAAATTGGCGCGCGCCAAGTCACCGTTGGCCACCTGACCCGTCAAACGTTGCGCTAGGGAAATCCGCACCGGCTGCGACACTTCGGGCATGAATACCCACAGGTCACGACCTTTCATCAAGATGATCTGCCCACGCTCTGAAGCAGGCTCAGTCACCATAACGACAGTATTCTCATTCCCCTTGGAGAGCACTCTGTATTTCCGGGTATCAGCCTCCTTATCGGGACGCTGCGAGTTAATCTCAATATCAACCTGAAACCCATCAGTCGGAAAACGAACCTTGTCTGCCTTTTCCACTATACTGCGGGCTAGCGCATCATCGTTCGGCGCAACGCTGGTACCCTGTGCTGCAACAGTCAACGACTGGAGCAAAAGAAAAATGCCAGACGCCAACAAAAAAAGCCAGTTGCCATTCCGAACAGCATTATTTGGTAACATGAATATTCTCCCGCAATATCCTGAATTAAATTTTGACGGTAGCAACCCATCATGAGCGTTGTCCGAGTAGAACATGTCTTCAAGGATTACCAGCTTGGCGAGCAGACCGTCCAAGCATTGAATGATATTACATGGTCCATTGAGCCCGGCGTGTTTCTCGCCATTTCCGGCCCATCCGGAAGCGGCAAAACCACCTTGCTCAACCTGATCGGTTGCATCGACAAACCGAGCCGCGGCAAGATATTTATCAACGAAGAAGACGTCTCGGAAAAATCCGCGAATGAACTGGCTGACCTCCGTGCCCATTCGATTGGCTTCATTTTTCAGACATTCAATCTGCTGCCGGTTCTTTCCGCTGCTGAAAACGTCGAATATCCTCTGCTTCGACGCAAAGACATCTCCGCAGAAGAACGAAAAAAGCGCGTCGATTATTTTCTTGAAATTGTCGGTCTGACCAAATTTGCCGATCACCGCCCGAATCAGCTCAGCGGAGGACAACGACAGCGGGTCGCCATCGCCCGCGCCTTGGCGATCAAACCGAGCATCGTCCTCGCCGATGAACCCACCGCGAATCTTGACAAGGCAACAGGTCGAGAAATTCTCAGCCTGATGAAGCAAATCAACCGTCGCCTTAAAACCACCTTTATTTTCTCCACCCATGACCAGAAGGTGATCGATCGCGCCGACCGCCTGGTACAGATGGAAGACGGCTGCATCACCGCCTTTGGTGTCCGCAACGATATCGACAAGACTTGGAGTCTGGCACGCATTCGCCCAGAGACCGAATCTGAAGACGAATAGCATATTCGAAAATTCCAACAGGAATACCCAGTGACCCACCTGAAACTCCCGTTCCATTTGAGTATCCTCGCGGCATGTTGCCTGACGTTTAGCGCCAGCGCCGCAGAGGACGACCTGTTAAGCCGTGACTCGCTATTTGGAGACGACCTTCCCAAACTTTCTTCTGCGCGTAGCGAACCCGGCCTTGGTATCAAGGGCTTCATCCAGTTCGAAGCGGCACGCACAATAGCTGAGCCAGAACACTGGTCGAAGCTGCGTAGTCGCGCCGAACTCGGCACTTCCGGCAAACTTGGTGACAGCATGAAGTGGAAAGTCGGGGCTCGTTTCGACTATGACTTTGCTTACGCAAGCAACGATTTTTATCCCTCGGACGTCGAAAAAAATCAGCGCCACGGTATCGAACTACGCGAAAACTACTTTGATTACAGTTTGGGTAACTGGGATTTCCGTGTCGGCAAGCAGCACGTCGTCTGGGGCGAAATGGTCGGACTTTTCTTCGCCGACGTAGTCTCCGCTCGCGACCTGCGGGAATTCGTCCTCCCTGAGTTTGATCAGATGCGGATTCCCCAGTGGGCAGCCCGGGCCGAGTATTTCGCCGACGACTATCATGCTGAGTTTCTATGGATTCCGGTGGCCACTTACGACAACATCGGCAAGCCCGGCTCGGAATTCTATCCAATGCCTACAGCCCCGAACGTACGCTACCTTCAGGAAGTCCGACCACAACGTGACGCGGACAACATGAACTACGGACTCCGCTTGTCAACACTGAAAAACGGGTGGGACATCTCGGCTTTCTACTATCGCAGCACCGATGTCAGCCCAACCTTTTACCGTCAATTTGACGGCCCAACAATGGTCTTTCAAGCTCGCCACGACCGAATCAATCAATACGGAAGCACTCTTTCCAAGGATTTTGGAGACGTGGTCTTGAAGGCCGAAGGTGTATACACAACAGGCCGTAGCTTCAGCGTGCTGGATCTTGCCGACAGTGACGGTGTCGTCCGGCAAAACACGCTCGACTGGGCCGTCGGTCTCGATTTCACCCTTCCGGCCGAAAGTCGTTTCAACGTCCAACTCTTCCAACGTCGTTATTCCAACTATAACGCCACCCAGATTCCCGACAAGGAAGAAAATGGCTACAGTCTTTTGTTCAATACCAAGTTCATCAACAACTGGGAAGCTCAGGCTATCTTCATTTCCAGCCTGAACAGGAGCGACTGGCTACTTCGCCCACGCGTAACTTGGAACTTTGAACGCAATTGGCGCTTAATGTTCGGTGCGGACCTCTTCAAGGGGGCACCAACCGGACTATTTGGTCGCTATGATCAAAAGGACAGGATATACAGTGAAGTCCGCTACACTTTCTAGCACTATGCTGATTGCCATTTGAAGTGTCGACATTCTTTACACTCCTCTGTCATCAATTCGATACGCCCCCCCCAAACCATTGATTAAAATCAACTATTAATTAATGGCATAACGCTTGCTTAGTTATGACACACAAGCCTCACCCCTAAACGCAGTTGCCAAGAGCAACAATTTGGAATCAAGGAGATTTACAATGAAAACCTCGCTTATACGTAAAGGCATTTTGGCATCTGCCGTTGCAGCCACACTCGGCTTGGGTTTTGCCCCGCAAGCCATGGCGGTTCCTGGTGTGTTCGAAGTCAGCCCGAACAACTTGGGCTTGACCGGCTATTCGCCGTTCAACGCTGATCAGATGCTCGGAAACTCTTCCGTTCTGCTGACGGCCACTGACGCCACACACGAAACCGGCTCAGGCTGGATCAACTTCACCAGCTTTACGTTGAACAACACGCCGATTTTGGCCGGCGCAAGCGGCATCAATCTGGGCGGTGCTAATTCTTACGCCCTGTACATTACCTTCGATCAAGCAGCAACTTTGACGACTGGTACAATCAATACACCGGGAAGCTCTGGGGTTCTGACGTCGTTGAATTACACCCTGTGGGCCGACGTGGGTTCAGACAGCGTCTTTACAAACGCTTCAGCATCAACCGCTACTGCTGCTACCGTAACCCAAAACACGGCGGACAAGAAATTGGCTACCGGAAGCTTGATTTCAGGCGTAAACGGCATCAATGCTCTTGGTGGCGCTTTCTTTAATTCGGTTACCACCATCAGCCTGACGGCAGACGGCAGTAGCTACTTCACCAAACCGATCCCTTTCTTTGAACTGGCCTTTGAACAGTTTAATAACACCAGTCAAGGTATCGAAATTGTTGGCAACTTGGTTTCAATTAACCAAGAAACAGGCTCGGTCGACTTCAACCGCATCCCGGAGCCGGCCTCTCTGGCGCTGATGGGACTTGGTCTTTTGGGCTTGGGTGCTTCCCGTCGCCGTAACAAATAAGTCCAAGTAGCATTTAAAAATCCCCCTGTTGATTATTTGTCAACAGGGGGATTTTGCGTTTACCAATATGTGTTTATTAATTGATACGTTTCGCCGGACATCCAACCCACGTTTCGTCACGTTTGATATGACTGCCCTTTGGCACTACTGACTGAACGCCGACCAGTGCACCATCATCAATAGTCACCCCGGCCATAATGATGGCTCGAGCCCCGATGGTGACATTGTCCCCAATCACGATTGGTTCATATGCGAGGACATCCCCTTCAATAATATGAGCAATCAACATTGCATCATTCCCGATTAGGGAATTCTTCCCGATTTGGACGAACTGGGGATCCATCATCAGGCCTGAGCAGAAACTGTTCGTTCCTATTTTCGCCCCCAAGGCCCGAAGTAGCATCCCCAAGACCGGATATGGCAAAAATCTAGAAAATATTAGAGGATTAAAGAGCAGGATATAGTGGAGCATATACACAAATGCAGTGTTCTCCGCTGCACTACCTGGTTTGATATTTCCATTTGGAATCGGCGCAATACGTTGGCGCAATCTAAAAAGCAATATCGTCAAAAAATAAAACACTACGAAAGCGCTTGCCAGCGTCAGCACCCCACGAAAATCATCAGGGAAACTATCTTTAGCAGTCCAAGCAGCAAGGCACGTGATTATCAGATTGGAACTAGTCATACCAAAAAACTGTACGACCGCTTTGGTTGATATCTTTCTCACCCAAAATCTCCCATTTTCTAATTGGTAGCTTAGCTAGTCGCCAGAATTCGTTTCTATTGCTTTGTAATATCGCAACTTTCCAAAGCTTCTCGATTAAGCAATTTGGCGAGAAACCATTCGAGCGAACGGCTATCAAGGCATTGCTTGGCAGACTGGGCCAGTTTCACCGCATTGATTCGGTAACAATCCTTAGTCCAAAGTTGATTTGCCAAGTTGAGCACAGACTCTCTTGTGATACGGTCAGCACGCATTGTCAAGCCTGCACCAATTTTCTCAATGGCTCGCATATTCATGAATTGATCCATGTTTTTTGCGATACCTAAGACAGGAACACCGTTCACCAATGCTTGATTGGTCGTAGGACTTCCGCCATTGCAAACGACCAATCGCGCTGCCTTACAGACCAAATCGCCCGGAACGAAATCAAATACTTTAACGTTAGAAGGAAGACTACCATCCGGCCACCTCCATCTAGCTGCAGTTGAAACAATGACTTGAGGACCAAGCTTTGCCAACGCCATCAAAATATCAAACAAAACATCCGTATCACCCGAGCTACCCATAGATACGTAAAAATATTCGCTACTCAGGTCGGCAGATAAAGCAAAATCTGCGTTATTTTCTGGAGACCAGGCTACCGGGCCGATGAAAGCGCAACTTTCGCTCTCCTCAACGTCAGGGAACAATGCAGGAATATTAGCAAACAGTCTGAGATCAGCGTCGGTATAGCATTTTTGTAAATCATAGCCCAACGATGACAGGCCATATTCGGATCTCAAGCGTTCATGAGGTATTGCATGGATTCGGAAAGCCAGCGGCGAAAACACCCTAAAACAAAGTTCGGCAAAGCGAATCGGAAGATAACGTGTAAATGCAAATACTGGAAGCACAGATTTTACGGAATGCTCTGGACTCCAGTAAGCGTCACACAAATTAATGAATGGAATTTTTCGAACACGCGAACTGACCGACAGTGACAATCGAAAATCCCCGATGGTCACATCAGGACAAACCAAATCAATCAGCGAAAGATCATCCCGTACATAACTTTTCAACGTCGGATAATCATATAAAGGCAAGCCTCTTTCCAAGCGCCTAGAAAACTCATTGGGATCTTGACACGACAGATCAATGATCTTGAACGATTCATTTTTCGTCAGCCATTCGTAATTTTTTGGGCGTGCAAAAACCACATCAACCCTCGCCGGGTCCAAACTTCTTGCAAGAACCAAGGATCTGGCAACATGAGCAAGAGTCGCCCCCTCTGCAAAGAAAAGGATTTTCTTACGGCCGTCTTGGTCTTCAATCATCTGATGCCCTGGTCAAATCCACGATCAGCACAGTCACTTCATAAGCTTTTCAAGATCAACTCTCAATGAGCGTGATGTGGGCCGAGTAGATTGCCCCAATCTTGCAAAGAAGCCGAAAGGCGTGTCTGGCGTTGCGCTACACATTTTTTCGAATTCAAGTGCCAAAACCGAAGCTCGTTCTGCAATTCCTAGCTTTCGAGAGAATTGTCGTCCTGATCGCGTGTACCAGCGAAAAATAACCGGAGTCATTTCCGGTTGAACGTAATAGCCGAGTGCTGTCGCAGTTAGCCAGAACCGCTGCATCGATACCCCCATTAATACCCAATCCATTAGTTTCGATGGTGCATTTTTTGGTCGAATCAAGACATGCGATGAACACATAATTGCGGGTAATAAGTCCAACTGTATCCGTGGCAATATTGTTCCAAAAGCATATTTGTTGAAAAAGTCAACGCGCTCCCAACTCTGCATCACCCATCGCATTAGCCTCGCGGTAAAAGGATCAACACCAACAGCCTGCTCAGGAATCCTGTCTTTGCTGAATTGCGCGCTCCATTCGATAACGTGTTTATGAACAAGGTAAGCCTCTGGGGAGACCAACCGTAAATAAGCACTTTTCCAAAGGAGTCTTGCCACGCTTAATCTACGCCCTAGCGTCTCGAAGAAATGAAGATCAAATTGCTCCCCTACTGATTTGATCAGGGTATTCTTCTCATCATTACTCAGTGGCACTATTCTCATAGAGCGCCTTTGGACTACGCGAGACTGGATATAAATAGCTAGAGGGTCTCGTTCCAATCCATTCGCTGGTTTAAGGGATACCCTATAAACAGGGAGTCGATCATCTGACATCGGATCAATTTCCCAAGAGGCTAACATACCCTCCAAACTCGCTGCTATGCGAATGGTCTCCAAGAGTGCCCCATGCGCCATATGGCTTGCATGGCCATCGAAGTCGTAAAGCACATTATCTCGGGTATCATGGCCATACACGGCTACGTTAAAGTCATCAACAATTCGAAAACGCCAAGGTTGAGTGTTATCACCGCTAGGCGCCCAACGAGCCAAATCCAAAATTCTTTCCAGCGCTTGACTACTCATCGCTTTACCACCTTGGTCATAACCTGAAGTTGACGGCGCACCAATGAGCGCATTACAGCTTGCAACGGATTTCTGTACCCTCCTGGACGCCACGTTTTCTTATAGATCATTCGATAGGCATCGAACTGGCTTCCCCATGGCGCAAGCTTGACCCCTCCACGACCAAGTAACAGTTTTAGTGCCTCAACAGCAGCAACGCCAGCACACAACTGACAAGCCGCAATGCTTGAGGGACCACGGCGCTCCGCAAGACTGATACGGCTCATGTCAGCCACATATCCTCTTTGCAGCATGCCTGGAGAAAGCCCTACCAAGAAGCGAATTGCCATCTCCATTTCATCACAGCCTTCAAACCCAAAATAATCCTCAAACGACATTCCACTTGGCGCAAATACCAATAATGCCGTTCCCAATCCCAATGGTGCTGCCGTTACAACCGGAATCCCCATACGTTCGCATGCAGCAAAAGTCAAACGCCGGGCAGAAAAAGCAAAAAAATCCAGCCCGTCGACATAGAGGTCCACTCCACGAAGAAAGTCGTCCAATGAATCATGCTGTATTCCAGCAGGAAAGAGCTTCAACTCAAGGCCAGGGTTGATTTGACGTGCCATATCTGCAAGCACATCAATCTTGGACTGGTGAAGCGTATTTATCGTAGCCCCAACTTGTCGGTTAAAATTAACAATATCAAAAACATCAAAGTCTGCAATATTAAATTTACCCACTCCTAACCGGGCAAGAGTCAAGAGATGGACCCCTCCAACCCCACCAAGCCCCCCGATCGCCACCCGGGCATTTCTGAGCTTGAGCTGTTCTGATTCTGTAACCCAACCTATGTTCCGCGAGAATGCCGCCTCGTAATCGAACATTTCTTAGCTCCTCAAGATACCTGCCAATTAGTATTACAATCGTTTTGACAACCTTACCTTAAGCTTCATGTCACGCCAATGATCAATATCGTTACAGAGGCTCTTGTTGCGCTACGCAACCTGAAGCGAAATAAAAACAGAACGACAATTGCACTCATTACAGTTGCAAGTGGCCTGATTGCCTATATGTTGGCTGGAGGCTTCATCGAATGGATCTTCCAAGGCATGAGGGAAGGCGCCATTCGCTCACAACTGGGCCATATTCAGATCGTTCGACCAGGATATTTCGAACGAGGCATCGCCGACCCATACAATTTTCTGCTTCCGGCAAATTCAAAAGAATTAAGTCAGATCGCCACATTGCCAGATGTGCGAGAAGTATCGGAAAGACTTTCGTTTAGTGGACTTATCAGCCTTGGTGACACAACCGTAAGTTTCATTGGGGAAGGAATACAACCAAATCAAGAAACAATTATTAGCGATGCCATTTACATGCGGGCCGGCACAAATCTGGAGTCGAACAACCAGCGTGCCGCCTTACTTGGGGAAGGCTTGGCTAAAAACCTTGGGGCCAAAATAGGCGATAACATCGTCTTGCTTGCGACAGCAAAAAATGGCACCCCTAATGCAATTGAAGTCAAAGTCTCAGGAATATTCTATACAGCCTCCAAGGACTATGACGACAACGCATTGCGCCTCCCCATTGATTTTGCCAGAAAACTTATGCGTGTCGAAGGTTCGACTGTGTGGGTACTAATTTTGAAAAAAACCTCATTAACCGACTCTGTGGTTGTCGCCTTAAAAAAATTTCTTCCGAATACAAATTTTCAAATCTTTGCTTGGATTGAGCTCGCAGATTTCTATAAGAAAACCGTCAGTTTATTTGGAAAACAAATCAGTCTTATCAAGATGATCATCGCATTAATTATTGTATTAACAATTTCCAACTCGCAAAACATGAGCGTTATGGAAAGAACTACAGAGATTGGCACAATGATCGCTATAGGTTCCCGTCGCTCAGCAATACTTCGAATGTTCATTCTGGAAGGACTAATGCTTGGCATTCTCGGTGGGATAGTTGGTGTCTCGCTAGGATATTCGCTGGCGGCAACACTATCTTTCATTGGGATTCCCATGCCCCCTCCACCGGGTATGGAAGTTGGATTCACCGCAGAAATACTCGTTACACCACCTCTGGTGATTGATGCTTTCGCTCTCGCCATGATCACCACAGTGTTTGCAAGTCTAATGCCAGCGATTAGAGCCAGTCGCCTAAATATCGTGGACGCTTTGCGGAGCAATCAATGAAATCTATTATCTCGATGCGGCTATCTTTAGCCGTTCGAAATCTCATAAGACAACGCTCTCGCACCGCAACATCTCTGGGCGCCATTATCTTCGGCGTCGCGTCCATGATCATCGTTGGTGGATTTGTCAATGACATATTTATCCAACTTGGGGAGGCGACAATTCACTCGCAAACGGGTCATATCCAATTGGCCAAGAGCGGCTTTTGGGCTGCGCGATCTCGCGCATCTGATTCATTCATGATCCAATCTACGGAAAAGCTAAAGCTGACAATCGGAGCTCTTCTGGAAACCGATCAAGTGGTATCACGAGTTAATTTTGTTGGTATGTTAAACAACGGAAAACGTGACCTTGGCATTTTCGGTGACGGCATTGAACCAGATGGCGAAGCACATATTGGTAGCTTCATGCGTTACATCCAAGGTCGCCCACTAGCAGACAAAGATACAGATGGCATGGTAATTGGTCAGGGGGTTGCACAATCGCTGAATTTAAAAGTAGGCGATCACGCAACCTTAGTGATTAGTTTGGCGCAAGGAGCAGTCAACACGCTGGATTTTAAGGTTATAGGTATATTCCAGAGTTTTTCGAGAGAATTTGATGCTAGGGCAGTCCGAATTCCGCTACCAGCCGCGCAAGATCTTCTTGATACTCGTTCAGTGCACCTAGTTATCACAACACTCAAGTTAACAAATGACTCCGAACGAATCGCAAACATGTTGAAAAAAGCTCTCAATGATGAAGGCCTTGACATCATGACTTGGCGAGAGCTCTCAGACTTCTATGAAAAAACTGTTCAGCTTTATGAGGCACAGTTTGGAGTATTGCGACTGATAATTTTTCTAATGGTATTACTAAGCGTAGCGAACAGTATCAACATGAGTCTTTTCGAACGAACCAGAGAGTTCGGCACTTTGCTTGCTCTCGGAGAAACGCCGAACGGAGTATTCAAACTTATCTTGACCGAAACCACCTTGCTTGGTGCATTTGGCGCTTTCCTTGGAATTCTAACCGGTGTCGGTGTCGCTTGGGTCATCTCGTTAGTTGGCATCGAAATGCCGCCACCACCCAACTCAAATCTTGGGTATTCAGCTTTAATCCGACTTGACCCCATAGCTATCCTCACATCGGGCGCAATTGGATTCTTTGCTACTGTTTTCGCATCATTGTATCCAGCACGCCGCTCAACGAAGATCAACATTATCGATGCTTTGCGGCACGGCGTTTAACCTACAACGTGAATTCCTTCTCACCGCATAGTCTTCAATGTCGGGTTTTGCTCCCGTTTCCGCTATGATATCGCCCTATTGATTGCCTGCAATGGCACTTACCATCCGCAACCTGATCGAGATAAAAACCATGTCAAACCTCTATTCCAACTTGGTTACTGCATCAAAGTTATTAATTGCATCGACTATCGTTTGGTCCTTGATTGGTTGTAGCTCCAACCCTCCAGCACCACCTTTGGCCGCAACAGCAGATTACAGCTACAAAATTGGGCCAGGCGACACTCTCAATATTGTTGTTTGGCGCAATCCAGAACTATCCATGAGCGTTCCGG
Organism: Betaproteobacteria bacterium; assembly: GCA_016709965.1. Classification (NCBI taxonomy): domain Bacteria; kingdom Pseudomonadati; phylum Pseudomonadota; class Betaproteobacteria; order Rhodocyclales; family Azonexaceae; genus Azonexus; species Candidatus Azonexus amarohabitans. The sequence continues at coordinate 434,819 of JADJLT010000001.1, forward strand.
TGCGCCCTGATGGGAAGATTTCCGCCCCATTGATCGACGACTTAGCGGCAATGGGCAAAGATCCAACCACACTGGCTCGCGACATCGAGAAAGAACTGGGCAAGTTCATTCGTGATCCAGTTGTCACAGTTATCGTGACCGGTTTTGTTGGCCCATACAGTGAGCAGATTCGTGTCATCGGGGCAGCCACCAAACCGCAAATTCTTTCATACAAGCAAAAAATGACGATTTTGGATGTCATGATCGCTGTCGGAGGTATCACTGACTTTGCAGACGGCAACAAGGCAACCATCCTACGAACTTCTGAAAATAATGCCCAATACAAAGTACGCCTCAAAGATCTTGTCAAAAATGGTGATGTTTCAGCTAACGTGGAAATGAAACCTGGCGATGTAGTCATCATTCCGCAAAGCTGGTTTTAAACGGTCCTGATCAACCTCTACGTTCATCCTATATTTACGGTGACCGTTAATTAATTGAGCATATTAGATGGATGAAATTCTTCGCCAAGCTTTATCGGTCTTGCGCGCAACATGGAAGCATCGTCGGCTCGGCATGCTTGTCGCTTGGGTTGTCGGGGCCATTGCAGCCGGAGTAATTTTGCGTATTCCAAACCAGTTCGAAGCATCAGCCCGTATATATGTTGACACCCAATCTATCCTGAGACCGCTAATGTCGGGACTCGCTGTTCAACCGAATATTAAACAGCAAATCATGATGCTGAGTCGGACCCTTATCAGCCGCCCGAATATTGAAAAATTGATCAGAATGGCCGATCTTGATTTGAATATCAAAAGCAAAACTCAGCAAGACGCACTGATCGACTCTTTGACGAGCACACTAAAAATTCAGAGCTTGGGTAGGGATAACCTTTACACAATTTCACATCGCGACCCCGACCCAGCCAAGGCACAACGGGTTGTGCAAGCACTTGTGTCAATTTTCATTGAATCCAGCCTTGGCGACAAACGTCAGGACACCGACTCAGCCAGAAAATTTCTAGAAGAACAAATTCGTAATTATGAGAAAAAACTGGAGCAGGGCGAAAACCGTTTGAAAGAGTTCAAGTTAAGAAATATTGATCTTGCTACCAGCGAAGGAAGAAGTGGCATTGATCGCTTAAGTGAACTTACAACAAAGCTAAATACCGCTCGGCTCGAACTACGTGAAGCAGAACAATCGCGCGATGCCCTGCGACGGCAAATTGTGGGAGAAGAACCGGTGCTTCTTCCGGAAACATCGGGCAGTCAGTCAAGTATATCTCTTCCAGAAATCGATGGCCGAATCGATGTTCAAAAGCGAAATCTTGACACCTTACTCCAGCGTTACACCGAACAGCACCCTGATATTATTGGAACGCGACGCTTGATTAAGGATCTTGAAGATCAAAAGCGGCAAGAGCTCCAAGCTCGTAAAAAGTTTGCGGTCGCAAATCCAGGGGCGTCTGTAAGCAACAACCCAGTCTACCAGCAACTTAAGGTTTCGCTTGCTGAGGCAGAAGCTAATACAGCCTCGCTTCGGGCTCGAGTAAGTGAATACGAAGAGCGCTACAAGCGCACTACCGCAGTTATGAAGACACAGCCGCAGTTGGAAACTGAACTTGCTCAACTTAACCGAGATTATGAACTAGACAAGAAAAACTATGAACAGCTAGTTACTCGGAGAGACTCAGCCGAACTTACCGGGGATCTTGACTCGGCTGGTTCGATGGCAGATTTCCGCCTAATTGACCCTCCTCGAGCGTCGTCCACTCCAGTTGCACCCAATCGATTGCTTCTTTTCCCTCTCGGTCTGGTTTTCGCTATTGTTGCAGGTCTTTTTGTCGCCTTCGCAGCAAGCCAGATTCGCCCTGTTTTCTTTGATAGCAAAACCCTACGCGACACGACTGACTTACCTGTCCTTGGTGTGGTATCCCTAATTCCAAATGAAACTCGTCGAATTAAAGAACGCACTAGCCTACGTCGCTTTTTGCTAGCCACAGCCGGTTTAGTACTGTCTTATGCAATCGGTTTAGGACTTCTTACATACTTGGCCCAACGTGCCACCTGAGGTTGACTTATGAGTCTGATAGAACAAGCTGCCAAGCGCCTCGAACAACTTCGCCAAGCAGGCGTCGAACTCCCCGATGAACCAGACAAGCGCACGACAGGCTCGTCGGAGTTTACTATTAGTCAGCCGGCTCCCCCTATCCCCACAGAATATTTAAATTCACCAAGAACCCAAAATCCGACAACATCTGGATTTGTTAGCGCACAAACCATATTAGATCTGGAAGCCATTTCCGCATCTGGCCTACTTACCCCCAATGCTGCCCGTAGCCAGCTCGCGGATGAGTTTCGCGTGGTCAAACGCCCGCTAATTGCCAACGCGATGGGGCGAGGTACTACACCAGTGCCGAATGGTAACCTGATCATGGTAACCAGCGCGCTGCCGGGGAAGGCAAAAGCTTTTCGGCGATTAATCTAGCGATCAGCATTGCTATGGAACTCGACAATACCGTAATGCTAGTTGATGCCGATGTAGCTCGACCTTCAGTGCTAAATATGTTGGGCCTGCCGCCAGCCGCGGGCTTGCTGGATGTTTTAGAACAAAACTCCGTCGATATTTCAAGTGTTCTGTTACGAACAAATATTGAAAACTCTCCATACTTCCAAGCGGCACGCCACACCCACGAGCCACGGAGTTACTGGCGAGTGATACCATGATTCGCCTTCTTGACGATATGGCTAGCCGTTATAGCGATCGCATCATTGTCTTTGATTCACCACCATTGCTTTTAACAACAGAAGCTCGTGTTCTTGCTACACACATGGGGCAGATAATCATCGTGGTAAACGCAGAAAATACTGCTCAGGCCGCAGTGAAACAAGCAATTGCCACTATTGAATCATGCCCGCTCAAGATGATGTTACTGAATCAGGTACGGGCCTCTAAGACAGATGGGTACGGGTACGGGTACGGGTACGGGTACGGGTACGGGTACGGGTACGAGCATGAAAAATAAAGCCACACTCTTCATTGTGGTCAGCGGCTTATTTTTCGGACTCGTATCAAGCTCTGTATCAGCGCAGTCCGAAGAACAAAGTAGCAGAAATTTCTCTATTAGCCCTCGCATTAAAATGACAGAAACTTGGAGTGACAATGTTTCGATAAGCGCTGGACAAAGTGGTAAAGAAAGTGGCTTCATTTCGGAACTGACACCCGGCATCCGGATCGATGCAAAAACTGCCAGACTCAAGGCTTATTTCGACTACGCTCTGACGGAGCAGAATTACTCAACATCGTCTGGAAGAAATCGTTCGCAGAATTCTCTAAACACCTTTGGAACGTTTGAAGCTTTCTCTAACTGGCTATTTCTGGATTTCTCCGGAATAATTGCCCAGCAGGCTATCTCTGCGTTTGCTCCCCAATCTCCCAGTGGCACCAGTATCAATAGCAATAGCACGGAGACCACCACCTACCGTCTATCTCCTTATATTCGCGGCCAGATTGCTGGAAATGTCGATTACTCATTGCGTTACAACTGGTCGACAACAAACTCTAACGCTTCGGCGGTATCCAGCATCGATATTTCTGACTGGTCAGGCCAATTGCGCGGCAGTACGGGGCTCCAGAATCTAAAATGGTCGCTCGATGCAACCCAACAGACATCAAGTTATAGCCTAGGACGCACAACAGACGCTGAACGAATGTTCGGGATGGCGACATACACAATTGTTCCGCAACTACGAGTTTCGATGAGTGGCGGTAGAGAAAGCAACAACTACGCATCCCAAAATACGGAGACCCGCGCCACTCATGGCTTTGGCTTTGACTGGAGTCCAACGGAACGAACTGAGATTTCCGCCTTTAAGGAACGCCGATTTTTTGGCAATGGTCACCGATATAGTTTTAGTCATCGTTTTCCGCTGAGCAGTATTCGATACTCTGATACAAGGGATGTATCGGTATTACCAAATCAATTTACGACGATTGGTTTGGGCACGATATTTGATATGTTTTATCAAATATGTAGCCAGCAGCTCTCCAGTTTGTATAGCGATGCTGTCCAATTGAATCAGGCCGCCAACACGTGTGCGGTAAATCTCGTAGGACAGTTTGGGGTTCCGCCCAACGCACAAGTTACTAGTAGTTTTTTGAGTTCTCGTGCCACCGTTCAACGTAGCCAGCAATTAGCCCTCGCCTTCCAAGGCGTACAGAATACCGTGACAGTGATGTTTATTCGCAGCGAGAGCCAGTCTATATTTGCCGCAGGTGCAGTGAATGATACTTTTTCCCAGAACAATACGACCAGCATTCTTCAGCGCGGCTTCAGCATAAATATTGCACATAACCTGAGTGCCATTACCAACGTCAGCTTGATGACTTCTCGGCAGAAGAGTACTGGGACCGGCAACAACGGACTAGAAGCCACAACTTCAATGTATCAGGCAAATTTAAATTCTAAACTTGGAGCTAGAACAACAGGTTCTGTCACCATCCGCCATACAAAATTTGAGAACTCGACTAACCCCTTTACCGAGAATGCAATCATCGGTACTGTTTCAGTAATTTTCTGAGTTTATGTATCAATCATACTACGGCCTGACTAGCAAACCATTTCAGCTCAATCCAGATCCGGCGTTTTATTTTGGAAGCAAGCAGCACCGTCGCGCCCAAGCATATCTTGAATATGGTATGCATCAAAATGAGGGTTTTATTGTCATTACCGGTGAAGTAGGTGCTGGAAAGACTACTATCGTTCGTGGGTTGCTTGACAGCCTTGACCCTGAAAAGGTGATTGCAGCCCAACTTGTCAGTACGCAACTTGATGCCGATGACACGTTACGATTAGTTGGCGCCGCTTTTGGCCTGCGGACGAAAGATCTTGCGAAATCTGACGTCTTGATGTCACTTGAGGCCTTTCTAATTAGCATGACTACGAAAGGCAAACGCTGCCTTCTGGTCGTCGACGAAGCTCAAAATCTATCCGCAAGAGCAGTTGAAGAACTGCGAATGCTCTCTAATTTCCAGTATGGCAATCAGGCCCTGCTACAGAGTTTTCTGGTTGGCCAACCGGAGTTCCGCCAAATTTTGCAGAGCCCCCACATGATGCAGTTTCGCCAACGAGTAATCGCTACTTGCCATATCGGCCCCTTGGATGTGGGTGAAACAGAGGCCTATATCACCCACCGACTGCACCATGCAGGCGCCATAGACTCTCCCAGCATTTCCAGCCTTGCCTTCGAAGCCATTTTCAAGGCTAGTAGCGGGATTCCACGGCGCATTAACTCTGTTTGCGACCGCTTGTTACTTTTCGGATATCTCAATCAACAGAAAAACTTTGATGTGGCGGATGTCGATGAAGTAGCCCGCGAAATATTTGAGGAAACGATTGGTGGCACGACACAAGCATCGCAGCAATACTATCTAAATGCTGGAAATTCAAATTCGCCCTATTCAAGTTCCAGCACTGCAGTCGGATTTCAGGACAGGCCGCAAGTCCAACAATCATTGATTGCCACCTTAAGCGCTGAGCATCTCGCAGAGCGCTTGGCTCGGTTGGAGAGCAGTTTGGTACAACTTGAGCGAATAAACAGCGCAACACTGAGCTTGATGCAACAGTTTGTGAGCAAAGATAGCATACCAGCCGAATTACAGACGGAAAACGTGAAAGTTGATGTCTGACCGCTATTGTGACTTACTTGACGAAGCGCCAACATCAAAACAGATGAATCACCATGAACATGCCGCAATCCAATCCATTCAACGCACTGACCATTGACGTTGAGGACTATTTTCAGGTCTCGGCGTTTTCACCGTATATTCCGCGTACTGACTGGCCTATTCGCGAATGTCGTATCGAGCAAAATATAGATCGCATTCTCGCCATGCTTGACGAACACGATACCAAAGCCACTTTCTTTACCTTGGGCTGGGTAGCAGAACGCTACCCGAATGTCGTCCGACGTATCGTTAATGACGGCCACGAATTGGCAAGCCATGGGTATGGCCATGAACGAGTTAGCGATCAAACTCCAGACAGTTTTTTGCAGACATAAATGTTGCCAAACTGATTTTAGAAGACATTTCCGGGACAGCAGTCAGGGTTACCGCGCGCCCAGTTTCTCAATCGGCGAGAAAAATCTTTGGGCATTTGAAACACTGGAAAAAGCAGGCTATCACTACAGCTCCAGTATTTATCCGATCCACCATGACCATTATGGGATGCCCAATGCACCGCGGCACGCACATCGGATAGGCAATCTGCTGGAAATTCCAGCCACTACGGTGCGATTTTTCAATCGTAATTGGCCCGCTAGTGGCGGCGGTTATTTTCGTTTGATGCCCTATGAGCTATCTCGCTGGATGATACGACGCGTTAACAGCGTTGATCAGTTATCGGCAATTTTCTATTTCCATCCATGGGAAATCGATGCGGGGCAACCTCGTATCGACGGCATAGGAGCCAAGACTCGTTTTCGCCACTACGTCAATATCGATCGAATGGAAAGTCGCCTGCGTCGCCTACTTGCCGATTTTTCATGGGGTCGGATGGATAAATTGTTCCTGAAACAGGCCTAACCCCATGATCATCAAACATTTGGATGCTTCCGATCACGGAAGCGTATTGCGCTGGAACGAATTCGTATTCGCTTGCCCGGACGCAACATTCTTTCACCGGGCAGAGTGGAAGCAAATCATCGGTAAGGTTTTCCGACACCCCACATTTTTCTCTATGCCGAAAAGGCAAGTCAGATTGTTGGTGTTCTACCACTGGCGCACGTCAAGAGCCGCCTTTCGGCAATGCCTTGGTCTCGCTTCCTTTGCCGTTTATGCCGGCATCGCATCAAATGACGTAGATGCGCAAGCTGGCCTTGAAGCAGAAGCGCAACAACTGGCAGTCAAACTCGACGTTGATCACCCTGAATTCAGAAACGTTTTAGCCAAACACTCAAACTGGCCAACACAAGATTTATACGTAACCTTTCGAAAGGAAATCCTGCCTGATGCCGAAGCCAACATGCTTGCCATTCCACGTAAACAGCGGGCAATGGTCCGAAAAGGAATTAAAAATTGCCTAAAAAGTCAGGTTGACCGGAGCAGCGACCGATTTTTTTCACTGTTTGCAGACAACGTTCATCGCCACGGCACCCCGGCCTTGCCCAAGCATTATTTTGACACCCTTCTGGAGGTTTTCGGCAACGATTGTGAAATTCTGACCATCACCTCACCGGAAGGTAAGCTGCTGAGCAGCGTTCTTTCGTTCTACTTCAAGAAAGAAGTGCTGCCTTACTATGCTGGCGACGATGAGGCCGCTCGTAATCTCGCTGCCAACGACTTCAAATACTGGGAACTGATGCGACTGAGTTGTGAGCGTGGCCTGCGCACCTTTGACTTTGGTCGAAGCAAGATCGGAACGGGCCCCTACTCTTTCAAGAAGAATTGGGGCTTTGAACCAAAGCCGCTGCACTATGAATACTGCCTGTACAAATCTGACAAAATTCCGCAAAATAATCCGAACAACGCCAAATACAAACTATTCATCAAAGCTTGGAGGCACATCCCAATCGGACTCGCCAACTGGCTTGGCCCACATATTGTGCGCAATTTGGGCTGACAATGGCGAACATCCTTTACCTCGTCCACCGCCTCCCCTACCCGCCCAATAAGGGCGACAAGGTACGTTCGTTCCATTTTCTGAAACACCTAGCTGCGCGACACAAGGTTTTTCTTGGCACATTTGTCGATAACCCAAACGACATGCAGCACATTGAAACTGTCCGTAATTTTTGCAGCGACCTGCATGTCGCTCGCCTCGACCCGAAATTTGCCAAGATACGTAGCCTCAATGCTTTGCTGGCTGATGAACCATTATCCCTGCGCTACTACCGAGATATCGGAATGCAGCGCTGGGTTGATGACATCCTCCATCAACAAAAATTGATGCCGTTGTGGTGTTCAGCTCAGCGATGGCGCAGTACGTTGAAACGATTACCCGAGTGCCATTACTTGTAGACTTTGTCGATGTTGATTCAGCAAAATGGACTCAATACGCGCCCGAGCACCGCTGGCCGATGTCTTGGCTATACCGACTGGAAGGTAAGCGACTACTGGCCTATGAACGAGAAACCTCGATCCGCTCCACACGTTCATTTTTTGTAACCGATGCGGAGGCAGATCATTTTGCCCACCTGGCACCTGAATGTGCCGTCCGTGTCCAAGCACTTTGCAACGGTGTTGACGCCGACTATTTCACCCCTGACGACAATCGTACATCTCCCTACATCGCCGATGAGATACCCATCGCATTCACCGGTGCCATGGACTATCTGCCAAATATTGATGCCGTACGCTGGTTTGCCACTGACATGGTTCCTACACTATTCCAACGTTGGCCAAAACTTCGTTTCTACATCGTAGGCAGCAATCCACCTCCGAGGTTCTGGCACTGGCGTACCAATATCACTGTGACCGGAACAGTTCCCGATATACGTCCGTATCTGCAATATGCAACAGTCGTCGTTGCTCCGCTAAGAATCGCTCGTGGCATCCAAAATAAAATTCTGGAAGCGATGGCGATGGCCAAACCAGTGGTCGCCTCTACCGAATGCGCTACAGCGGTCGACGCCATTTATGGGCAGGAATTGTTAACTGCTTCTGCAACTTCAGACTTCATCGCGGAGATCGAAACCCTTCTGCAAGATGAGGAACGTTGCGTCAGAATCGGTGCAGCAGCCCGCGAAAGGGTATTAAAACACTATAGCTGGGAAGCGCATCTCAGCGGCATAGATCAATATCTTCCCTGTCCCAACAAGGTCAGTCAATGACCCGCACTGGAGAAAATCACCTGCTCGGCTGGAAACCGACTCTATACGCGATAGGTCTACTACTTTCATGGATCGCTTATTGGTACTGGGGTTCCGTGGAGGCAATGGCAGGAATCTGGTGGCGTTCAGAAACATATGCCCATGGACTAATTGTTCCACCGATCACCCTATGGCTCGTCTGGCGTGATCGCCATCGTCTAGCCGTTTTGCAGCCGCGACCGACTTTGTTGTTTGCCCTACCGCTCGCTGTCGTTTTTTTGCTGGCTACTCGGTGATCTGACTGCTGTGAACGCCTTGACCCAATTCTCGGTCATAGCTATTGCCATTTTGACCATCTGTTCCCTGGTTGGACTCGTTATCGGTAAGGAAATGGCCTTCCCGTTTGTTTTTCTGTTTTTCGCAGTACCCATCGGCGATTTTCTGCTGCCCCAATTGATGGAATGGACTGCCGACTTTACGGTACACGCCTTGCGGCTGACAGGCATACCAGTATTCCGCGAAGGTCAGAATTTCGTCATACCCAGCGGCAACTGGTCGGTGGTCGAAGCCTGCAGTGGTATTCGCTACCTGATCGCTTCGCTGACCGTCGGTACGCTGTACGCCTATCTCACCTACACCTCACTCAAGCGCCGTCTGACATTCATAATCGTTGCATTGCTGGTTCCCATTGCTGCCAACTGGCTACGCGCCTACCTGATTGTGCTCCTCGGTCATATCTCAGGCAATAAACTTGCAACTGGGAGACCACCTGATCTATGGCTGGGTATTTTTCGGAGTCGTCATCGCTATCATGTTTGCGATTGGAATGCGGTGGGCTGAACCCATTCGGGCAGATCAACCGGGCAACCCGATCTCAACTGAGAACAACAGACCCACGAAAAGTCCATGGCAGATCGCAATTCTGCTTAGCCTGATCATCGTTGCTGCTCCTCTGTACAAAACCTATGTCGAGAAAAAGTAGCACATCAAAAAACGTCAAGCTTGTTCTTGTAGAGACTACCACCCCATGGCATATAACGGATTCGCAGATCGACTGGCGGCCTCGATTTGCTAATCCCTCAGCCGAACTAGACTCGACTTACAGGAATCCAGAAGGGTGGGTTGGGCTTTATATTGCTTATTATCAAAACCAGAACTATGACAATAAACTGGTCACATCAACCAACGTACTCGCAACATCAAACGATAAACTTTGGCAAGTCGTCACTAGCAGTTCGGTGAAATACACCTTTGGCGGCGTCGAGCATCCTGTACGGGAAGCAGAACTACTACATAAGCAGAGCGGAGCAGACGATCGCTATATTGTTTGGCAGTGGTACTGGATCAATGGCCACCTGACCAATAGCGATATCGAGGCAAAATGGCTAACAGCTTGGGCTATGCTTACAGGCCACGGTGATGACAGTGCGGTTATCATCATCTACGCACCCGCGGCAACTGCTGCCGACGTCCTGCCAGCCTTCGCCACTGAACTAGGTGCCGAAATCCTTTCAAAGTTTGGCCGGGGCTCGGCAGAAATGAGCGACTCTCGCCCATTGGTTGCCCACATCATGCACCGCTTCGATACTGGCGGACTGGAAAACGGCGTCGTCAACCTGATCAATCACATGCCTGAGGACGCCTACCGGCACGCAATAATAGCACTGACTGAAATCACCGACTTCAAGAAGCGCATTCACCGCGCAGATGTCCAGTTCTTTGCACTGAATAAACGCCCCGGTCATCTATTCTGGTTTTATCCACAACTCTATCGCCTGTTCCAGCAGATTCAACCTTCGATAGTCCACCTGAAACTTGGCCGCGCTTGAAGCGGCGGTTCCGGCTTGGGTTGCTCGCGTATCAGTGCGAGTCCACGGTGAGCATGGTCGCGATATTGGCGATTTGGATGGCGCCAATAAAAAATATCAATGGGTACGGCGGATTTACAGCCCGTTCGTGAAACATTACATAGCGCTATCTCAAGATCTGGCAGACTATCTTATACAATCCATTGGCATTAGTGAAAAACGCGTGACACAGATATACAACGGGGTAGATTCGAACCTATTTTGCCCAGCCCCACGACGGCAAAATATCCCTGACTGTCCGTTCAATAGCGCCGATCACTGGATTGTCGGCACAGTGGGCCGTATGCAAGCTGTTAAGAACCAAACCAACCTGGCACTAGCCTTTGTCCACGCACTAAAACTAGCGCCGGAATTGCGCAACATCCTGCGCTTAGTCATGGTTGGTGAAGGCCCGCTACGAGCTGAATCGCTAGCTATCGTTAAAGCTGCAGGTCTTGCAGAACTTGCATGGATGCCTGGAGCACGTAACGACACGCCAGAAATTATACGAGGGCTCGATTGCTTCGTTCTACCTTCGCTCAGTGAAGGCATATCGAATACTATTCTTGAGGCCATGGCCAGTAGCTTACCGATCATCGCCACGGCCGTTGGAGGCAACGTTGAACTGGTCCAAGACGGGCTAAATGGATACTTGGTTCCCCCTGCCAATCCGGAGTCCTTGGCAAAAGCTATCGTAGTTTTTGCACAACAGCGTGAATCGGCCAAGCGCATGGGCGAAAAGAGCCGCCAATTGGTGGAAAACCATTACAGCATGTCTGCAATGGTCTCCAACTATCAACAGCTATATGACCGCCTGCTTGGTCATAGCACGCGACAGCTCAACGCCTGACAGAGAAAAATCCCCCATGTGTGGAATTACCGGCATTTTTGATACTCGAGGCAAACGCGACATTGATCGTTCAGTCCTTCACCGCATGAATGAATCACAGTTTCATCGCGGTCCTGATGAAGGTGGGTTGCATATCGAACCCGGCGTCGGACTTGGTCATCGTCGCCTTTCAATTATCGACCTCTCTACCGGGCAGCAACCCCTGTACAACGAAAATAAAAGCGTTATCGTTGTCTTTAATGGCGAGATCTATAACTATCAGGAACTGATCCCCGAACTTCAGACGCTAGGTCATACCTTCCACACCCGTAGCGACACAGAAGTGATTGTTCACGCTTGGGAATCCTGGGGTGAAAAATGCGTAGATCGCTTCCGCGGTATGTTTGCCTTTGCCCTTTGGGACCGCAACCGCGAAACCTTTTTTCTCGCCCGTGACAGGCTTGGTGTAAAGCCACTCTACTACGCCCTGCTCGACGACGGCACCTTCCTCTTCGGTTCCGAACTCAAATCCATTCTGGCCAACGGCGGGCTCAAGCGTGAAATTGACCCCTGCGCCGTCGAAGAGTATTTCGCTCTGGGTTATGTCGCCGAACCACGGGCAATCTTCAAACAAGCCAAAAAACTTCCCCCTGCCCACACGCTTTACTGCGTCGTGGCCAATCGATTGGCCATCCTCGAGAATACTGGGACATTAAATTCACTCTCGACAATCCGATCAACGATGCCACCGCCTGTGCGGAACTCACGCATCGCCTCAAAGAGTCGATCAAACTCCGGATGATTTCCGAAGTTCCCCTCGGGGCCTTCCCTCTCGGGCGGCGTTGACTCAAGTGCCGTGGTCGCTCTCATGGCAGGACTCTCAAATACTGCAGTCAATACCTGTTCCATTGGCTTTTCCGACCCGGCCTTCAATGAATCCGAATTCGCCAAGACTGTGGCAGACCGTTACCAAACCAATCACTATCTGGACATTGTCGAAAGTGACGACTTCGACCTCATCGATACCCTTGCCAAACTGTACGACGAACCCTACGCTGACAGTTCCGCGATCCCCACTTACCGCGTCTGCCAGCTAGCGCGAAAGCACGTCACCGTTGCGCTTTCAGGTGATGGCGGTGACGAGAGCTTTGGCGGCTATCGCCGCTATAAACTACATCTGATGGAAGAAAAAATGCGCTCAGCCCTACCGCTGAGTTTGCGCCGCCCAATATTTGGCGCCTTGGGCAAGCTCTATCCCAAAGCTGATTGGGCACCTCGTGTTTTTCGTGCCAAGACTACGTTTGAAGGTATTGCCCGTACCGCGGTTGAGGCTTACTTTCACTCCGTCTCAATTCTGCGTGCCCCGATGCGCAATCAGTTGTTCAGCCCCTCCTTCAAATCAGCACTTGGCGGGTACGATGCTATTAAGGTATTCAATCATCATGCAGCAAAAGCCAAAACGGATGACCCGCTAGCGCTCATCCAATATCTCGATCTCAAAACCTACCTCGTAGGCGACATCAACACCAAGGTCGATCGAGCCAGTATGGCTCATTCGCTAGAGGTCCGCGAACCACTGATGGATCACGAACTAATCGAATGGTTGGCAACACTCAATTCATCCCAAAAGATTCGCGGCCAGGAAACCAAATACCTGCTCAAAAAGTCGATGGAGCCCTACCTCCCCAACGACGTCCTCTATCGCCCCAAAATGGGCTTTTCGGTACCACTCGCCCGCTGGTTCAGAGGCCCACTCAAACAACGCGTCCAGGATGCACTGCTCGGCCCCCGACTTGCCGAAACAGGTTGGTTTAATCGCGAATACCTGCAGCATCTGGCCGATGCCCACAACAATGGCAGCCGTGACTACAGCGCCAGCATCTGGACCATCCTAATGTTTGAAGCCTTTCTGCGCAACGTCATGGAACAAGGCGAACTCGCATGATTCGCACACTACACGTTCTCGACCACTCGATCCCCCTGCACAGCGGCTACACCTTTCGCACCGCCGCACTTTTGCGTGAGCAACGTGCGCTAGGCTGGGAAACCTTTCATCTCACATCGCCCAAGCAAGGCGAGATATCCGCCCCCTTTGAAGATGTCGACGGACTGCGCTTTTACCGCACTCCCCTGGCAACCGGCGCCCTTGCCAAGCTCCCCCTGGGCAAAGAGCTAGCTCTAATGAAACAACTGGAACAAAGGCTTGAGGAAGTCGCCAGTGAAGTTCGCCCGGACATCATTCACGCCCATTCTCCAGTTCTAAATGCACTCCCGGCCATCAAGGTTGCGCGCAAACTCGGCATCCCGGTTGTCTACGAAATCCGCGCTTTTTGGGAAGATGCAGCCGTTGATCATGGCACGACTAACGAAGGCAGCCTGCGCTATCGCGCCACCCGTAAGCTTGAAACCCGTGCCATCCAGCAAGTGGACCATGTCTTCACCATTTGCGAAGGATTGCGGGCCGACATCGTTGGGCGTGGCGTTGCTGCTGATAAAGTGACTGTCATCCCCAACGCAGTCGATATCGCTTCATTCAATCTGGCCAGCCCGCCAGACCCGGAACTGCAGAAAAAGTGGGACCTGACCGGCAAAACGGTCATCGGCTTTATCGGATCCTTCTACGCCTACGAAGGTCTTGATCTGCTGTTGGAAGCCCTCCCCGCCATCATAGAAAAAACCCCCGATATTCGCGTCCTGCTGGTCGGCGGTGGTCCGCAGGAAGCCAATCTGCGTCGGCAAGCTGAGAAACTGGGGTTGAACGATGTCGTGATCTTTACGGGCCGCGTCCCGCATGGTGAAGTCAGCCGCTATTACGACCTGATCAACGTCCTCGCCTACCCGCGCTACCCGATGCGCCTGACGGAACTCGTCACCCCGCTGAAGCCACTCGAAGCCATGGCCCAAGGTCAGCTTTTTGTCGCCTCGGACGTTGGCGGCCACAAGGAACTCGTCGAGCACAATAAGACCGGCATCCTCTTCAAAGCCGGAGACCGGCAATCGTTATCGCACGCCATCCTGGAATTGCTCGGCAACCGCGACCGCTGGCCAACACTCAAAGCCAACGGCCGTCAATTCGTTGAAAACACCCGCAACTGGCGGAACAGTGTCGCGAACTATCGCGAGCCATATTCCCGCCTGGTGAAGCACGGATAATGGCAGATCAACCGATGCACATTGGGCTGGTTGGCCCCTTGCCCCCCACCCTTCGGCGGCATGGCCAATCAAACCCGCCAGTTGGCCGAACTTCTCCGCGGAGAAGGGCTCACGGTCTCCGTTGTCCAAACCAATGCGGAATATCGCCCGCATTGGGTTTCCGGCCTTCCCGTCATTCGCGCCTTCTTTCGCCTTGTTCCATATCTGCTAAAACTCTGGAACATCGCTGGTCAGTGCAACCTCCTGCATGTCATGGCCAACTCCGGGTGGTCGTGGCATCTTTTTGCAACGCCTGCCATCTGGATCGCCAAGCTCCGCAAAACTCCGGTTATTGTCAATTATCGGGGCGGCGAAGCAGCAACATTCCTGGCTAATTCATCGCAATCAGTCGGGTTGAGCATGCGCCAGGCATCCGCACTAGTCGTTCCCTCCGGGTTCCTGAAAACCGTATTTGCCAGCTTTAACATGGCAGCGAAAATCGTACCCAATATTGTCGACATCGAACATTTCAGCAATCCGACACCGCACCGGACTTCCCGGCGCCATCTCTTGATCGCAAGAAATCTCGAACCCATCTACGACAACGAAACTGCAATTCGAGCCTTTTTTACGGTTCACCGTAGCTATCCCGATGCAACGCTGACCATAGCAGGCTCAGGCCCGCTAGCTGAGCAACTCAAAGCCTTGACCGAAAGCCTGGGCCTCGCCGGAGCGATCACATTCGCCGGCCGCCTCGACCGAGACGCGATGGCCGTAGCCTATCGAAATGCCGACATCGCCATCAATCCAAGCCTCGTCGACAACATGCCTAATTCCGTCCTTGAGGCATTGGCCAGCGCTGTACCTGTTGTCAGTACAAATGTCGGTGGCGTTCCTTACATCGTCAAGGATGGCCAGACCGCATTGCTGGTTCCCCCCGGTTCGCCAGACGCAATGGCAGAGGCCATACTTCGATTGATGGACGATGTAGCCCTGTCAGAACAGTTGGTCAAAAATGGCCTGTCAGAAGTGCAACAATATACATGGCAGCGAGTATGGCCGCTGCTATCCAATGTGTATGAGCAAGCCAGCTACGCACGCCGTTTGGCGGCTTAAGGATATTTCCATGGGACTCCAAACCTCGCTCGTCGCCAATGTTCTGTTTCCTTTGCAGGAAAAGCTGAAAAAGCACGACACCGTCGCAATTCGCCAAGCGATGGACCATTCCCAATGGTGGTCAGCAGAGAAACTGGGAGACTTCCAGCTCGAACGCCTGCGCAGCCTTCTCACAAAAGTCGGTACACACGTCCCCTACTATCGCGACTGCTTCAAGAAGCTGAGCTTCGATCCGCAGAAGATTCAATCGCTAACCGATCTTCAGAAAATTCCCTTCCTGACCAAATCGGTCATCCGAGCCGAAGGCGACCGGATGAAGTCAGATATCGCTCAAGGTCTCGCCCGTTTCAATACCGGCGGCTCCTCTGGCGAACCACTGATCTTTTTCATAGGCACCGAGCGCGTCAGCCACGACGTCGCGGCAAAATGGCGAGCCACCCGCTGGTGGGATGTGGACATCGGCGATCCGGAAATTGTTGTCTGGGGATCCCCGATCGAACTAGGCACCCAGGACAGAGTTCGTGCCATCCGCGACAAACTGATGCGCACCGAGCTCATGCCAGCTTTCCTGATGAACGACACCAATCTGGACCAGTTCGTTGCTCGAATCCGCGAGCGACGCCCAAAAATGCTCTTTGGCTACCCGTCGGCAATCAGTCATATTGCTACCCATGCGCAAAAAAGGGGCATCCTTCTAAACGATCTCGGTATCAAGGTTGTCTTCTGCACCTCCGAGCGACTGTATGACCATCAGCGCGAAGCTATCTCAAGCGCATTCGCCTGCCCGGTCGCCAATGGCTACGGTGGCCGTGATGCTGGCTTCATTGCCCACGAATGCCCTGCTGGCAGCATGCACATCACTGCCGAAGACATCATCGTCGAAATAGTCGATGAGCAAGGCAATGTGCAACCAGCGGGCATCTCGGGCGAGATTGTTGTGACCCACATGGCAACCTCCGATTTCCCATTTATTCGCTACCGTACCGGCGACATTGGAACGCTTGGAAACACCTCTTGCAGTTGTGGTCGCGGCCTACCGCTACTCAAGGAAATTCAAGGACGGAGCACGGATTTCGTAATTGCCTCTGACGGCACGGTGATGCACGGACTCGCCCTCATTTATATCCTGCGTGACCTGCCAGCCGTTCGCGCCTTCAAGATCATTCAAGAATCGCTGAACCTCACTCGTGTTCAAGTCGTGGCAAACCCGAGCTTCGGCATTACTGATGAAAAAACCATCCGCGAAGGCTTGCAGGCCCGGCTCGGGAACGACGTAGAAATCGATATCCAGCTTCTAGCGGAAATACCCCCGGAGAAATCAGGTAAACATCGATACGTTGTGAGTCAGGTCAAACCCTGAGAGCAACCCTGAAAATCTTTGGGCAAGACCGAATAGAGGAGTTAAGACGTGGAATCAATCTTGTGGGTTTTTGATATTTTGGCGATGGTAATCCTCGTCAGATGGAGTGCGCACCTTGAAACAGAAAAAAATAAAAAGCGGACACCATAAATGATGAGCAAGCTAACTGCAGAATTGCAGCAGAAAAGCCATACCACGGTATACACGCATGCGTGACATAGCCCTATTCTCCGGATTTTTCGCCATGTTGGTGATGGGGCAAGTATTCCGCTATCCACACGTTGGCGTATTGCTTTGGTGCTGGACAGCGCTCGTCATTCCAAATTTCTTTGCCTACGGTTTTGCAGCTGCAATCCCATATAACAAGATCGTTGCGATCATTACGCTTCTTGCTTGGCTACTGTCGCGTGAACCAAAAAAACTGCCGCCAAACACCACACTTTTTCTTCTCGCCTTGTTTGGTGTATGGGGAACGATCTCCGCGTTAACCGGTATCTCATCAACCGATGACGCTATGCGCGAATGGGAAAACTTTATCAAAATACTCGTCTTTGCCTTCGTCGTCGCAGGACTCATGACTTCCAAGGAACGGATTATTGCCTTGCTTTATGCGGTAGTACTTTCACTCGGTTTTCATGGCGTAGTGGCTGGCGCCAAATTTCTAGCATCAGGTGGCACATCTCACATTTACGGCCCAGGTCTATCAATTATCGGAGACAACAACCATTTTGCTCTGGCAATGATTGCTTTGATCCCCATAGTTTTCTATTTATATAACCAATCCCCCTACAGGTTGGTGAAATTCGCACTATTGGGGTCTATGCTTCTGCTGTTAGCGACAATCATGGGTACATTCTCCCGTGGCGGACTGTTAGGGATAGTAGCTGTAGGCAGTCTCGCATTCATACGCAACCCAAAAAAGATCAGGAATACCCTGATACTCATTCCTTTGGTTATTGCGGCAATTACCTTTGCGCCTAGCCGCTGGTCCGACCGGATGGATACAATTACTGAGGCTGGTCAGGATAACTCATTTATGGGACGAGTCATTGCCTGGAAACAAAGCACATTGCTTGCGATGGATCATCCCATTTTTGGTGGAGGATTTTATGCCGTACAAGATTTTACAATTTGGACAAAGTATGCGCTGGAATTCCACAAGCTTCGCTTCATTCCGACGGATGAACCTCACCCAACTAGGGCATTTGCAGCCCACAGCATTTACTTTCAGACACTTGGCGACCTCGGTTTTGTTGGGTTGGGCATTTTCCTCGCCATCCTGATTAGCTCCTGGCGCAACGCATCAGCGACGATACGGGCAGCTCGTGATCGGCCAGAATGGCACTGGGCACGCGACTTGGCCAAGGCGCTTCAATATACACTTTTTGCCTATGCAGTTTCCGGAGCTGCATTGAACATGGCATATTTCGATTTTATGTATATGATTTTTGCGATTCTCGTCGCCCTGCGCCATTTGGTATGCTGTGAAAGCCGCACAATCAATTCAAACAGCACGGTATTGGCATGACCGTCAATAATACCCATGAAACACTCAAAGCGTTACTTGGGCGTAATTCGGAACGGATCAAAGGTATTTTGATTGTTATCGTTGCTACCGACCATAACGACTGGTTCAGACTACTAGCTCCAAGCCTCTTTGAGCCACTGACGTTTCACGTTCTTGGATTTTTTCTTCTTGCATTTACTTTTGGCACAAAGGAATGGAATTTTCGCTTCATTGCTAACCGTATTGCCAGATACCTGATTCCATACTGGTGGGCCTTGTCAGCGGCCACTCTGGCATTCTTTCTAATGTATCGTGACCATTCCAGCGCCAGCGATAGCCTGTTTGCGTGGGGGCTTGCGATGCTCATTGGAAACGCCCCTTTTACCAAATCGGCGTCTGGGCTTTTGATGCTGTGGTTCTTGCCGGCTCTTTTTGGCCTAACGTGCCTATTGGCCATGTATGACTCATTACTCTCCCATCGCGTAAAGCATTTTGGATTGGGAATTGCCTTAATAGTTCATTTGGCAACTCCACTTTTGTCGCAATCCGTTATGTTGTGGCCACCTTTCGGATTTTCCATTGCAATAAATATTTTCTTCCTTGGATTTATTTGGTGAGAAATATTAAATCGCCAATTACCACGGACATGGGGACCGATTGTCACATCTATCTTTATTTTGAGCTACGGCATTTTGGTTTCAGGCCCCACTCATCTGGAAATAGCTACATTTGAACTTGCCGGAATAAACAAACCAAAAATCCTATTTTTCCAAGACCTATCCGGAATCATGGGAGTTATGACAGTGGCCTGGCTCACCTCCCTTCCTAAACAGCTTCAATGGTTTGAGGCGATTGGAGAAAATTCCTTATTGATATATTTAATACACCCGGTAGCCTATGTGCTTATCGGCAAGCTGATACCGATTGTATTTGGAAATGTTTCATCGCCACTTATGTTTTTCTTTTGTGGGTGCGTAACAACCGGTGCAGCGATCGGCCTATCTTATGCAGTATCAATTCTTGTAACACGGTCTCCAAAACTTTCGGTGTGGATTGTCCCAAAAACATGGGAACAATGGCCTCCCACAAAATTCTTTCCGCGTTTAGCGAAACCGTAGTAATAAAAAGGTGATTAAGGTTAACTTGTTCAACACGACTCGCTTGCATAGTCTAACCTGATGAATTTTCCATTACTTTTTGCAGTTGACCGCAGAAATTTCGTACGTCGCTGCTTTTGATTTGTCTTTTCTATTGGAAAGCAACGATAGAGGCGTCAACAATGGAAGAGTTCTCCAGAGCGCACATTTGGCGACAAGCGGATCAATAAACGCCAATAGGTGATGGCTATGCTGATTTTTCTGAATTTTGTCGAGAAATTGGAAACTATGGAGCCCACCTGACATGCCAATTAGATTTTGTGGTACGGTACGTTCAAAAGTGCTAGGCTGTAAACAGGTTTTACAGTACGTAACTATCGGTGGCATATCGTTGCCCCTCCAAGTCATACATTCTTGATCGCCAATGACAAATATGCGCAATCGCTTTGACTGAAATTTTGAATCAAGCTTGGATGAAATACAAATGCTGAAGCCTTGTAAAACCGGCAGGACTTTATTTGATTTTAAAATTCATCGATGGGTGAATGAGTGCGATGAATAGCGCAAATTCAAGAGACACAAATTCTAGAAGCCCGGTAAATATAGCCATACTATCCTCCCGGGAGGATATAAATGTGCTTGAGCTTACTGTAAAACATGCAATCTTGGCCATCCCTGATGATTCGATTATCGATATAGTCATTAATGGCAATGAGAGCAATGTTGAACGGTTCGTAGAAAGGCTAGCCCTAGTCAAAATATATAGGCCAATTGAAATTTATGTTTGGTCCATCAAATTGGCTGACAAAGGGAACGCGTGGAACACCCATATACATAAAATATGGCGTGATAATGGCCTCGATGTCGTTTATATTGATGGGTATGTCAGAGTAGACCCATCAAGTATTGACTCAATATGTCGCTCTATGTTGCTCCCGGAGGCACTTGGAAGTTCGGGGCTTCCAAGTATAGGCAAGAGTGCGAAGGCGATAAGAAAAGAAATGTTGAAAAATGGCGGCTTCCATGGAAATTTCTGTGGGATTTCTCATCGAGCCATGAAAGTAATAAAAACTAAAGATATACGTATTCCGATTGGCATGTACCGGGTTGACTCGATCATGGGAGCTTTTTTGTCTTTTGGACTAGACAATGTGACCAATCCATGGCTTCCGAAAAAATATATACCAATAGCCATTGATGCGACTTGGCATGTCGATGAAAAGCGCTGGTTTAGGGTAAAAGACATATTAGCATTCTTCAAGAGAAAGCGTCGCCAAGCAAAGGGAATTATTGAAAATGCCGCGCTTAAATATCACTTGGTTATACTTAAAATTCCACTAAACGAATTGCCAAGACATATTAATCAAATCATTTCCCGTTGGTATTTAGATAACGAAGATGGAGCAAAGACAGCAATTAACGAATCAAAGCTGTCTTTTCACGAATTCGATGAATTAATTTCAAAAAACTTCACAGACGACAAAATAAATCAGGTGGAGCTAAACAGGAAATTTACTAATTAACTTCAATAACCTAGGCATTGCGAAAAATATTGAATGCTACTTTTTGAGAAAATGAGTTGTATGAAACGGTATCCGATAAAATAGCAAATTAGTCAACAAATCTTTTTTAACGATTACTTTTCGAAAGTTGAACCAAATATGTCGCGAATACTGATTGTCATGATTATTGGCTTTCTCTTGGTCAATCAGGTTCAAGCCGTCGAGATGACCAAGGAAGAGTATCAGTTGCTTCCAACCTATTGCAGAAATCAAGGGAACGTCGCATCTAACTTTTTCAAACCAGACAACGAGGCTGGATGGCGTGCTCGGCTTGGTAACGATTTCATGCATATTCACCACTATTGCTGGGGCTTGGTTTCCTTGGCAAGGACTTATCGCGCAGGTCAAACCGATGCTGCTCGTAAGTCTCTATTTAGAGGAGCTATTGCAGATTTCTATTTCTCAATTGAAAGGTCAACTCCCGAATTTGCTTTGCTACCAGAAAATGAGGCTAAAAGTCGGCCAAGCATACCTCGGTTTGCAGGATGACAAAAATGCCGAAGTCGCTTTCAAAAAAGCGTGGGAAGCAAACCCAGAATATTGGCCAGCTTATCTATGGTGGGCACAACGCCTGATGCAACAGGGGAAGCAGCACGAAGCCGCGACTGTTGCGGAAGAAGGTTTGAAAAACGCCCCAGGTTCCAAACCTTTAGAACGACTCATCGCTGAAATGCGTGGCTCCGGCAAGGCTACTCGGAAATGACCTTGGGATTAATGAAGCCAGTGCTTAACCTCCTGTCTCCAGGAGGTGCTCGCGGAAAGCTTCAGGTATTCATTTTTCACCGCGTCTTGGCCAAGCCGGATTCATTGTTGCCTGGCGAACCTGACGCCAAGCAATTTGACTGGATGGTTCGCCTCATCGGCAGGAATTTCAACGTACTACCTTTCGGTCGAGCTGTCAGCCTTTTGAAGAGTGGTTCGCTACCAAAAGCAGCTGCATGCATCACGTTTGACGACGGATACAAGGACAACTTTTCGGTCGCACTGCCGATACTCCAGCGACATGGCCTGAGCGCTACCTTCTTCATTGCTACGAGTTTTCTTGGCGGGGGGAGAATGTGGAATGATGACATCATCGAGGCCATCCGACTGTTACCGAACGAAACGGTGGACTTGAAAAAGTTTGGACTAGACCAATACGACTTGACGACCCCGACAAACCGGGTCAATGCCATCGGAACGATCCTGGGCAAACTCAAGTACCAACCCCACGGCCAGCGCGAAGCTACTGCTCGGAAAATTTCACGGCACGCCGGCGTCGATGATCAATCCGGATTAATGATGAGTGCCGATGATGTCAGAGCTATGCGCGCCGCAGGAATGGAACTTGGCGGGCATACCCACACGCATCCGATTCTTAAATCGCTCACAGACGATGATGCCTATTCGGAAATAACACGCGGCAAGATCGAGTTGGAAACAATCCTGGCCGAACCCGTCAAGGTATTCGCCTATCCAAATGGCAATACACAACTTGACCTATCGTCTCAGCATATCGAAATGCTCCGTCAAGCAGGCTTTATTGCGGCAGCAACAACCCAACAAGCCATCGCAACGGTCCAAACCGATCCTTTCATGATGCCTCGCTTTACGCCATGGGATCGTACCCCCGCAAGATTCGGTATCCGTTGTGCTCTTGCCTTGGCAGGCAGAACCTAGGTGGGATCAAATTTGAAACAAATATCAGTACTAAGTACCGTTGATTCGACCCGCTGGAACCAGCGGATAGCATCGCAAAACGGTCCGATGCAATTGACTACCGAGTGGGCAGCCTTCGCCTGCAGCCAGAACAACTTGCGTCCCTTGTTTCTGGAAAGCAGCCAAGGAGACAATTCCTTTGCAGCCATCGTTTACCTCCCTGCATCAGGCAAATGGCCTATGTCTCGCTGGCCTAGCGCGTCGGCTGATTGCATTCCGCTCGCCATTGACCGGGCAGCGGCGATTGCCGAAATCGAAGAGGTCTTACACCGCCAGGGTGTCAGCGAGTTTCAACTCAACTCATTTGCCTATGACGGTGCCTCCCCAATCCAACTGGCACCGTTGGGATATGCTGAGAATGCAAGATTCGAGTTTGCCTTGTCGCTTGAACAGGGCCTGGAAGCAACCTGGAATGGCATGCGACCCACACTACGCAACGACATTCGACGTTTCGAGCGTTCGGGTGTCGAATGCCGGGTCAGATCAGATGACGGAGTAGTCTCCGCGCTGCATGGCATTGAACAGGAAACAGCATTACGACACAGGGCTCAGGGAAAACCGGGGAATCCGATGCGTGAGTCTACCTATAGAGCGCTCTGGGAACACCTTGTCAAATCGGGTCGTGCTCGCGTCTATCTGGCTGAAAAAAATGGCGCTGCCATTGCATCCGTGGTGATCGGCGTATTTGGCGCCAATTCTTACTATCTTTACGGTGGAGCAACACCTGATGGGCTATCACTGAACGCTCCGAAGGGTTTGCTCTGGTTCGCCATCCAGCAGGAATTTGCGGAAGGCGTTCGTGAATTCAATCTGGGAGGAATGTCAGCCACAGCAGCGCAACCGGATTCTGCTGATCACGGTCTTTATAAATTCAAGACTGGTTTCGGTGCTATCGAACGATCGTGCATCAGTGGGCAGAAATCGTTGCGACCGGGCTTGGTTGCAGCAAAAGTAGGATTGCGGACCCTCGCCCACCGTGTGCGGAATGTCGTACTCAGCGCCAGAGATGGACGCGACACACGTTGATGGTAGCCCCCCTCCATGATTTGAGTGTCAGGCGCCTTTCCTTGTCGTTTCGACGGGATTATTGGACGCGAAACGCTGATGAGCCTGATGCGCCCATTTTATGGTCAGGCATCCGGCAGGAAGTAGGGCGCTGGCTCGCTGGCGAGTCTACGATTGTGATTGGTGCGCTCGCAAATTCTGATAACGAAATCGTTGCATCGCGTTCGCTCTTCTCCCGGTCTCCTACTTGCAGCGATCTTTGGTACTACGGCTATTTCTACACCCTTCCGAATTTTCGCAGAATGGGTCTTGGCGAGCGTGTCATGCACGAGGGCTTGGCTGAAATCGCCAAGCTAGGGGCACGCAACTGTAGTTGCTACGTGGCCGAAAACAATCACGCTTCTGCCGATCTCGCAATCAAACTTGGTTTTAAGAAACTACCTTTCGTTCGAGTAGTATTCCGCGGCACTGAGGAGGGCATACCGAATACTGTTCATCATGAATTGGTGGAAACAAGTGACGTAAGGTTGTTGGCGGAGGCGATGACCTTGATTGATCAGGTTATTGATAGAACAGAAGGTGCTCCGGTGATCACGGACGAGTTATTTATTCGCCCCCCATGGCTTCCGTGGAAAATCGCCGATAGTCAGCTCATCAAGCTTGAGCATAATCAGATCGGAACACTTGGTATTGCAAGAATCGGACGCCACAAGGCGGTATTCTTGCCAAATCGAGACGTACTGACGAACGACCCAGCGACCCTGTTACTTTCTGCGGCATCCGCATTGAACGACAAGAAACAACGCCCCGTCTTTGCTTTTCTTTCTCGCCGGATTGCCAACTCGCTGCGAAAAACTAAGCATACCGGTCAGTATGAAATATTCAACATCTTTTGGCATGCCCGCTTGCAACAAAAAGGCTCCTAAAGTTGAGCATTTCAGCTTGCCTTGTACTTCAGCAACCCTCGTACTTCTTCTATTCCTTGACGATTAAAGATAAAGGTAAAAGTAATATAGGCGATAGCGCCGGCAATAATTAGTACGATCAGGTTACTGACCCCTCCTGACCAAGGAAATATCTGACGAACAAAAGCCACGACAGCATACATAAGCCCACATGACAAGGCTGGCTTACTTAAAGTTTTTGCAAGCTCTCTCGCCTTAAGATCCATGTGGTTACAGGATCTAAGCAAGTTGAATAAGAACGCGCAAGGGAAGACTAAAAGCCATGCCAAACTAAGTCCAATCAATCCAAATTGAGCCCCCACTACAAAAAGCGCTGCACATGGCTATTGCTGTTATGCAGGTGATCCGGAAACTGATATCAGCACGCCCCACTGCATGCAGGCCAGCATGTAATAATGGCGAAAGGACTCGCAATGGCATAATCAGGCAAAGAAGTGCGAGTGGAAGCACAGCCTCTGCCCATTTTTCACCCAACAGCACCTGAACCAGTTCGGGGGCAACACTCGAAATACCCCACATAACAGGGAACGACAGCAAGCTTACGCTCCTCACTCCTTTGAGAAGGTAAGGCCCAACCGAACCACCATCTCTTTTTACCTTTGACAGCGATGGAAAAACGATCTGATTCAGAATTGCCGAAACTCGTGAGGCCGGCAACGAGGCCAAGTCCATCGAAACAGAATAAATTCCCAGATCGTGCTTGCCAAGCAATTTGCCAACGATAAATGAATCG
Organism: Betaproteobacteria bacterium; assembly: GCA_016709965.1. Taxonomy (NCBI): domain Bacteria; kingdom Pseudomonadati; phylum Pseudomonadota; class Betaproteobacteria; order Rhodocyclales; family Azonexaceae; genus Azonexus; species Candidatus Azonexus amarohabitans. The sequence continues at coordinate 460,459 of JADJLT010000001.1, forward strand.
GCTTGAGAATAGAAAAACCAGACCAACTGAGCCGCTGCAACATTACGGCCAAAATTGAACATTTTGCCGCAACCGGCGAAGCTAAAAAGCGGGCGCCCCGGATACTTGCCAACAATATTCAAGCCGATGGACCGGAAAGTGACTGTGATATAACCCCACGCCAGAGCGAATACCCCATACCCCGGTAGGCCAAAAAGAGGGTTATAAATGCTCCTCCCACAGTTGATACAAGATCAGTAACGGCCCTGCCGCGAAATTTCATCTCACGTTCCAGCAAGGCGCCTGGCACCACAGCAAACGCGGCTGGAATAAATTGAAGCGCGATAACCTGAATGACCAACTCCAGACGAGCATCGCCAAAAAACAAAGCTGCAGCAGGAGCGACGAGCAGGGCCATCATCAGGCACACTGCGCCATTTGATAAAAGGATAAGTCCAAATATCTGTTGAAGTCGTTGCGGTGCCAAGTCCTTGCTCTGTACCAAGGTGGGACCGAGCCCAATTTCAGCAACCAAGGCAAACAGCGCACTAAATATGGTGGCAAGTGCCATCAGCCCGTAGTCCTCGGGGCTGAGCAAGCGAATGACGTAGATTGTAATTGTCCAAGTAACTACTTGCGAACTCAATCGCCCCAAGACAGTCCACTTTAGCCCGGCAAGAACTTGACTGCGAAGACTCACTAATGCGGTCCTTTTAGCTGATTTGCGTGCGTGGCCGAACAAAATCGACATCGCAAAATTGGCACCCTTGATGATATCTACAGAAACATCATCGAAATGTCGTTTGAGAAATAACTCAAAAGTCTTCCGGTTGTACTTGATGACATGTTCGGGCTCGTCAATCGGGCCAAGACAATCATTGGGGACGAAGATAAAGGCTTGCCCCCCCGGATTCATAATTCGTGAAATTTCGGACGCAAAAGTATTTCTCCGGATGATATGTTCGAGCACTTGGGATGCAATTACCGTGTCGAAACTCTGATTCGGCGCCGGAATGCGCGGTAAGATACCATGAAACATGGTAAAGCCTTCTTCTCGCAATCGATTGACGGCGTACTTGGAAATTTCAAGACCTGAAAGATTCTGGAACCCCAGCCCACGAAGATCCCTGAGAATGCTTCCGTTGCCGCAGGCGATATCGATGAGTGCCCCGGCCGGATCGCATCGCTCTGAGATAATTTTGGCCTTGGTTGGCCAGCGACGAACATCGTGCTCCCACCATTCAGCAAGATTTTTGTCCCAATATTCCTCGCCTTCACGTTTTCGGAACAGGTTTGATGTGAGGTGATATGCCAGCGGAAAGTGTTCTGAAATTGCAGCTCTCATACGCCAAGGAATAATATTCATCATTAAGCCCTCCGGAAATATAGTCCACAATATTGATATGCTATCCGACACCAAGACTAACGGTCTGTTCTAGACAACTGCTATTTCCATGAGTTGAGAATCTACGCAAAACTTCGCGGCCCAATTCAGGTACTCATACCGACCATATTCTCCATTGACGGGATAAGCTCCACGAACTCCGCCTATAACGTCTGGGCTGCCCGTCAAATAGACGGTCCGCCTGACATATCGGTTGGCAAGCTTTGCAGCTTTCAGATATTCGGTTTTCCCGGTAATCGAATACAGGATAAACCAGCAGGCGGCGATCTGAACGCTACCGGTCAGGCAAACCCATTCGACTGCGGGTTTCCATTCATGGTCAAGACGCCCGGCAATGCGGCCGTCTGGTTCAATCACCGTGAGCAGTGCATCGGCGGCTCGTTGAGCTGCCACTAGCAGATTGGCATCCCCGGAAAACTTGTAGGCCTCAATCACTCCGCGCAGTACATAGCCGATCGTGTGCGTGAGCGGCATGTCCGGTAATTCGAGGCAATTGCTGGCAAACCAGCCATTTTTTTGTTGCTTGGTCAGCGCCCAGCCAACCTGCTTTAGGCCAGCTTCGCCAAAACCTTGATCAGGCGTCAAACGTGCAGCTTCAAAAAGCCCCCAGGAGACATGCGTTTCATAAGCCTTTTCGCCAGGAGCCGCAAATGGCGTTGCGTACTTGCGCCAGCAACCATCTGCATCTAGGGTATCGCGTAGCCACGCCGCCGCCAAATTCATTGGGGCGCGATAGGCATCGCCAAATGTGCGAACACCTGCCGCCAAACCCATCAGGATCTGTCCCGTATTAAAGGTGACCGGAACATGCGGGTTGGCATCTACTTTTCCTCCCTGAAATCCACCCTCGGGGAATTGAATGGAAACCAACCAGTCGAGCATTCGTTTGGCTCGCTCCAGCAGTTCCTGATCGTTAGTCCTGTCGGCATAATCGATGAGCGTCGGGACGATATAGCCAGAAGTCTCGGGATATGAGCTAGCCCAGCCTTTGACCAGGCTGTAATCCCGCGCCGAACCTCCATCTTGGTACTGAGATTTATCTTGTGAGCGTTTCAGCCATTGGATGCCTGCAGCGGCGACTGCTTCAGGCCCGGCATCGCTCTCAGGCAAGCCTGAGCGATCTAGTTCCAGTTGTTGTTTGGCCTCATTTGGCAGCTGCCGTTCGTCGATGTAACGCTCTTTGAGGCGTGATGCAATATTCATGAGTCCCATGTTTGCTCCTGGCTTCAGGCTGTGAGTTTGTTCAATAGATTTGCAAGCTCCGCACTTCTTGACTTGCGTGAATTCTTGGCCGCCGCATCTCTTGCCACACCAACTCGCCGGCCCTCTTTCAGGGCTGCCATCAGGCCAAGCAGCGTGTCTGCGATATTTTCCGCACTGGCAATATCGGCAATATCCGGCACACCAACTTCTCTAAGCATGCTAGCCGAGATGCCCGCTGGGTCAACAAGCGCAAAAATCGGCTTGCCGGCGCGATAATATTCATAGATCTTGGCAGGAATTTGATGGTTGCATACACTCCCCTGCAACAAGAGTAAGCCATCGGCTCGCAACATTTCGCGTAGCGCATCCCGATAGGCAACGACCGGCTCAAGGCGAACAATATCGGCAATCCCCAATTCGGCAATCATTGGCTGGTAAAGTCCATCGCTACCCGTCGCTCGCAAAATGATCTGAAGATTCTGAGCGCCAATTTTTCCGGCACGCTTTAGCTTTGCAAGTGCAGCAAAAAATGGCCGGGGATCTCGCTCCTGAGGATATAGCACACCGCTATGGACGAGCGTTATCTGCCCATCTGCCCCGAGTGGGTTTGAATCGAGTTCTGTCTCTGCGTCGAGAAAATTCTCTTCATCGAAACCGTTCTCGATAACTGCCCAGCGTGCATTGTCGTACTCCGGGTAACGTTCCGCATACATCTGCCGAGTTGGCTCTGTGGTAAACACAGCTTTTGCACAGTGTTTTACCACCTGCTCTTCAAGTTTCCGCTGAATTTTCCACGTCACAGGGTCGCGCGGATAGCCAGGCTCTGTCATCGAGTCACGGAAATCAGCAACCCACGGAAGCCCACTTCGTTTCTGCAGGCTTAAGCCAATCCGATGTGCAGTAGCAATCGGGAATGTGGACATGATGGCCGCCGGTTTGTAGCGCTTGATCATTCGCATGCCAGTCCATACCGCACCGGGCCACCAACTGATCCAGCGATCTGGTTGGGCCATCCAATGGAAATATTTGCCTGCAATGGACAACTGGCGTGATGTATCTAAGCCAAATGCGCGTTCTACGATTACGTCATTCGGAATTTCTTGCAGTTGATCATAGCTGGTCATTTCATATGCAGAAGGTGCAATCGTAAGGACCAATGGGTCCCAGCCATACTCTCGCAGGTAGGTGCAAAACTTTAGGGTTCGCTGGATTCCGCTACTGACTTTGACTGGCGGAAAATGATACGCAACAATTAATACTCGCTTGTTTTTATGCATAATTCAGCAATTTATCCCTTGGCGTAAATAGGTCGCCACATTATCGATAACTTCAGCTTATTTAACGAAAGTAACGTTTATGACGAAATACAACCCAAAGTCATTGCTTTCCTACAATCCGTAATAAACCTATGAGTCATATATTTTATCTGTTCACAGACAAACTCTCTGTGCAATAGTTGTCACTTCTCAAAATTAACTGGTGGTAGCAAACCACCAGAAGGCGATGATGCCGAGATCGAGACGCGTCATTTGCCCTTGGATGGGCCCAACGCTCAGCTATTTTCTTTCGCGGTGCGCGAGCAGGTCGTCAACTTCTCCGGCAATGGGCGAGGGGCTGTCGAGAAGGGTTTGAACGCGACGGCGATCTTCAGCTAACCAGCTTTCAATATTTCCCTTGTCCAGTTTGATGCCAAAGTTGTTTTGCTTGCCAAGCAGGCGTTGGATCACCATGTCGCCGAGTTCCTTCTTGAAGTGGCCCGCTTCCCAATAATGGGTAAGATGGGTTTTTCGATCCCCCTTCACAGGAATGGCTTCGAGGGTTTCAGGCGCCACGCCGCTGAAGTCCCATACCTGTACTTTGCCGCCTCGATCCTTGTTTTTTTCGGCAATGCCAACGACGAGTCGCTTCCAGTCTGCGAATAGTTGCCCCATTCCAAGGCGTTCGATCATCATGCGAATCTCTGCATGGTAGGGGTAAATGATCAAGTACGTCATACTGCCGCCATCGGTTGCTTGCGTGAGAATGGCCTCGAGCATGGCCTCGTCATCAGAAATGCCACCTTGTTTTGGCCTGAGTTGCATCGGTTTTCGCATCCAATTCCGGACGTTTTCTTCAGCTCGTTGACGAAACAGGGCGTAGTGCCCGCTTTGTTCCACTTCAGGGATGTAGTTGTACAGCGGGTTGAATCCATGATCGGTCGAAGTCTCGGGATAGCGGGATCGCTGCAGGAATAGTGTGGTGAGTGAGTCGCGGAGGCCGGTTATGGAAAACACGGACTCGGCATAAAAGCGGGCATCACGTTGTGGCGCCGACTCAGTTCCAATCGTAGGGGAGCTGAGCGGCGGTGATCCGCCGAGAAAATCAAAAAAATCAACACCTAAAAAGATGGTTTTTGGCAAACAGTTTGCATTTTTGAGCCAGATAATCTGACGTAACGAGGTGCCTGCTCCGGTGCCAGGAATGGCGTGGTTGAATGCTGAAAGCCCCTGCGCTGCCAATGCTGGGTTTTCTGGATCAAAGCCAATTTCTGCACGGGAATTTCCGAAGATACCAGTATTGGGACATAAGCGGTATGCCCCTTGGTAACGAGCGAGTTCACGGTGGTGATCCAGGTGCGGCTTTATCGCATTGACCTGAGCGATACGCGGCGAGCCAAATACACCAAGCGGGTCAATAAACGAGTTGAACAAGCCAACTATGGCGATGGCAATTACGACGGTCGACAGCATCCAGCGCAAATAACTTGCCCAAGCTGACGTTGATGGTGGGGTGTGCATCAGAACTGGAAGTAAAGGAATTCTGTCGGGCGACTTAGCGCGAGCACTCCAAGTGCAAATACTAGCCCCATGGCGACAGCGTGTCCTCGTTGGGGAGACCAAGCGAGAATGGGTGTGGAAGAACGTTTAGCACGGCTTTCTTCTGGCAATGCAGGCTCAAAATGCCCCATGATTTGTTGGGTGTTTGGTGCAACAAAAGCGATCAGGGAACTTGCCGTAACCCAACACCAGGTTTCAACAAAATTTGCACCGCCTCCCAGATAGCTGACTATACCCAGCCCTTCGACAAAGGCTTTGAGGGGGCCGAGGCGTGACAGGATCGGATCGGGCAGCGCAGCGCCAAATCCTCCCAGCATGCCGGTAATTAGGCGATTCGCTGTAGAGAGATCAGGGGCACGGAAGTATACCCATGCAAAGACAACACAGAGAAAGGTAAGGGCAACGCCAAGAAAGCGGCCAAGGCGAGGTGGCAGGCTGACAGGAATTCGTCGACAGAGATTTTGCCAAAGCTGGTTGATTACCAGGAAACCGCCGTGGAGGGCGCCCCATATGACGAAGTTCCATCCGGCACCGTGCCAAAGGCCGCCCAGTACCATCGTGGTCATGAGGTTGGTTTGACGACGAAAGGCACCGTGACGATTGCCGCCAAGCGGGATGTAAAGGTAGTCGCGCAGAAAGCGCGACAGGGTCATATGCCAACGCCGCCAGAATTCAGCAATGTTGTGAGATTTATAGGGCGAACTAAAGTTGAGGGGCAAACGGATGCCGAACAGTCTAGACAGGCCGATGGCCATATCAGAGTAGCCGGAGAAGTCGAAGTACAGTTGGAAGGTGTACGCCAAGGCGCCACCCCAAGCGATAAATAACGAAGGGGAGTCGATGCTTGAGGAAAATACAGGTGCCGCATAGCTCGCAAGGTTGTCCGCTATCAGTACTTTTTTGGCCAAGCCAATGGCGAAAATGGTGAGGCCGATGGCGAAGTTTGCTGCATCCGGCCGATAATTTTTATCCTCATCGAATTGCGGCATCATCTCCTTGTGGTGCAAGACAGGACCAGCAATCAGGTGAGGAAAGTAGGTTACGAACAGGACGTAGTAGATAAAGCGGTATTCGGTGACCTTGCCGGCATAGGCATCGGCTAGAAAGGCAATCTGGGTAAAGGTAAAGAAGGAGATGCCGATCGGAAGGATGATCCCAAGTATCGGCCAGTCTGTGCCCAGAATGGCATTGGACGAGGATAGAAAGAAATCGGCGTATTTGTAGTAGCCGAGAAGCAATAAATTGGCGGTAATGGCGACGGCCAGCGCCAGGCGACCTTTGGCGCTGGCGGTGTGTCGGGCGATATAGCGACCGACGAAATAGTTGGCGCAGATGGAGGCGACCAACAAAGCCAGATAACGATAATCCCACCAGGCATAGAAAAATAGGGAGCAGGCGGCCAACCAGGCGGCACCTGCTATCTTGCCCAAGCGCCCGACGATAAAAAATCCCAGGATGGTAATCGGCAGAAAAGCTAAAAGGAATGAGTAGGAGTTAAAAAGCACAAGTTACCAAATGATGAACCCAGAAGATCTATTGGCAGGCAGCCATACAAAATGCCCTGCCAGTAGAAGAACACTGAAGGCAGCCTGGACCCCATAAATTATTCCTCTAGCGATTGGGGATTAAAAATCCGGACGATCGAGCCTGCAACCACTGTTCCAGCATCATCGATATCCAGATCATTTCTCCGAAATACCCAGGATGCTCGTAAAGACGTTTGGTCAGCAGGTCATCGACAAAGTCGGCGCGTAGAATGCCACGGTCTACCAAGCCACGAACCGATTCAGAAGCCAGTTTTCGTAATGCTTGATCACGGGTAACCCAGACCCCGAACGGCAGCCCGAAGCCCTGTTTTTTCTTAGTGATGATTTCATCCGGCAGGAAACCACGCAGTGCTTCCTTGAAAAACCAGCGCAGTTTCAGGCCTTTGAGTTTGTGGTCGACTGGCAAACGCAACGAGAAAGCCAGAAGGTCGTCATCAAGCATGGGAAAGCCGACATCCAGCCCGGCGAGACGGGTGGTGCCGCAGACTTTTGGCAGATCGCTTTCGGCCAGGGTGTAGCGCCAATCGAATGACAATTCACGGTTGGTGTTGTTAGTGGTTTGCGCACCAGCCCACACTTTGCGTTGATGCTGCAACGGCGAGGAAATATCGACTTGTCCCAAAAATCCCTTGGTTAGCGCCTGATCGATACCCAAACGAGTAATCAGGTTGTACATTTGCAAGCGGTCAGGCATCGGGACGCTGGCTTGCTCAATGTAGCTGGATGCCTTGCTCACCAATGGCAGACTGCCAGCGAGACGGGTGTTCAGAAGAGGCTCCATCAGGCCTGTGCGAATAGGCTTTGGAATGTATTGATACCAATCGAACATGCGTTGCTTGGCGTAGCGTGAGTTGCCGCCGAAGAGTTCGTCGCCACCATCGCCCGCCAGGATGCGTGTAACACCATCATCCTTTGCCATTTTTGCGCAGTAATAGGCAGGCAGCGCCGAAGAGTTGCCAAACGGCTGGTCATAGCTTGCTGCGACCATGGGGATGCTACGTACCAGGTCCGCGGGTGTTACGTAATACTCATGATGCTCGGTATTGAATCGCTTGGAGGCTATATGGGCAAACTCCATTTCATCGTAACCTTCGGCTTCAAAGCCGATGGAGTACGTTGCTGCCGGTGTGCCGTGCGCCAAGCCGATCATACCGGCAACCGTGGAGCTGTCCGTGCCGCCACTTAAGAAGCACCCTGCTTTGCCACCGTTCAGTTGGCGGGCGGTTGCTTGTTGCAGAAGCGTTCGGAATTCGTCGCGTAACTGATCAAAGGAAGGTGGTGACACCTCTTCAAAGGCCGGTGTCCAATAGGGTGTTACGGTCAACCGGGAATTTTTGAATAAAACGTAATGCGCTGGCGGAACTCGGTAGATACCTTTGTAGATGGTTCTCGGCGAAGAGATAGCGTGCGAGTAGAGATAGTCAAAAATTGCTTGCGGATCAATCTCGGTGCTTGCATCTGCCAGTTGGTCGGCACGTTCGGCGAATAGAAGCTGGTTACCAACTTGACGGTAACAGAGCGAACGGATCGCGAAACGGTCTACTGCGAGAAAAGCACCGCCATCTGGTAAACGAAACGCGACGGAAAAATCCCTAAAACCTGTTCAGGAGCCTGGCTTCCAAAACGCTGGAAGGCTTCGCGCCAAGCGGCTTCTTCTCCCTCTCGCTTGACTGTGTTTGCCAATGAAGAATCATTGAAGCGTGGCTTGCCGAATACAAGGCTATCCGTGTTGCAACTTGTCATGAATGGAACCAATTTACTTTGAAAATTTGCACGAACAAAAACAAAACGTTGAACGTCATACGTGCCTAAAACCAACGGCCATGCTAAGGTGGCCGTTGGCGTTCAAAAACTCACTTTGGCATCAACAACGGCCAGCTTTAACCGAAAACGTGAATTCTACGTTAGCTCCACAAAAGGAGTAATTTCCAGCGCCATTGTCATTGACGGAATAATCGAAGCTCCCACCTGTCCCATAATCATGAGTAATCACCCCTGTATTACCTGCAATACGCCACCTCCCTACCGTTTCAGCAGGATCCGCAACAGTCCCAGCGTGTTGCTCAACTAACGAGCCACCAGCTTGATGATTCTCTTGCCACTGGCAGTTTGCACCACTACAGTTGGCAGGCGAGCAAGCCGTTAGCCCGGTCAGCAGAGCCCTTACCTGAGCCCCCGACAAGTAGCCATTACCTGGACAAGCCGCAATCGCAGCACCCGCACCGATCAGCATCATTGCAAACATAAGCACATGTTTTTTCATTTTATTTCCTTTTCTTAATGGAATAACCACTGCAACATTTTTCTGCTCGCAACAACAAGCACTGGGTGCTTATCGTGACGGCAGGGTCGCTAGTCTCGGGTAACTCAACCTTCCCATCGAAGCACATTTCACACCTTGAAAAATAAAAACAACAATATATCGTTAAAACAACGAGCTAATAAGCATACTATTCAAGCCATTAGCATTGATGTAAAGAATCCCGACACTAACCGCCAAGAAAAATCAGGATTAGGTCTGCGCCCCCCGCCCTTCAATGCTTTTGCTGGCGTTCGAGTCCTTCTTGCGAGTAATAAAATCGCCTTTTAGCTTAGGCGGACTTGCACAACTCCAACATAGCCATATAACAAGCAAAAACAACAGAAGCAGGCGTGGGCTATCAATCAGGCTATCCATGGCCCCAATCACAACAAACCCTGTTCCGGCAGCCATGAAGACGCCAGCCTCGGCACTTCCTCGCCAAGCTTGTCGCCCAGCGCGCCAAAGACCGAAGATTACAAACAAGCCGAAGGCAACCACGCCAAACCAGCCCTGATCGAACAATACTTGAATTGGGAAGTTCCAGATATGCCAAGGAAGGTCGTTGTCTACAGAGAAAAACCAATGATCAAATTGTTGTGAGAAGTTACCGTTGGCCAAAAGATTCGCGCCCAAGACATCGATCATCCTGATGTTGTCCAAATCGACGGTTGCACTCTTGCTGGAGTTGTAGAGCGAAAACTTGACTGGTCGGCTTTCGTGCCAAGACCCCTGTCCCAGACTCCCGGACCCAATGTGCATTTTGACTGGCTGCCAGCTACCATCTCCGTTGAAATTGATAATTTCGGAACTGCATCGGGCCGAGGTCAGCAGCCATTTTTCACAGATTGATAGCGTCAGTTGAGCATTTTGCGACGGGCTCCGTACGTTCAATTCAACTACATAATCATTGCCTGGTTGTAGCGAAATGAACTGCTCGACATACATTGCGCTACCTACACCGAGTTTGAGAAATGTGTTTTCGGGCTCTGTTCCAAGCCAATAAGGCGCTGCTTTCTTTTCATTACTGCGCCAAAAGTGAATATCTGGATACCGGCCGACCCCATTCCCAGAAGGGCCGTGGCCCAGTCTGAGTCACGCATCCTCAGAGCAGCTTCCCAATGACTTTGGCGAGCCGTAAGGTCAGTGCTGATCAGGCCGAGCCGTTCCTGTGCAAACTGACTGTAGAAAATTGGGGTACCGACACCTAGAACAGCCAGGAAAAGCATTAGTGGAATGGCTGCGCGATTAAATAGCTGAATAGGTTTGTTGTCTGAGCGCTTGATTATTACAGCAAGCAGTGCGAGTGTGAATGCCACACCAAAACCGAGATACCCAACTCTGGAAAATGTGACCATGACACCATAGGTAGTGACCAATAGCAGCAAAGCACAAGCAATTCGAAGCCAAAGAGAAGATTTATCAAAAAGCAGCATGACCAGAAACGGCGTACCAATTGTTAAATAGGTTTCGACATCCGCCCCCCCGACATGCATTTGCGAGAACGGTCCCGTGACACGATAGACATCGTTAAAGTTTAGGAGTCCAGGGAAAGTAATACGCTCCCAAACAACCACGAGCAGCGTCCCCGCTACGCCAAGCACCATGCCTAAGGCAAATAGCTTAGGTACATTGTGACCAGCAAACACGATGCGCGCGAGGAGACCATACAGCAAGAAAGCCCAGAGTGCCGCCTTGGTGATTCTCAATGTATTAAACGGACTGTAGTAGTTTGAAAACGTATTGGCATCAAGCATGTGCCAAGGGGTCAACCCGCGGATGGCACTAATTGTGAAACTGATGAAGAGCAGGCCAGCTACGATTCTGAAGAGTGTCTCAGTGCGTCGAGCTTTGCGGGGTATCTGTCGCACCCGGACGTACCCAACGGCAAGGCAGACGATAACGAGCAGGTCAAACTCGTCAAAAAAGAAACGCCCACTCCAAGGAGCAAGATCAAGAAGCGGCAGGGCCGCTGGGAGAATGATGACTAACGAGGCAGGCCGAGACCAAATAGTTGCAGCAGATAATAAAAGAAAAAGGCTGAGAAATACTGGCTGGGCCGGAAAGGTTGCTGCCCAGTATGCAGCAAATGCCAGCACGGCAAACATGACCGGATACGGCAATCGGTGATCAGCCTTACTACGACCTTTCAGGCGTTGTTTTCCTGCTGGCATAGGATGCTGTTCGGCTTGGGCTCCCAGCAATTGAACTGGCGCCGTTGCTTTGGAAAGTTCACGCGCCAAATAAACGACGCCAGAGCTTGCTAACGCGCCAAGCACAAGATTGGTCGGGTCGGGGTGCAAATCTTGCAGAAATAGCTTGCCCGCTTCAACAATACTGCTGGCGAAGAAGGCATAACAAAAAGCTTGAGACGGTGATCCGTCTTTTGACCATCTGAGTAGCCCAATCGGTAGATACATCAAGCACACGCTGGCGAGACTGAAAAGCGCCTTCGCTTCTGTCGTAAAGTAATGATAATAAAAGGGTAAAAAATGCAAATCGATGAGTTGGGAAACTGCATAATCTGCTCCTTTCCATCCGTGGGTAAACCACCCGTTCACTTGTAGAAGGACAAAAACATAAATTACGGTAATTGGAATTACATAGCGATTTACAAGTGCCGCGACTCGTTCCGGCGACCAGCTTGTGCGATGGTTCCACAGCACCACTCCTCCAAACACCCCTAGAATGCGGGTTAGTATGGAGAGTCCCTGACTAACGCCACTGGCAGTAAAGAACTGTGCGACTTCGATGCAGCAGCCAAGCCCAAAGCCCCACCAGGCAGCCTGTTTTAACTTAGCAGATGGACCCACCGCCCGGTAACCGAGAAATAAACCAAAAGGAAGAGTCAGAATTATTTCGGCGATCAATTTTAGGGCAACTAGAACATTGCCCTGCGCATCGTCGGCGAGTAGCAGCCCCCAACCTCCCCCCAGGATTTTTTGCTCTAATTCGTTGCGTGAAAGCAGTATGTCAAAAGGGAAAAGGCTGAAGGCAACATACCCGGCAAGATAGGCCTCTACAAGCCGTAATGCTAGCCACCCAGGATTGCTGAACACAGCATGTAGGAGAGCTTTGAACCAGTCTGAGTAACGTACGACAAGTATCAGACCAATCAGACTCCCAACACACTCGGCTAAAATATCATTTAGAGAGACAGTCCGCGGCGGGAAAAACAACTGCGTGAACTCAACACCGAATGCGAGTGCAAATGAAAATAGCGCACCAAGAAATAAAAGAGAAACACGCCAAGCGTCGGAAAATTTTTGTATCAGCAGATGAGCCGTTAGAAAGCCAACCGGAACATAGAGTACGCCGTTAGATATCCAGTCGGCACGTGATTCCACCCCGAGTTCGTACATTGGTATGAGCTGAAAGGTGGCCCATGCCTGATCAAATGGGAGCGGTTTGAAATCCAGGGGCACCAAACTCCCATAGACCACAAAAAATATATAGCCAAACCAGATCGAGAGAATAAGGGGGTACCGAGATTTCAGAGAGTGCATGCGTCAGGCTTAGTCGTGTTTGACGGCTCAGTGCTTCCCGCTATTTGGATAGCTGCCTAGATCACTCCCTGCCGCAAAGTACGAGAAGCGATGAACAAAGCAAAGGAGCGGTAAGTCCCCGTGCCCAATTCAAGGCAAAGGATGGTTTGATGGCTCGCTAAGCTTGAGGCGCAGAATCCGCGGCCGCTGCGCTCCCTCCTCCGGGCGATTAGCATCGTCCTTCCGTCCGCCGAGAAACAGCACATTTCGCAACAGAAAGAGGCGTCCGTCGTGCTGCTCGAAGACGCTTGAAAGTTTTGCATCCCCCAAACCCTTTTCGATCAGTATCTCTACTTCCGTCTGCATCTCTTCCGACTGAACGGCATGTCCCACGTAGTTGACCAAGTCCAGGCGGATGCGAAATTCGACGCCATGAATACCTCCCAGACCGACCTCTGTGAAAAGTTCGGTGAACTCATCCCTCTGTAGAGTCCGTGCATGGGAGTTGTCGATAGCGATCTCCAGTTCTTCCACGTAGGCATCGATCTCCGGATCGCCGTAGCCGATGATGTCCTGGATAAAAAGTCGCCCTCCGGAGCAACAGCAACGCAGCATCTCATCGATCACCTTTCGGGGATCGGCAAAGTGATGGAATGCAGCACGGCTCATCACCACGGTATGACCGCCGTCCGCAAAAGGTAGAGACTCCACCGGTCCTACTGAGAAACGGACATTGCCGACTTGCCTGCGCTCGGCCTCGACCTGCGCCAATGCGATCATGCGTTCCGCAATGTCGACACCATCCACTGAAGCAACGCTAGGGGCGCAATAGTTCACCATATGCCCGGTTCCACAGGCCGCCTCTAATACTCTGTCATCTGCTTGCAGTTTACAGAAGCGGGAAAACTGATGCAGGTTCACTTCGTTACCTGTAACTTCCCATGTAGCAAAGCGCTCTGCCTGTTGATTAAACTGCCGCTGAACTTTTTCTGCCTGTTTCATGACGACCTCCATCAAAGCTAGCTAACGTTCAATAAGCATACGAAGAGAAAAGAAGCTCAACTTACCGGATTCAGCGCAATCCCGCTACGAGTGATATGGCATGGGTCGCCCATATAAAGCCAAGCAAAGCCATGGCTCAGTTATCCAAATCACATCAAGCATGACAGACCGCTAGGCATTGTCCGTAGCAAGTAATCGAGTTACGCAGTCCACAAGCGATCCGACCGATTCAAATATCGCACCATCAAGTTGATCTTCTGAAAACTCAAAACCCAGTTGCTCTTCCATTGCTGTTATGACAGAGACGATTGCCATAGAGTCAAGTTGAGGCAGACTACCTCGCAACTTCGTATCCTCGGTAAAAGCCAAGGCTTTTCCCTTGAGATTCAGCTCATTATCAAGGATTGTTAGTACAGACTGCAGAATACTCATATTTCGCCCTCCAACATGACAACACAATGTGTCGATAGTATCCACAGATAAGCTTACAAGTCCATAGCGACAGTTTCAGAGTACAAATAATCAATATCTGAAGCTTCAAGCGTGTGACTGAGGAACTGTTTGTGATTAAAACCTGTTCTTAGTCGTGCCAGCTTTGGCAGGCACCCCAACATTCTTCTCTCAATGTGAGTTGTCATTATGCCTTGCCAGAAAAAATGCCAACTCAGGCGGGTCAGATATTTAGCAAATACGCTCCCGTCACTCACATAGACAATGTTTGCACAAGCCATGCCCTTGAATCTCCCTTGCTTGTATATAACATGACAACAATCTTTCGGCCCACTAACCACCAAATGCTTCAGCCAAGGAAAAGATGAATGATCCCGCCAGATATTTGCCATCGAGGCTGGTAGCGCCCTTTCGATCTTAACTGGGTCAGTAACTACACGCCCATGAAAGGGAACTACGGGCAAATTGGGGATTACCGCAACGCCCTCATCCAGCGCCTTGAATTTGAGGAACTGTAGGACGCCTGCAACGATCTTGGTTGGGGAAAAATCAGTAAAGTGATAGCCCGCCTGCCCAACGACACTCATTGCCAGTTGCATGCTGTACTTGCGATGACTATCTAGAACACACCAACTGGTAATGTTACAAAAGCTTTCTTTCTTGCCACGGATAATCCGGTCAGCATAGAACGCCCCGATTCCTCCAACAACTCTTCCTTCATTTCGCATCAGGAAACCGTAGTTGGGGCGCTCCCTCCCCCAACTGGTCCTCAATCCCGAGGCCCAGTCTTTAGCCATCCGCCTCACTGGCATATTAGCTTCAAGGAAGACTGCAAACTCGGGCAGCGTTGCATCAGTAATCGGTTCGATAATTGGTTTTGCCATGATATTCAATCCGCTACTTGCTGTCCTTGACGATGCCTTCACTTGGCGCAAAACTGAGAAGCCATTCGATTCCCCACTCCGCAATTTGATCACGCCATTCTCTACATGAAAATGTATGGTCAGCGTATTTAAGATCGTGGCGAACCAAGGAGCGCGCAGCAAGATGTTTGCGCCATGCAGGCGCTGCTTGAAGCAGATCATCAAACTCCCTGGAAATCAGGTCCCGCCCGCTCATCACCAGCATGATCCGACCTTTGAACTGCGATAGTCCATCGAGCATCCGGTCGGGCAGCGGCCTGAGGTCTACGCCAGTTTCTGCATTCCGGGTAGCTTTATCCTGATCACCACCCGCTCCCTGTCCGCGGGCGAGGGAGATCATCTGTATAGCAGAGCGAATGGAACCAAGAAAGTCGAATTTCAGGCTAAACACCTTTATCCAGAACGAACGTTGGGTTAGCCTATCCAAGTAGTAATGTTTCACTACAGCTTTTGCCTGCCCCTGCTCGGTTCGAACCCACGGGTTGAGCATGACGATTCCGTTGACGCGTGGATCCTTATGGGCATAGACCAGTGACGCGGAAGAGGCATTGCACTCCCCCCAAAGAACAACCTGTTTTAGCGAAGGTGTTTCTTCAAAAAACCGATTGATGGCAGCACCAATATCTACTTCAGTATTTTCAAAGTCGAGGTATTCCCCGTAGCTGTCTCCCATCCCACTGAAGTCAAATCGAAACACCGGGAAGCCTTGTGCTGATATTTTTCGCGCCCAAAGTACCAGTTGGCGGTGGCCACCGATGCGGTATTGAGGACCACCAGCAACCATTACTAGAACGCCGAGTTCCTGTTTTCCGGATGCCGGATGAAGCATGCCAACCAATGGGTAACCGGCAGCACACTCGATAACAATGGGTTTCTCGTTCATTTCGTTGGCCGCAACAGTTGGACCCAGTCTGACGTTTTTTTCACAAGATCGGGGGCAAGAAACCGTTCATACAGGGCCCAGAATGCGGGGCCGTCAAAAGGTATAACTTCAGTGGTTCTTCCTGCTGGCTGCCAAGCAGCAAGTAGGCATTTGCTGGCCGGAGATATCTCATTTTCTTCCCCTCCACCTTTTTCAAGCCAGGCAATTGACACCGACTCAGGCGGAATCAACTCACTTAGCCGAAGGCTCTCAATGGACATCGCTAGTTCAGGGTGGATCTCGTAACCTGCCACTTCGATGCTCCTGCCTTCCGCTAGTTGTGCCCGCATTCCTGCCGTAGTGTCTTTAGGTATGTCTGTTCGATCCATATTGGCAGCGATACGCATACGCATGAATTGGGTCAGGCAGGACTTACCGTCAACAATAGGTTGCCAGGCAATTAGCGCTCGTTTCTTATGGTCCTGTTGCAGTGCGGCGAGAGCCAGCGCAACCCCTAACCGAATGCCCAGAAGACCCGTACCCCCCCCCGGCTTTTCGTCAAGCCATTCAATTCCTTGACGCACATTTTCAATCCAGATGCCCCAGCGCGCATCGCCATACTCCCCATCGCTCTCGCCGGTACCAAACAAATCGATGGCCAGGGTTCCAACGCCAAGTTTCGCCAATGCCTGAGCTTGCGTGGTGACCATGCTGCGGCAGCGATTCATCTCCTCATTGAACGCTGGAACAACGAGTACATTGCCCCATGGCTTGGTAGCGCCGACAGGGGCATGATAAACAGCGAAAATCCGCCCAAGGCTACTTGGCAGAAAGAAGGGGTGCGGCAAAGATGAGGTGGTTCCCAACAAAATACCGTCTCGAGTTGCGGCTGATTAAATCAGCCCTTTTTTTCGGAGCACAAACTCAGCCATTCGCGCCAGCGTACCGAGGTTGTCAATATTAATTTCCTCTTGCGCCAAAGGAATTTCGTATGTTTTCTCGTACCAAGTGATCAATTCGAGCAAGCCGGTCGAGTCAATGAGGCCTGTTGCCGGGATGATGTCATCCAAAGCCAACTCAGAAGCATCATCTCCCGTTTGGGCCGCGATCTCTACTACCTTGGCCTTGATTTCGGCTTCAATCGATTCTTTATTCAGTGCCATCTGTATTCCATTGAATCAGTTTTTTTTGGGCAATGCGAGTTTCTTGAGCACTGCGACGACCTGCCCACCATTCAAGACACGATGGTCATAACTCGCCCCAAGCACTCCTTTTCCATCTTTTCCTGCCGCATGGGCAACCATTAACGCGGTATGCGGAGGCAAGATTGGAATATGTCGGGTTACTTTCCAGCGTTCCATGCTGGAAAAACCAATCGTTGCCCCAGAAGCTTCGGACTCACGCAAGTTGTGTCCAGCAGCACGTCGAAGCACATCACCTAGGACATTGACGAAGCCGAACTCGTCTTGGCCTTGAGCATCCCGGACCACAGCCAGATAGAGGGCATCCCCTGCCTGAATGGTGAACCCCAGATTGACCGGTGAATACTCAAAACGCTTGTTGCCAACCATGGTGGCGTTGAGTCGCGGGATTTCTTGCACCACTTCCACCAGTCGCCATGCCATCAGTGGCAGCAAGGGCGGCATTAGCAAGCCTTTCGCATCCTGAAACTGCTTGGCATACTCAGCCCACGGCGCAAGGTCGTAGTCGATCTCGATATAACCGGGCACCGCAAAATCGCGATGCCAACTGACCGTGGCCGCCATGCCTTTCTCTTCGCGGGTGAGATTGACCGGGCTGCCTTGGACATTGGGCAGCAAATCGATAGACTGCATCGCGCCAGCCTGTTTTGGCTCAGTTTTTGCGCCACCATGTGCCGATAAATAGCGCTCGACAGCCTCGACGGTCACTCTTCCATCAATCGGCGAAATGACGTCAGATTGCAACCCATTTTTTTGCAGGAGCAAAAGAGCCTTGGCTGTAATTTGAGAGCCGCGAGAGGTGGATTGCCCGGTCGACACGTCCTCAAGCTCCGGAATTGGCTCGTCCTTAGTTGCTCCCAGCCAGAGCATGATGCTGCCGACTCGAACAACTTCCTCAGCCTTTGCGACAAAGCCAAGGACAAAGCCATCCGAGGGGGCTGTCACATCGAGAACTGCTTTGTCAGTCTCGACCTGACCAACAATCTGGTCGGCCTTAATTTTGTCACCAATGCTCACGTCAAAAGAGAGTACTTTGACGTCGTCATCGTTATTGTTGATTCGCGGTATGTAAATTGCGGTTGCCATCGTTTTGTTTCCAGAAACTACAGGATATCCATGACCGCCAAGACGATTGCTTCCTCGTCCGGCAGTTGTGCGCTTTCCATGCTACGTGCTGAGGCAATCGGTACCGGCGCACTACCTAGGCGAGCAACCTTGCCCGCGTAGCCGTTCTCGGCAAGCGTTGCCAATACTTCGGCGCTGAAACCAAATTGATGATGCGCCTCTTCAACAACAAGAATACGCGGCCGATTCAGCAAGGCCTTCAGCAAAGAATAGCGTGGCAATGGAGCCAGCAGGGCTGGTGCAATTATTTCCACAGTCAACTCTTCGTTTTCTTCCAAAATTCGCGCCGCTTTTTCAGCAATCGGCAACATGCCACCGTAAGATAACAAGGTAATATCAGGATCGAGGCTCCCGCTACGAAGCGTCGGAAACAGTTCTCCACCAAGATCAGCCGCATCACAGGGAATTGCCTCATACAGCTGCGCATCGAGCTTTTCCCCGTATAGAAGTTTGTGCTCAAGGAATAGGGTTGGATTGGGCCAACGAGTCGATGCGTCGATCAGCAACTGACCAATATTATGCCGATGGCTGCCGAAGAGCACAGTCAATCCAGGTACTGAGACAAAAATGTTTTCAGGGCTTTGGCTATGTGTTGGGCCATAGCCGCGGCGCCCACCGCACGGTGCTCGAATGATGATGGGTACCGGGGACTCGGCGAACATGCCGGGAAACTTGACGGCATGGTTGTAGATCTGATCCATGCACAGCGTCAGGAAATCCGCAAACATAATTTCGACAATCGGCTTTTTTCCTGCCAAGGCCAAACCGATACCAGCCCCCGTAATGCCTGCCTCGCTAATCGGCGTGGAAATAACTCTACCATTGAACTTCTCCGATAGCCCTGCGGTAACCTTGAAGGCCCCGCCATATGGATCATGCAAATCCTCGCCAAGGAGTACGACATTTTCGTCATGCTCAAGAAGCTTGTGGAGTGCATCATTGAGAGCCATTCGAACGTTCGACGAACTTGAGTCGGCTCTGGGAAAGTCGACACTGACTGACGGCATGAATGAATGCTCTGGCACCTGATCGAAACTTGCCACACTTGATGCAAGGGCCTTTTTTTCAACTTCAGCCAAGAACGACTTACACGCAGACTGGATGCATGCGACCTGTTCATCGGAAAGCTGTTTGCCGAATGCCATTAGAGGATCCGCTGCAACGAGCTCTTCTCGCTCGAAAGCATCTCTCAGGTCATCGCCCTTGCTATGCGGCCCTAAACGGCCAGTGTCGATAACCAGCATTCCGGGGCTACGACTGTTGCGAGTATCCTGAACAACGCGTTCGACCTGCGCCGAAAAACTTTCGTCGCGATCACTCAGCCGCCAAGCAGCAAGCCCAAACGCTTTTCCTCGTGCCACGATATCGCCACCAATGGTGTCTCGCGTATAGGTTGTCTGTGCGATGCCATTATGTTCAACGACAAAAAGCACCGGCGCATTCCAGATGGAAGCCAAGTTCATACTCTCATAGAGCATCCCTTCCCCGAGCGTGCCATCACCGATGATGACTGCCACGACTCCCTGGCTAGATCTTGATTTCAGCTCTGTCGCCAAACCAACGCCAATACCCGTCATCCCCGCTTGCACGCCGTTGCTATGAAAATGGCGATATGCCAAATGCTGACTTCCACCATAGCCCGAACACACACCAGCCTGACGTCCCATGATTTCTGCAACCAAGCCCAGAAAATCTCCCGAATACGCCAGAAAATGACCGTGGTTTCTGTGATTGGAAAGGACATAATCATCTGGGTGGTTCAGGGCCCTAACTACCGACATCTGACATATTTCCTGACCCAGGCACGTATGCGTCGTACCGGACACTAGCCCCCGCCCAAACAGATCAAGGATAAGTTTTTCGGTTTCTCGGATCAAATAGCCATATGAAAACAAACCAAGAGGGGACTGATCGATCATGGGCTTTCCCCATGCATCGACACGAATAATTTCGGAAATATCCATCAAGCAATTCCAACGTTGACTACATGAATCAGAGGCAGATTATTAAAGCGTGGGGACGAATTGAGAACCAATAGAAAATCACTTCCCGCCCACCTTTAGCTGAACAAAAGTAATCAATGATCCCAAAGTAGCAAAAACAGCCCCGTCAATCTCATCGTCTTCTACAGAGCACCCAAAGCGCTCTTCAATCGCCGAAATAATCGCTATGACTGCCATCGAATCCAATTCAGGAACACCGCCCAGCAATACCGTATCTTCATCGAATGCAACCGCTCGCCCCTCCAGATGAAGAACATCATCGAGCATAGAAACTACTTCACGCTTAAAATTCATTTTTGTTCCTGATGGAAGTTTAACAATCACTGTATCCGAGTACCCAACAGGACTCCGTGAGATACTTCACAAGACGCCATCCTAGTTGTGTGTCATCGTGACCAAGGGGTGAAGTTTAACATTTGACACGAGTTAATGATGACTGAATCTACTCTTCTACATGAACTGATTTTCAATGCAAGAGATCGATCAGAAGAGGCACAGGCACTCAGCGATGGGAATGTCACCATATGCTATGGGGAACTTGCCGCTTTAACGTCGCGCTTCTCTTCAGCGCTGAGCAGCGTAGGACTTGCACGCGGAGAACGCGTTGCTATCTATCTGGAAAAACGAATTGAAACCGTTGTCACCAGTTTTGGAGCACCGGCTGCAGGCGGGGTATTTGTACCGATCAATCCTATTCTGAAACAAGAACAGGTGAGCTACATCCTCCGTGATTGTAACGTTCGCATATTAGTTACCTCCATTGAGCGTTTAAACTTGCTGCAACACGCGCTAGCAGACTGTCACGACCTACGTCTTGTAGTGGTTCTTGATAGCAACGGATCATTACCAACGCAGCCCCCCATGAATCTTTGCTGGTGGAGGGACTTTTTGGAGCATGACTCCCCAGTAAAAAACCGCGTAATTGACATTGATCCAGCCAGCATCCTCTACACCTCAGGCAGCACCGGCAAGCCAAAGGGAGTCGTGCTCTCGCATAGGAACATGGTTGCGGGTGCAAAAAGCGTGGCGAGCTACCTTGAAAATCGACCGGATGACACGCTGTTGGCCGCCCTGCCCCTGTCTTTCGATGCAGGTTTCAGCCAGTTAACGACCGCCTTCCATGCCGGCGCGCGGGTTGTCTTATTGAACTATCTACTACCCAGAGATGTGCTCAAGGCAATCGAGCGCGAAAAAGTGACCGGCCTGACTGCTGTTCCACCGTTGTATATCCAACTGACGCAGTTGAACTGGCCCGAGAGCATCACCGAGCACTTGCGCTACTTCGCCAACACCGGCGGCCGCATGCCGCGCGAAACGCTGGAGGCACTGCGCCGTCATCTGCCAAAAACCAAGCCCTTCCTGATGTATGGACTGACCGAGGCATTCCGCTCTACGTTTCTGCCGCCGAAAGAGGTCGACCGCAGGCCGGACTCAATTGGCAAGGCGATTCCGAACGCCGAAATTCTAGTGTTGCGCGAGGACGGCTCTCCCTGTGCACCGAACGAGCCTGGCGAATTGGTGCACCGTGGCGCCCTGGTTGGTATGGGCTATTGGAACGATCCGGAAAAAACGGCCGAGCGCTACAAACCCCTACCGGTTCACGCCCCCGGGCGCGAAGCAGGACTAGTCTTACCGGAAATCGCCGTATTCTCGGGCGATACCGTCCGCATGGACGAAGAAGGTTTCTTGTATTTCATTGGCCGTCGCGACGAAATGATGAAGACCTCCGGTTATCGGGTCAGCCCGACCGAGGTTGAAGAAGTTCTTTACGCCACTAAACTGGTCGGCGAATGCGTCGCCTTTGGAGTGGACGACGACCGCTTGGGCCATGCCATTCAAGTGATCGCAACACCGCCTGCGGGTGGAGCCCTTGACCCGAATGCATTGCTCACTGAATGCCGAGTCCGCATGCCCGCCTACATGGTGCCCAGCGGCATCGAAGTTCGCGAAGGCCCCTTGCCTCGCAACCCAAATGGCAAAATTGACCGAAAAACCCTGTCGACTGCATGGATCGAGCAGAAAAATCAGTAACCTACCTCATTTCGCTAGAACACAGAATGACAACACTAATACCAGTTGCCCCCACCCATACGCCGATGAATCAGTTTGCCTCTGCCGGCAACCAATTATTAATCGGCGGCCTGCCCCTCTCTCGATTAGCTGAGCAAGTTGGGCAAACGCCGTTTTATGCCTACGATCGAGACTTGCTATGTTCACGTGTCTCTGAATTGCGTGCCGCATTGCCAAACAACGTAGAGTTACATTTCGCCATGAAAGCAAACCCGATGCCAGCTGTCGTCGGCTTCATGGCTAGCCTAGTCGACGGAATTGATGTTGCTTCAGCCGGGGAATTGAAGGTAGCCTTGGATGCTGGCGCCAACCCGAGCGATATCAGCTTCGCTGGCCCCGGGAAGCGCAATTCCGAACTTCGGCAAGCGGTTGCTGCAGGCGTACTGATCAACATAGAATCGTTTCGTGAAGTTGATATCCTCGCAGATATTTCGCTGGCCCTTGAACTACCGGCTAGGGTGGCCGTTCGCGTCAATCCTAATTTCGAACTCAAGGGGTCCGGGATGAAAATGGGCGGCGGCCCCAAACAATTTGGCGTTGATGCAGAGCTGGTTCCTGAACTACTGGCAAGAATCGGCGAGAAAAAGCTGGCATTCGAAGGCTTTCATCTGTTTGCCGGCTCACAAAACCTCAAGCCGGAATCGATCTGTGAGGCGCAGCAAAAATCATATGATCTGGCGCTGGCACTCTCACGCCACGCCCCCTCTCATGTATGTTTCTTGAACCTAGGCGGCGGATTTGGCATTCCCTACTTTCCCGGTGAAAAACGACTCGATCTGGCACCGATCAGTGACAACCTAAAACAACTCAGCAATCGGGCAAAAATAGATTTTCCCGAAGCCAGCATTGTGATCGAGCTTGGGCGCTACCTTGTCGGCGAAGCCGGGATTTATGTATCCAGAATAGTTGATCGCAAGATTTCCCGCGGCCAGACCTTTCTTGTCGTTGATGGCGGGCTCAACCATCACCTCTCCGTATCAGGAAATTTCGGTCAGGTCATCCGAAAAAACTACCCGGTCGCGATCGGCAACCGTATGAACGCCGAACACACTGAAACCGCCAGCGTGGTTGGTCCGCTATGCACCCCGCTGGATATCTTGGCTGACCGCATGACTTTGGCGGCATCGGTGCCTGGTGACTTGGTCGTTGTGTATCAATCGGGGGCTTATGGAGCAAGTGCAAGTCCACAGCGATTTTTAGGGCATCCTGAGGTCATTGAGGTCCTTGTCTAAGAACCTGTTCACGATCTTTTGAGCAAAAGCGCGAGGAAGGCGAGGTGAATGAACTGTAGGCTGGTGTTGAGTTTTCGCTCGCAGTTTTTCCACAAACGGCGGCATTTTTCGATCCAGGCGAATGATCGCTCAACCACCCAGCGCTGAGGCATGACAGCAAAGGTAAGAGCTGGCCCCAGAAATTCGGACATTAAGATAAGTGATAGCCTTGCTCCACCCACGGCCGCGTAGCGGCTTGACTGAGGAGCAAGAGCATGACGAGAAGGAAACGGCGGAATCACTCGCCGGAGTTCAAGGCGAAGGTGGCGATTGCCGCCTTGCGAGGGGACAAGACGCTGGCCGAGTTGGCCCAGCAGTTTGATGTCCATCCCAACCAGATCACCGACTGGAAAACGCAGTTGCTGGAGCGCTCATCGCAAGTCTTCGGTGACAGCGGGGCCAAGGCCGACTCACCCGACACCACAGCGATGCGGTTAAAGATCGCAGATCTGGCACTGGAAAATGATTTTTTAGAAAAAGCGCTCACCAAAGCGGGCATGCTGAGCGCAAGACGATGATCGACCGCAGCCATGATCTTCCGGTTGTCCGGCAATGCCGGGTTCTCGGCATTGCTCGCTCGACGGCGTATTACACGCCCGAACCGGTCTCGCCAGAAGATCTGGCGCTGATGCGCCGGATCGATGAGCTGCACCTGGAGTTCCCCTTTGCCGGCAGCCGGATGCTACGGGACCTGCTGCGCCATGACGGGCATGCCATCGGTCGAAAACGAGTGCAGACGCTGATGAATAAAATGGGCGTCGAGGCAATTTACCGCAAGCCCAACACCAGTCAGCGACATGCCAAGCATCCGATTTACCCGTATCTGCTCAGGAATCGTGTGATCGATCGGGCCACCAGGTCTGGGCCACCGACATCACCTACATTCCGATGCGCCGGGGCTTCATTTATCTGTGTGCCGTCATCGACTGGTATAGCCGTCGGGTGCTGGCCTGGCGGCTCTCCAACACGCTGACCACGGATTTCTGTGTTGAGGCGGTTGAGGAGGCGATCACTCGCTATGGCCGACCGGAAATCTTCAACACGGATCAGGGCAGTCAGTTCACCAGCGCCGAATTCACCGGCCTGCTCAAAGCTAACAGTATCCAGATCAGCATGGATGGCAAAGGCTGCTGGCGCGATAACGTCTTTGTCGAGCGGCTGTGGCGAAGTATCAAATACGAGGAGGTGTATCTCAAAGCCTACGACTGCGTTTCGGCGGCAAAAGCAGGTCTGGGTAACTACATCCAGTTCTACAACACCCGGCGGCCGCATCAGTCATTTGGTGGCAAGACGCCGGATATGATTTACTTCGCTGGCCTGCCGACAAAAGGCTTGGCTGCATGACCCCCGCGTTACCCACCGCGTCGTCAGACTACGGTCTAAAGGGACCTTCGGCAGACGCCACCGTGGATAACGCTACCAGCGCAGGGCTACACTTATCTCCGTGGCAATCCTGTCCAAACAAACGGGGCCAGCTCTGTATGCAGCTCACTGCGTTTGGCGATTTGAACCTGAGCGCCAAGCAGTTCTTCAACGGCATGGGCAAACAGTTGGCCGACATATCCGCCATCAGCCAGAATGCTTTGAACAGCTTGTAAATCAGCCGCACAGCGGCCTGAGGTCGGTTGTAAACGGCAGAGTCCAACGGTTTAAGCGGCCATCTGATCTGCGTAATGCTTCTGCATAAACGCAGCAGGCGACAGATAGCCAAGGCGAGCCTGCTTGCGAATTCTGTTGTAGAAAATTTCGATGTACTCAGTGATTTCCCGTTTGGCTTCGTTGCGAGTAGCAAGGCGACGATGATGGATCAGTTCAGTTTTCAGTGATCCCCAGCAGCTTTCCATCGGCGCGTTATCCCAGCAATTGCCTTTGCGGCTCATGGAGACTTGCATGCCGAACTGGCGTAGCAATCGCTGGTAAGTAAGCGCCCGGCGAACCCATCTGTAAATTGACGCGTTAGACCGCGAAGATCGTGTCCCCTTAAAAACGATGGTGGACACTTTCGATGGAAATCCAGAAGCCAAGTCGCCGGCGGCGGCATCACCCGGAGGAATTCAAGCAGGCGGTGATTGAAGCGTGTTGCGAGCCGGGTGCCTCGGTCGCCGGCATTGCGATGGCCAATGGCGTCAATGCGAACCAAGTTCGGCGGTGGATGCGTGAGCGCGGTATTGAACCGCCGACGCGGCGCCTACCAATGCCCGTGCTCGAAACAGCGCCGGCGATCGCGCCTGCCTTCGTACCGTTGCCGATTGCCCCTGCGACGCCGACATTGGGAGATATCCGGATCGAAGTCCGCCGGGGCAACACCGCAATCAAGGTCGACTGGCCGGTCCAGGCATCCGGAGATTGCGCCGCCTGGTTACGCGACTGGCTGCGATGATTCGGGTGGATGCCTTGTGGCTCTCGACCCGGCCGCTCGACATGCGGGCGGGAACCGAAACGATCCTGTCCCAGGTCGTCCGGATCTTCGGCGAGGCGCAGCCGCACCATGCCTATCTCTTTGCCAACCGACGCGGTAATCGCCTGAAGGTGCTGGTGCATGACGGTTACGGCATCTGGCTGGCGAACCGTCGTCTGAATCAAGGGCGATTTCAACTACGGGCAAGCGAAGGCAGCCTTGGCCTTACCCGCGGGCAATTCGACGCGCTGGTTCTGGGGTTGCCCTGGGAGCGCCTGGCTGATGGCGGGGTGATCCGGGTTCTATGACGGTCCACCATTGGGGAAGTCCACGATAGTCAGTTGGGGTTGTGGGCGGCATCATGTCGGCCATGACACTGCCCGCCAACCTTGATCAACTCAGCGCCGACGAATTGCGCCGTCTGCTCGTCGAGCAAGACCGTGAGCTCAACTGGCGCAAGGTGAAAATCGACAAGCTGACGCATGAAGTGGCGTACTACAAGCGCCATTACTTCGGCGTCAAGGCGGAACGCCTGCCGGTTGAGCAGGGACAACTGTTCGAGGAAACCCTGGCGGCGGACATGGCCGCGATCACCGAAGAGCTGGCGCAGCTTTCGGAAACGAAGCCCAAGGGGCAAGCGAAGCGCAAACCCTTGCCGCCGGAGTTGCCGCGCACCGAGATTCACCACGAGCCGGAATCGACCACCTGCGCCTGCGGCTGCCAGATGAAGCGGATCGGCGAAGATATAGCCGAGAAACTGGACTACACGCCGGGCACCTTTACGGTCGAACGCCACATCCGCGGCAAGTGGGCCTGTAAGCAATGTGAAACGCTGGTCCAGGCTCCGGTGCCCGCCCATGTGATCGATAAGGGCATCCCGACCACCGGCCTGCTCGCCCATGTGCTGATCGCCAAGTATCTCGATCATCTGCCGCTGTATCGTCAGGAAGGCATCTTTGGCCGGGCTGGGTTGCCGATTCCCCAATCGACGCTGGCCGAGTGGGTGGGCCAGATGGGCGTTACCCTGCAACCGCTGGTCGATGCACTCAAAGTCGAGATGCTCACCTACCCGGTACTGCATGCCGACGAAACACCGGTGGCGATGCTTGACCCCGGCGCCGGCAAGACCCATCGGGCTTACCTGTGGTCCTATAGCATCGGCGCCTTCGAGCCGATCAAGGCGGTGATCTATGACTTTACCGACAGCCGGGCGGGCAAACATGCCCGGGAATTCCTCGGCGACTGGCGCGGCACGCTCGTCTGCGACGACTACTCGGGCTACAAGGCCCTGATTGCCGACGGCGTGACCGAAGCGGGTTGCATGGCGCATGCGCGCCGGAAATTCTTCGACCTGCATGCCAACAACCAGAGCCAGATTGCCCAACAGGCACTGACCACCATTCAGAGCCTCTACCAGGTCGAGCGGGAAGTCGCCGACCTGGAGCCGGACGAACGACGACGAATACGGCAGGAACAGGCCAAGCCGATTCTGGAGGAATTCCATGACTGGCTGACTCGGTACCGATTGCAGGTGCCGAATGGATCATCGACGGCCAAAGCGATTGATTACAGCCTTAAACGCTGGACGGCGCTCGCCCATTACATCGACGATGGTCAAGTACCAATCGACAACAACTGGATCGAGAACCGAATCCGGCCCATCGCTACTGGCCGGAAGAACTGGCTATTTGCCGGCAGCCTGCGCGCCGGAAAGCGCGCTGCCGCCATCATGAGCCTGATCCAGTCAGCCAAGCTCAACGGCCACGACCCCTTCACCTATCTGAAGGACATCCTCTCTCGCTTGCCGACTCAGCCCAACAGTCGGATCAGCGAACTGCTGCCGCATCGCTGGCTGCCAAATACCTCACCCTGAAAAACAAGGTGGGTTCGCCGGGCGCTTACGCTGGTAAGCATGGGCGCAATATTGGCTGCCACGATCAGAATGATGAACCAGCCCTCTTTCTGGACGTCTGGCGGCAACCGCCCGGAAGAGTGCCTGCATGACCAGGTTCTGCGTCATCCGTTCATCAAGGGCGTAGCCGACCAGTTCGCCATTGAACAAGTCCTTGATGCCCGCCAGGTAAAGCCAGCCTTCGTCAGTTGTCACGTACGTTATATCGGTGACCCAGGCACGATTCGGCACAGATGCCGCGAATTGCCGGTCGAGCAGATTCGGGGCAATCGGCAGGTTATGGCGGGAATCCGTGGTCACCCTGAATTTCCGTTTCTGCCGACAACGCAGCCCCAGTTCGCGACGTATCCGTTTGATACGATCAACGCCTGCATGAATGCCGTGATCAGCCAATTCCGCTTGCAGCCGCTCAGGGCCATAGGTCTGCCTCGTCCGCTCATGCGCCAGCCTGATTTCAATCGCCAGACGGGCATTCTCCTGGGTTCGCGGTGACGGTGGCCGACGGCGCCAAGCGTAATACCCGGCCTCAGAGACATTGAGCAGGCGGCACAACGTCGCCACAGGGTACAGGGGTCGCAAGCCATCAATTCGGTCGTATCTCACCGCGACTCCTTCGCGAAATACGCCGCAAATTTTTTTAACAGGTCGCGCTCCTGTTTCACCTCGGCCAGTTCCCTGCGTAGTCTTGCCAGTTCAATTTCCTGTTCGTTGGGAACCCGCTGTCCTTGACCTACCGCTGCCAATTGCCCCTTCTTCGCGGCGCGTACCCAGTTGCTCAGGCTGCTTTTCGGTATCGACAACTGCTTCGCAGCCCGATCGATAGACAACCCCGTCTGCTCGACCAATTTGACCGCTTCCGCCCGAAATTCCGGCGAGTACAACCCCTTCGGTAGCCTTTCCATCTTCATCCTCCAGACCGTAAATTACACGATCCGTTGGACTCCACTATTTCCAGCCTACCTCATTCGGTACAATAGTGGGAATGCAACTAGCCTAGCAACAGCAACACCACAGAGTGTGGTTCCTAACATTTCGGTGCTCTCAAGACGACCACAAAATCGGCAATTTAATGCACAAACCAACAAACTGTTATTTTCCGCACAAAATCACAACAAACGCCAAAAAACGGGCACATTGATTCGCAATCAATGTGAAATAGTGCACGGGCACGATATGCTTGAGCAAATAAAATAAATCCATGCAAATAGCCACTTGATGCTTTTCCATCAGGAAATCACGACTCGGCTTGGTAGCAAAGTATTTTTGGGGAGCATTAACAGATGATCAGAATGTTTAATCACTGGTTCACTTGGCGAAGCGTGGCCGGGATTCTGTTCGATTTTTCGTTTCTGATCGTTAGCCTTTTTATTTCGCTAATGTGGATCAACAGCGGCCTTCCGATTAACGTGAAGCAAGTTCTTACATTTGCAGTAATTTTTGGGCTGGTGATTCTGGCCATCAATGCCTTATTGGGCCTATATCAACGCGTTACCGTTCGCTCTTCCGCCGAAACAAGGGCTCGAGCAGTACTTTCTCTTTATCTGGCCATACCGGTTGCTTACGCCCTGTATGCCCTGCTCCCGATTTCTACGGTCAACCGCGATTTGATCCAACTTTCTGCAATGTCGGCTGCCTTCGGTATGCTTGTAACCCGCGTAGGTGCCAGTCACACCACAGCGACAAAAATGTTGCGTCGCCGCATCATGGTGTTCGGTACGGGACTACAAGCGTTGGCAGTTAAACAAGCCTTAGATCACTCCGATCCCTCAGCACAAATCATTGGCTTTTTTCCGGGCAGTAACGAGGACCAGCCACAAATATCGCCAAGCCTGATTCTTAGCCGAGACAACTCCCTAACTGACACAGCTCGCAATTTGAATGTCGACGAAATTGTCGTAGCTCTTAGTGAACGTCGGGGTGGCGCCATGCCCTTGCGCGAACTACTCGACTGCAAACTGCAGGGTGTCCGAGTACTTGATCTGGCGAGCCACTTTGAGCAAACCCTCGGGCAGATACGGCTCGACTCCCTGTACGCAGGCTGGCTTATTTTTGGTGATGGCTTCGGTCAAGGACTTATCCGGACAGTCGTCAAGAGACTTTTCGATATTGTTTGCGCCAGCATCCTGATAGCCCTTTCGCTTCCGGTCATGTTTGTAGTGGCTATTCTCATTGCGCTGGAAGATGGCTTTCCACTACTCTATCGGCAAGAGCGTGTGGGATTTAATGGTCGTCTCTTTAATGTCATTAAGTTTCGCAGCATGCGACGTGATGCTGAAAAGGACGGAAAGCCGATTTGGGCTCAGGCAAAAGATAGTCGCGTAACCCGTCTCGGCCAACTCATCCGCAAACTTCGTGTCGATGAACTCCCACAGCTGTTCAGCGTTTTGAAGGGCGACATGAGTTTGGTTGGCCCCCGCCCGGAGCGCCCCTTTTTCGTAGATCAATTGACGAAGGAAATCCCCTTCTATGCCGTAAGGCACAGCGTAAAGCCAGGAGTAACCGGCTGGGCGCAGGTAAGATACCACTATGGTGCAACAGTCGAAGACTCTGCCGAAAAGCTGCAGTACGATCTCTATTACGTAAAGAATCACTCCTTGTTCCTGGACATCGTGGTTCTCTTTGAAACTGTGGGTGTCGTGCTGACAGGCAAGGGCGCCCATTAATCACTAGCATCACAGTCATTGGTGGCTAAGAACTCCTTTGCATGGATATTACAAATACGTCCTTGATTGCCTGGGGTTTCGGTCTCGCCGCCTTCGGCTATATATCGCTGTCAATTTACCTACTCTCGTTTGGTAGCGATTGGCGGACGGGCACACGTCCACGGAGGATGGTCGTTGTCGCCTCGCTTTCAACTTTATGGGCTTTAGCCAGTCTGCTTTATGCGCTGAATAATCGGGCTTTATTTCTTGTCTCTTCGGCGTTAGCAGACGTCATCAGGTACGGAGCATGGTACGCGTTCGTTATTGCTCTGCTCGGTCCAACCGGCGACTCAAACACAAAACCTTTGCTTCCCCCCTGGTTGACCCTGACCTGCTGGCTATTGGTCACTTCCGGGGTCACGGTTCAGGTTTCACTCGCAACGGGCTGGCTGTCACCACAGGAATGGCTACGCACACTGATCTTTCATGGATTGGCGGAAGCGGTGATCGGGCTGGTACTCGTCGAACAATTGTTCCGAACCGTTTCCGAAGACTCCCGCTGGAATATCAAACCACTGTGTCTCGCTTTACTTTTCCAATTCGTTTTCGACGTCTATCTCTTTTCTGACGCAATGATGTTCAATCGCATTGATGGAGATGCATTAACTGTTCGTGGTTTTGTTCACGCGATAAGCATTCCACTGCTCATGCTCGCAACAGAACGAAGCCAAGACTGGACCTCAAGAATTCGTCTTTCCCAAAAAGCTGCATTTCACTCTGCGACGCTTCTATTGGCTGGGCTATATCTGCTTTTCATGGCAGGAGTTGGCTACTATGTACGTTACTTTGGTGGAGAGTGGGGCCGTGCTTTACAACTTGCTCTGGTATTTGCTGCGATGCTCCTCTTAGCAGTATTGCTAGTTTCCGGTTCTATCCGCGCAAAAATCAAAGTTTTAATAGGCAAGCATTTCTTCAGTTACCGTTATGACTATCGTGAAGAATGGCTGCGCTTCACCCAGGCCTTAAGCCTTGAGAATTCTCCGCAAACAATGGGGCAACAGGTAGTTCGAGGCTTGGCCAACATGGTGGAAAGCCCGAGCGGAACACTATGGCTTCGCGAGGCGGGCGCTGAGACCTATAGGCAACATGCGCGCTGGAATTTTCCGGAATGCGTTGTCGAAGTGCTAAAAGACGCCCCACTCTGCAGCTTTCTCCTAGCCAGCGGATGGGTAATTAATCTAGAAGAATATCGATGTTTTCCCGCTCGATACAGTGATCTGGAGATTCCCGAGTGGCTTTCCGAACTCCCAAATGTATGGTTGATAATTCCGCTAATGGCGGGTAATGAAATGCACGGTTTCGTTATTCTCGCAAGGTCGCGTACACCAATCAATGTCAATTGGGAAGTTAATGATCTTCTACGAACCGCCGGTTGCCAGGCAGCCAGTTTTCTCGCCAGAATGCAGGCAACCGAAGCCTTGCTTGAGGTTAGAAAATTTGAGGCTTTCAACAAGATGTCTGCCTTTGTAGTTCATGACCTCAAGAACATCATTACTCAACTTTCCTTAATGCTAAAGAATGCCGAGCGCCACCATGACAATCCGGAATTCCAGCAGGACATGCTGATGACCGTCAATCACTCCGTTGAGCGCATGCGTCAATTGATGATGCAATTACGGGAAGGAGCAACTCCCCCTGGTGGTATATGCGGTGTTAATCTTACTGATGTCATCCAACGCTTACAGAAAGACAAAATGAATCAAGGGAGATCAATCGAAATTCGCATTCAAGATCGATTGATTGCTCGAGGCCATGAAGAACGGCTCGAAAGAGTCATCGGACATCTAGTTCAAAATGCTTTGGATGCATCCTCTCCGTCCGACATGGTGTGGATTTCGGTCGCACGACACAATGACAAAGCCGCAATCGAGGTCGGAGACACTGGGAATGGGATGACTCAGGAGTTCATCCGTGACCGTCTCTTCAAACCATTTCAAAGCACCAAGGCTGCAGGTATGGGAATCGGCACTTACGAAAGTGCACAATACATTAGTGAATTGGGTGGAGAAATGCTGGTCGACAGCGAAAAACACAAGGGCACGCGAATTACAATAATAATTCCCTTATTTGTCATTCGTACGGATTCTGACCTTCGCGAGCAGGAGGCAGCATGAGCGCTGAAAAGGCCCGCTCGCTATTGATCGTCGAGGATGATCTCGCCCTGCAAAAACAACTTCGATGGTCTTTTGATCAATTTGAGACATTAACGGCTGTGGATCGCGAAAGTGCGCTGGCGCAAATACACCGACACTCACCGCCAGTTGTCACCATGGACCTAGGCCTCCCCCCTGATGCAGACTCGGTATCGGAGGGATTCCGACTACTCGAGCAGATTCTGTCAGCAGCGCCAGATACCAAGATAATCGTTCTAACAGGGCAGAATGACAGAGCCAATGCCCTACGCGCTATTGCCCTTGGCGCGTATGACTTTTTTGCCAAGCCTTTCGAACCAGAATTGTTAGCTCTAACGATAGACCGGGCATTTCGACTTTTTGACCTGCAACAAGAAAACCATCGCCTAGTCGCCACACAACATCCCGCTGCACTCACTGGTTTACTGACGCGTGATGCTGGTATGCAGCGAGTATGTAGAACGATTGAGAAAGTTGCTAATAGCAGTGCTACAGTCCTTCTCCTAGGAGAAAGCGGCACAGGCAAAGAATTGTTGGCGCGTGGACTGCATGAGTCTTCGCCTCGAAAGAGCGAAAGATTTATCGCTATAAATTGTGCCGCTATTCCAGAAAACCTGCTGGAGAGTGAGTTGTTTGGGTATGAGAAGGGCGCCTTTACCGGAGCCTCCAAAACCACTCTTGGAAAAATTGAGACGGCTAACGGCGGCACCCTAATGCTTGATGAAATCGGCGACTTACCCATGCCGCTTCAAGCAAAACTATTGCGTTTTCTTCAAGAGCGGGTCATCGAACGTCTGGGAGGACGCCAAGAAATTCCTGTTGATGTTCGCATCGTCTGCGCTACACATCAGGATTTGAAATCGCAAATCTCCAATGGCAACTTTCGCGAGGACCTCTATTACCGATTGGCAGAAATCGTCATATCGATTCCCCCATTGCGCCAGAGAAATGGTGATGCGGCGTTGATGGCACACGCATTCGTGCATCGGTTCGCGAATGAGCAAAAGCGTGGGAATATGACCTTGGGTGAAGATGCCGTTCGCACCATTGAAGCGTATGGGTGGCCGGGTAATGTGCGAGAACTAGAAAATTGCATCAAACGTGCTGTCATAATGGCCGAAAGTTCTCGAATTACCCGGGAAGATATTGGACTGGATGCAACGGTTCCCGACGAAATTGAATTCATTGACCTACGGAAAGTTCGTGACGAAGCAGAGCGTCAAGCGATCGTCACAGCGCTGGGACGAGCCAATGGCAACCTTCTTCGCACCTCTGAAATTCTTGGTATTAGCCGACCGACCCTATATGACCTGATGCACCGGTTAGGCTTGAAATAAACCCACTTCCACGAAGGCACTAATTATGCAAACTTCCCACCAGACGCTCCCCAAGAGTATTTCGGCACTAGTCCTATCATTGATCCTTACTTCGTGTGGTGGAGAGTCTACTGAGAACCTTATCGCTTCTAGCAAGGCCTATCTGGCCAAGAGCGATACAAAAGCAGCAGTTATTCAATTAAAAAATGCTCTGCAACAAAATCCAAAACTTGGCGAGGCGCGTTTTTTACTGGGATCAGCGCTACTGGATAGTGGTGATATCGCCGGAGCTGAAGTTGAGTTACGCAAAGCGCTGGAGCTAAAGCATCCCGCCGACCAAGTTGTACCAGTGCTCGCACGTACGATGCTAGTTGGGGGAAAAGCGAAAAAATTACTAGAAGAGTTCGGCAAAACAAAGCTAGCAGGGGGGGAGCCTCTTGCGGCATTGAATACTAGTCTCGCTACAGCAAATGCGTCGCTTGGCAATCTAAATGCGGCAAAAGAACTTCTAGCTGAAGCGCTGGCCACACAACCAGACTATCTTCCAGCCCTACTCGCAGATATTCGGGAAACTGCCGCCAATAAGGACCTGCTTGGCGCTCGTTCAAAGATTGATGCTCTTTTGTTGAAAAACCCAAGTAATCCAGAAGCGTTACTAATAAAGGGGGGGTTACTGGGCATTGATGGCAAAACCAACGAGGCTCTTGCAGAATACCAAAAAGCCATTGAAGTAAAACCCAATTATTTGGCTGCCCACTCTGCAGTAATTACATCCTTTCTGCTAGAAAACAAATTAAATGACGCGGCAAATCAGCTAGATGCGCTAAAAAAAGTCGCTCCCAACCACCCCCAAACTATATATTTCGATACACAAATTAACTACCAGCGCAAAGAGTTTAAAGCAGCTAGCGAATCTGCACAGCAACTCCTTAAAATTTCACCCAACAACCCAATGGCTCTGCAATTAGCAGGTGCCATTGAGTATCAGTTAAACTCATATCTGCAAGCTGAAGCTTATTTAGCGAAGGCATTACAAATTGCCCCTGAATTGATGCCAGCCCGACGTTTGCTAATCGCCAGTTATCTGCGAGCTGGGAAACCAGATAAGGCGCTAGATGCCTTACAGCCTGTACTTAGTTACATAGACAAGGACCCGGAGCTACTGGCACTTGCGGGTGAAGCATATTTGCAGAACGGAGAGCCCAATAAAGCTGCAGAGTATCTAGCAAAAGCCAGCAAACTCGAACCAGACAATGCCGCGAAAAAAACCTCTCTTGCCTTGGCGCATATGGCCCAAGGTAATTCAGAAAATGCGCGCCAAGAACTCGAACAGATTTCTGTTTCAGATAAAGGCATTACCGCAGACCTCGCCCTGATCGCCGCGTACCTACGGAGTAACCAACTCGACAAAGCACTGAAAGCCATTGAAAGCGTTGAAAGAAAGCAGCCTGACAACCCAGCAACCTACAACCTTCGTGCCCGTGCACTTCTCGCCAAAAACGATATGGATGGTGCCCGCAAGAGCTTCGAAAAGGCACTGGCCGTTAACCCGACATTCTTTCCCGCAGTTGCTAGTTTGGCAAGACTCGATCTTATTGACAAGAAGCCTGACGAAGCGCGGAAGCGCTTCGAGACTTTACTAACACTTGCCCCCAAAAACTTTCAGGCTCTACTTGCCCTTGCCGAAATGAAAGCAGCCAGCGGTGGCACGCCGGATGAGATAACCGCAGCCATTGGAAAAGCAATAAGTGCCGGCCCAAGCGAAGTCGGGCCTAGGCTTGCGCTGATTCAGTACTACCTGAAAACTAAAGACACCAAAAAAGCGCTGGGAGCTGCCAATGAAGCTGCAACATCAATCCCCGACAAACCAGAAATTCTTGATGCACTTGGAAAAACTCAGCAGTTAGCAGGTGACCTCAATCAGGCGCAAATCACCTATGGAAAATTGTCATCCATTCAACCTACCTCACCTCTCCCTTTGCTCC
The DNA here is from genome assembly GCA_016709965.1 of Betaproteobacteria bacterium. NCBI lineage: Bacteria > Pseudomonadati > Pseudomonadota > Betaproteobacteria > Rhodocyclales > Azonexaceae > Azonexus > Candidatus Azonexus amarohabitans. The sequence goes on from JADJLT010000001.1 coordinate 496,546, forward strand.
GTTTGGCTGAAATCCAGTTTTCAAACAAAAATAAAGATGAGGGTATAAAGAGCCTGAAAAAAGTATTGGAGATCAAACCAGACAACCTCGATGCCCAGCGAGCCCTCATTCTAGTGGCAATGGAAAACAAGAATCAGGGCAGCGCGCTTGAGATCGCTCGGATGATACAAAGACAACGCGCGAAAGAAGCAGTTGGCTATCTTCTTGAGAGTGACATCCATGCATCCAGCAAAGCTTGGTCCGAGGCAATCAGCACTCTTCGTAACGGTCTAAAGCAGATACCGACCACTGAGTTGGCAATCAAACTTCACACTTTCCAACGTGCCTCCGGAAATGCCGCAGACGCCGAACAGTTTTCGGTCTCGTGGTTAAAAGATCACCCAAAAGATGTTGGTTTCAGAATGTATATGGGCGATCTGGCGAACTCACAGAAAAACTATTCCCGCGCAGTTATCCACTACCGTAGTGCGCTTAGCTTGCAACCTAACAACGCATTAATTCTTAATAACCTGGCTTGGGCAAGTGGCCAAACAAAAGCACCAGAGGCACTTGAGTACGCTGAAAAAGCTAATCAGCTTGCCCCCAATCAACCAGCATTCATGGACACCTTAGCCATGCTACTTGCAGAAAAAGGCGAATCTTCAAAAGCCATCGAATTACTCAAAAAAGCTATTGTCATGGCCCCACAAGCCAGTGTCCTTCAGCTAAACCTTGCCAAACTTTTCATCGCCACAGGGAAGAAGGATGATGCGAGGAAGGAACTGGAGGCTTTGGCTAAAATCGGCGAAAAATTCTCAGGTCAAGCTGAAGTCAGCCAATTGCTGAAATCGCTTTGATATCGCTTTTTGGAACATTTGCTGAATAAATGCCAACCTAAAATTAAAAACAATAGTAATCATTGATTTAGTTGATGTTGCCGTCAGTCGTCGGCAGCATAAATTCTTTTAATTACCCAATTTCCATCTAGAATAATCGATAAAACGTTATCAATAGTATCTAATGCATGATAAACATCATATGTTTGCCAACGCAGTTAGTTATTGCCGTCAGGCTTTTATAGTGAGTAAACCATGAAGCGCTCAAGGAGCATTCTCAATCGGTACTGCTACCCTTGGGTTCTTTATTTTCTGATCACTACCAGTGCCGTGAGCACATCGGCGTTTGCTTCAGACACCACTGAGCCTAAGCTTAAGGAACGCGCAACGAATTTGCGAGCTGAAGCAAAGGCATTCGAGCACGGCGATGGTGTTCAGCGTGACCCTGAAAAAGCGGTTGAACGCTATTGCGAAGCATCACGCCTCGGAGATGCTGAAGCTCAATATAATTTGGGGTGGATGTATGCCATGGGCCGTGGCATCGCGCGTGACGATGCTACGGCAGCCTATTTTTTTACGATGGCCGCCAAGCAAGGTGATGCCCTTGCCGAACGTATGCTTCGTCAAGTAGGTTCCCCAATTGCCCAACCACCCACCTGCCTGGCAGAACCTGATATCCACGACACGGCAGGTAGCGATATGCTCGCTAGAGCGACACCCGAACATCGCAAGGTGATGGATCTCGTGCGGAAAATCGCGCCTGAATACGGGATCTACCCTCGACTTGCAATGGCAATCATCCGAGCAGAATCTAATTTCAATCCGGGCGCCCTTTCACCTAAAAATGCACAGGGGCTAATGCAACTAATTCCAGAAACGGCTGCGCGCTTCAATGTCCAAAAGCCATTTGATCCGGAACAAAACATCCGTGGGGGGCTGTCCTACTTGCGTTGGCTACTTGCCTATTTTCAGGGAAACATTACCTTGGTTGCAGCAGCCTATAACGCTGGTGAAGGAGCAGTAAATCGCTACGCCGGCATTCCGCCATTCGCAGAAACTCAAGGGTACGTTCGGCGAATCAGAGAGATATTTCAGCGTGATGATCATCCCTTTGATGCGAGGATTACATCTCCCTCACCAGCACTACAAAAAATCAGTTTGCGCAGGACAATGTGAAGACTCTCCGTTGGTTTATTGTTCTAGCTGTCTCGATTCTCGCTTGTGTTCACCACCAAGTAGCAAGAGCAGATTTACCTGATGCCATAGGTCGGACCAAGCCCTCTATCGTCGTTGTTGGGACCTACAAAAAAACTAACAGCCCACAGTTTGTGCTACGTGGCACAGGATTTATTGTCGGCAACGGAAATCAAATAGCAACCAATGCCCACGTTATTCCTGAGGGTTCTGATCCCGATGGTCCAATGCTTGTGGTGCAGGCACGCACCATCAACGGCGAAGTACAAATAAGACCGGCTCAGTTAATCATTCGTGACAAAGAACATGATCTAGCAGTATTGAATATGCCAGGACCACCGCTTCCCACATTAATACTTGCAAACTCCGACGCAGTACAGGAGGGCCAAGAGATCGGATTCACCGGCTTCCCGATCGGCGGAGCACTCGGTTTTTCACCAGTAACCCATCATGGAATTATTTCTTCTATTACTCCAATCGCGTTGCCCAGCGGAAACTCCAAACAACTCAATGGAAAACTAATCCACAAACTGAAAGGAGATGTTTTCAATATATTCCAATTGGATGCAACGGCCTATCCCGGGAATAGTGGTAGCCCGGTTTTCGATAGCCAATCCGGAGAAGTTATCGGAATAATCAATATGGTGTTTATCAAGAGCACCAAGGAGGCTGCCCTGAGCAATCCTTCCGGGATTTCATATGCCATACCGTCAAAATATTTGAAATCCTTGCTTATTCAGCATTAAAGCGGCGTTTGTTCAAGGGGCTTCTTTGCTGAACGGCCGAATAAATTAGCCGTTTTATGAGCCAGATGCACTGCCAATAGCCGATTTGGGAGGCGCAAATATATCTCGCGGTAGCTCAGCAAGGCATCAGCAAACCCTTGCCAAGGTGATCGAGTATCCGAATGCCTAGTCGACGCTGAGCACCCAACAAGACAAACAAATACCCCAAGTTGTTCAGATACGATCCGATCAGGGATTGGCGTTCCAAAAATGCGTTTCGCAAGTGACAATGCCTGTTGAGCAATTTTTTCCAATCCAACTTCTTGGGCTCGCTCTATCAGGGAATCAGCGAAATTTTTCGATTTTTTAGAAAATTGACGAAATAGCAGATCGATATCCCAAAGATCTCGTAGGCCACGTTCAAACTCCGAATTTAGCATCAGATGACTGGCCGCATGAAGGAGCATGTCTTCATCTTTAAGGCGCCACCAAAACCCGCAACCATCAACAGGTATGGCGTCTCTGATCATTTTTTCTGAATCAACGGCAATGCGACATGTTGGCATCACCAGCGAGTGATGAAGGTCAATCGTCGTGCCTCGGCGTCGGTGGGTCATAGGAGGTATCTCATGAGACCACTCGCGATAGTAACGCTGGTCATAAGGTTCGAGTTTACTGCCGACCCAACCGTTGAACATCAAGGCCTGCTCAGCTACGCCAATATATTGTTTTGGCACAAGGACATCAATATCGCTAAAAACTCGCCCTTCCGCGGCAGCATTGCCCATCAAGACATAGGCAGCACCTTTGAGCAAAATAACGGGGGCGCTTAGGCCCGATAAGGCATGCTGTATATGGTCAAGTTCTCGCCGTACATCGCGCTGAAATGCTTCGACATGGACCAACGCCGATTTACTATGGATTTGCAAACTCTCGGGAAAATATTTCCCGAGAGTTTGTGGAGACAGGTACAACGCACTCAGACGACCCAGGAGTCCTGAGCGCCGTGCCTCCGAAATCATTAGACAGTACTCTTCTGCAGTCAGTTGCTCCAGAGCCACGCTCCCGGCCAGCAATCCAATCAATGGAGAAGACCTAGCCACGTTGCTGCACCAACTCTTCGAGTACGTCTCGCGCCTCGTCCAATGAGGAATACTCGATCTCCCAAGCCTCAGCATTTCTTACCAGAGAGACAAGGCGCTCAAAGCCAGTGGTGCCAAGAATTGAATAGTTGAATGCCTGGTCGATGAGTCTTATCGCAGCCTGCCCCGAGGCCACCGGATCGACTCGCAGCGTAGCCCCAGCAGTCCATTTTGGAAAGATAATCAGGCGTGGAGATGCTGCGACATTGTTATAGGCTGGCGACGTCGCTGGCACCTTGAGGTGGGCAACTGTACCCTTGTGCGTATCCTTTGCCAAGGGACCAAAAATGGCCGACGGGTGTCTAGAGCGCATTACCTCAATGGAATTATTTTTTAAGCTAACCGGGCGTGTTAGGGGTACTAACTTAACCTCACTATCGATCAAGGCGAGTTCATCGGATAGTAGTCTCCATCCATTCAGCGCTAACTCCGCCGACAATGTACTCTTCCCGCTGCCGGAAACAGCCGAAAGCAAAACGCCCTTTCCCTCCCATTCAACGACCGCTGAATGAAGAACGAGATAGTTATGAAGGTAGGAGGCGATCGCCCAATTCAAACCCCACTCGAATAAAGCGTGTGAATGGCCGACTTTCATTGGTTGGAATGGCGCCTCCCCAGAGAACTCAAAGGTCACGTTCCGGCGGAACCAACGACGCAATTTCGAAGGAGGAGCGAGTGCGATATCGAAATCGAAGGTACCACCGTCAATTGATACAGGGTGGTCGGCGTAGAGTTGGCGGAACACATCTATGAACTCTGGAACGACGCTCGATATCTTGAGAGAAAGAGTCCCCAAATACAATCTAAACCGTCCGGTTCTCAACGCAAACAAGAGTTCGCGCTCAGTGCAATTGGCGAGAATCAACAGCGAATGACCAGTTTCGAGTTCTCGAGAGAACTCAGAACATCCGAAAAGTCCAAGTTGCCATTAAAGACCGGTGCCACCATCGAACTTAAAGTGGATTCTGAAACCACACCCGCATTGCGCAGCAAATTGAACAGGATAAGGGCACGATCATTGATGAGCGTGGTGGCTCCAGTATTCTGATCAAAAATCAGCGCTGCACCTTCTGCCAGAGGCTCAAGTAACAAATTAGCGACAGGAGCAACGTTATTTGCATTCACCACTTCAACCTTAGGGGACCGGCTTAACTCCATGAGTCTGTCAGATAGTCCATAACCTGAGCAGGGGTCAAAGGCGCACCCACGGGATAAGTTCCCGCCCACATAGCCTTCAAGATATCCAATGTATAACAGGTCTGACCTTGAAAATTATTGAGATTAAGATAAGCAGCCGCGAACGCTTGTTCAGAACTAGTACCTTGGTTCCCACCATCCAGAACATTTTTCATCGTTTTGGACGCTCCGTTTGTAAAAACCGTTGAAAAATTAACCGAGCGACCGACAATATTATTCCATTGGTTATTACTCAACGCATCCCACTGGTCCGGTGACAAGGCTCCCCAAGTCTGTTCGCGATCGCGGCCTGTAGTGTGGCTGGTAGTCAGCGCAATCGAAGCATGCGCTGAAACGGTTGAACAGGTCGCCGCCAAAGCTGAACGCGCGGACACAGTTAGAGAAACAGGAACTGCGATACCCACGCCACGCACAAAGCGCCGGCGTCCGGCATTTCCCTGAGGACTCGCTTTTCCTTCATTATTTAACAAATCGCTCATAGCTATTCCTTTTCGGCTTGATTTACGCCCAGATAAAGCATGCTAAGCAAATATCATGCCGAAATAATTAATCCATATTTTTCAAAATCTTACATCACGCTACTTTGCTTGCAGCGACGAGACACGGCCAATCTGTAAAGTTTTCCGACAACTTTGACTGCTTTTAGCCATGGTAAACCAACGCCACGGAGATTAACGTGGCAATATTTCACAGATCCTAGCCTAAAGTCACCAAAAGATATGGGCGCGTGTTTTTGCTTGCCTATGCCGAGTATCGGTCCGATCAACCTTAGCATTTTCGGATCAATTTAAACCTGAGAGTGGTGTGCCCGGAGGGACTCGAACCCCCGACCTGCTGCTTAGAAGGCAGCTGCTCTATCCAGTTGAGCTACGGGCACTTGAGGGTGATACAAAGAGGAATTGGTCGGGGCGGTGGGATTCGAACTCACGACCCTCTGCTCCCAAAGCAGATGCGCTACCAGACTGCGCTACGCCCCGACACGAGGAGCGCATTTTAGCACCACGCAGAAACCCGCGCCATATCAATAGCCTATCTTTGTGTAATAAAGATTTCTTGCCTCTCAACGGCCTTCATGATATTTAATCGATTTTTACGTCACCGGGACGCACAAGAACATGGCAGAAGAACTGCTCCATAAGCACTTCGCTCCATACCAGCCGAAAGCTGGTGAGGATTACATGAGCGCGAAGCAACTTACTCATTTCCGCAAGATTCTCGAAACGCTCAAAAAGGAGTTGGGCGAAGATATCGACCGCACCGTTCATACGATGCAGGACGAAGCGACAGTATTTGCCGACCCTAATGATCGGGCCAGCCAGGAAACCGACATGGCGATCGAGTTGCGCAATCGCGACCGCGAACGCAAGCTGATCAAGAAGATCGACGAGACACTCGCCAGCATTGAAAGTGGTGATTATGGCTTCTGTAACAAGTGTGGTGTCGAGATCGGCATCAAGCGCCTGGAAGCCCGCCCAACAGCGACGCTTTGCATTGATTGCAAGACGCTGGATGAGCTGAAAGAAAAACAGATGGCAAAGTAACTTGCCGTTTGGCATTACCACGGTCAACCGGGAAAAATGCCAAAAAACAAAGGGCGCCTAGGCGCCCTTTGTGCATCCAGACTAACTTGGAATCTTACTGTTGCTGAGCAGCATCGGCTGCTACCGGTTGGGCGGCCGCAGTACCTTCTTCTGAAGCAGCAGCCTTCATCGACAGCTTGACGCGACCACGGTCGTCGGTTTCAAGAACCTTGACGCGAACGATCTGGCCTTCCTTGACGTAGTCTTCGACCTTGTTGACACGCTCCTGAGCGATCTGCGAGATGTGCAGCAGACCATCCTTGCCCGGCAACACGGAAACGATTGCGCCGAAATCAAGAATCTTCAGCACGGTGCCTTCGTAGATTTTGCCAATCTCAACTTCAGCCGTTATCGCATCGATACGCGAACGAGCAGCAGCGGCGGCTTCACCGCTGGTGGCAGCAATGGTGATCGTGCCATCGTCCTGAATATCGATCGTGGTACCGGTTTCTTCAGTCAAGGCACGGATAACTGCACCGCCCTTGCCGATAACGTCACGGATCTTTTCCGGATTAATCTTGAAGGTGTACAGACGCGGTGCGTAGGCCGACATTTCTTCACGCGGGCCAGCAGCCGATTCCTGCATCAGATTCAGGATATGCAGACGAGCCTCCTTGGCTTGCGCCAAAGCAACCTGCATGATTTCCTTGGTGATGCCCTGGATCTTGATGTCCATCTGCAACGCGGTGATACCACCGGTCGAGCCAGCCACCTTGAAGTCCATGTCACCAAGGTGATCTTCGTCGCCCAGAATATCGGTCAGGACGGCAAAACGATTGCCTTCCTTGATCAACCCCATGGCGATGCCCGCAACGTGCGCCTTGAGCGGCACACCAGCGTCCAGCAGCGCCAGACAGCCGCCGCAAACGGAAGCCATCGAGGACGAACCATTGGATTCGGTAATTTCCGAAACCAGACGCATCGAGTAGGAGAAATCTTCCGGCTTCGGCAGCACGGCGAGCAGCGCGCGCTTGGCCAGACGGCCGTGACCGATTTCGCGACGCTTCGGCGTACCGACACGACCGCATTCGCCGGTGGCGTACGGGGGCATGTTGTAGTGCAGCATGAAGCGGTCGCGGTATTCACCAGCCAAGGCGTCGATGATCTGTTCGTCGCGGTTGGTACCCAGCGTGGCAACAGCCAGCGCCTGGGTTTCACCACGAGTAAACAGAGCTGAACCATGGGTACGCGGCAGCACGCCTGAACGCATGGTGATCGGACGCACGGTGCGCGTGTCGCGACCGTCGATACGCGGTGCACCGCTCAAGATGCGACCACGCACGATGGAAGCTTCAATTTCGTGGAACAGGTTACCGACGGTGTTTTCGTCAGGCGCGCCTTCACCCGAGCACAGCGCAGCAATGGCTTCAGCACGGATGACCTTGACGGCCTGGCTGCGCGTTTGCTTGACGGTGATGCTGTAGGCTTCTTCGAGCTTGGCGCTAACCAGAGCTGACAGACTGGCAACCAGCGCTTCATCCTTAGGTGCAGCTTGCCATTCCCATTCCGGCTTGCCGGCTTCTTCAACCAGTTCGTTGATGGCGTTAATCGCCTTCTGCATTTCAGTGTGGCCAAAAACGACAGCGCCGAGCATGATCTCTTCGGACAACTGGTCAGCTTCGGACTCAACCATCAGCACGGCAGCTTCGGTACCAGCGACGACGAGGTCGAGCTGGCTACCCTTGAGCTGGCTGAGGGTCGGGCACAACACGTACTGACCATCGATGTAACCAACGCGGGCAGCGCCGATCGGGCCGTTGAACGGCACACCGGAAATCGCCAACGCAGCGGAAGCACCGATCAGGGCCGGAATATCGGAATCAACTTCCGGATTCAGCGACATCACCGTGGCAATGACCTGGACTTCGTTATAGAAGCCTTCCGGGAACAACGGGCGGATCGGACGATCGATCAGACGGCAAGTCAGCGTTTCCTTTTCGGAAGGACGGCCTTCGCGCTTGAAGAAGCCACCAGGGATACGGCCGGCAGCGTAAGTTTTTTCCTGATAATCAACGGTCAGCGGGAAGAAATCCTGGCCCGGCTTGGCAGTCTTGGCTGCCACAACAGTTACCAGCACCACGGTCTCTTCCATGGAAACAAGAACGGCACCGCCAGCCTGACGGGCTACTTCGCCGGTTTCAATGGTGACCTGATGGGCACCATAGGCGAAGGTTTTTTTCACAACATTAAACATAGTTTCCTTTCACTCTCATCACAATTAACGACACAACAACAAAACAAAAAAGCGGCCGGGATAATTCCGGGCCGCTCTTTTTTTGCTTTGATCCGGCTTACTTGCGCAGACCAAGGCGGGTAATCAGGGTACGGTAAGAATCAATGTTCTTGCCCTTGAGATAATCCAGCAACTTGCGACGCTGATTGACCATACGCAGCAGGCCACGACGGGAGTGGTGATCCTTCTTGTGCTCTTTGAAGTGCGGGGTCAGATCGTTAATGCGGGCGGTCAGCAAAGCAACCTGGACTTCCGGAGAACCGGTATCGCCCTTGGCGCGCTGGAAATCGGCGACGACGCCGGCTTTGATTTCAGTGGTGAATGCCATTTCAAACTCTCTTTCATGAAAACGACGCCGCCCCGGTTTGATAGAGCCAGCGCCAGTGGATAAAATTTTCCGTTGGCGACGGAAAGCGTAAGATTATATCAGTTAATCAGCCAGTTGAACCAGGCGTTTTGGCCACAAACGCTCCCCAGCACCGGGTTCGCCGATACCGATGAGACGGGTTCCCTCATAGACCCTTATCTTGCCAACCAGACCGGCTGGCAGATCAACGGGATTACCATGGCGAAAACGCTGAGCTGCCTCGCCCTCGACGGCAAGGACAGGCAAAGTGTGCAGCAAGGCATCAACCGGCTGGAGATGGGCTAAGCGCCCAGCCTCATCAAGCGACTCAAGCTCGGCCAACGTCACTGCCCCTTGCAATTCAAGATCACCAACCCGAGTCCGGCGCAACGCTGACAGATGCGCGCCGCAGCCAAGTGCTGCGCCGATATCGGCGGCCAAAACACGAATGTAGGTGCCTTTGCTGCAAGCGACCCGTAGCATCAGGCTGTCTTCGGTAAAATCGATCAGGTCGATGGCATAAATCGTCACCGCCCTCGCCTCGCGTTCGACCACGATGCCTTTTCGGGCAAGCTCGTAGAGCGGACGACCGTCACGCTTCAGTGCCGAATGCATCGGTGGAATTTGCTGAATATGCCCGGTGAAGCGCGGCAAAATTTCGAAAATTGCCTCTTTTTTCACGTTGACCGCAGCAGTTGCCGTCACCTCGCCTTCGGCATCACCAGAATCGGTAGTCACGCCTAGCTTGAGCACCGCCTCGTAGGTTTTGTCAGCATCAAGCAGATCAGCTGAGAATTTCGTTGCCTCACCGAAGCATAATGGCAACAAACCAGTCGCCAAGGGGTCAAGGGTGCCGGTATGCCCCCCTTTGGCCGCAGAAAAAAGACGGCGCACCTTCTGCAAAGCATCGTTTGAGGTAAAACCGATGGGTTTGTCGAGCAACAGAACACCATCGACCTGTTTCCAGGCCTTCTTGACTTGCATGAGCTGATTAGTCTTCTGGTGTTTGATCGCTCAGGGCATTCGCCTGATCGATCAGCAGCGACATGCTGGCGCCATGCTCAATGGAGTTGTCGTAAACAAAATGCAATTCCGGCAAAGTGTGGATATGAATCCGCTTACCGAGTTCACGACGCAAGAAACCGGCTGCCCGCTTCAGGCCACGCTCAATCTCTTCCAGATGATCGGAATTGAGTGTCGTGAAGAACACCTTGGCATGGGCGTAATCCGGTGTCAGCTCGACAGCCGTCAGGCTGATCATGCCAACCCGCGGATCCTTCAGTTCTATCCGAATCAGATCTGCAAGGTCGCGGCGCACCTGCTCCGCGACCCGATCACTACGCTGAAATCCTTTTTTTTTCATTACAGCGAGCGTGCCACTTCCTGGATTTCGTAAGCCTCGAGCTGATCACCCACCTGGATGTCGTTATTGCCGCGTAGCGACAGACCACATTCGAAGTTGGAACGCACTTCCTTGACGTCGTCCTTGAAACGCTTGAGCGAGTCGAGTTCGCCGTCCCACTGCACCACGTTATTACGCAGCAAACGGACACGGGAGTTGCGCTTGACGAGACCTTCCAAGACGTAACAGCCAGCGATGGCGCCAACCTTGGATACGAGGAAGACTTGACGAATTTCGACCATGCCAGTGATTTGCTCACGCTTCTCTGGCGACAACATGCCGGAAAGCGCCGCTTTGACTTCATCAACCGCGTCGTAAATCACGTTGTAATAACGGATATCGACACCAAAATTCTCGGCCAGCTTGCGGGAACCTGCATCGGCACGAATATTAAAGCCGATGATGACCGCACCTGAAGCCTGGGCCAGATTGACATCGGATTCGCTGATTGCACCAACAGCACCGTGGATGATCTGGACGCGGACTTCCTCGTTGGAAAGCTTCGCCAGTGTCTGAACCAGCGCTTCCTGAGAACCCTGCACGTCCGCCTTGACGATCAACGGCAGGGTCTTGACCTCGCCTTCAGTCATCTGAACGAACATATTCTCCAGCTTGGCAGCTTGTTGCTTGGCCAACTTGACGTCACGGAACTTGCCCTGACGGAACAGCGCGATTTCGCGCGCCTTCTTTTCGTCAGTAAGAACAATAGCCTCTTCACCAGCAGCCGGCACATCGGACAGCCCAAGGATTTCGACCGGAATGGACGGGCCGGCTTCGTTGATCGACTTGCCGTTTTCATCCAACATAGCGCGCACACGACCGAAAACCTGGCCAGCCAGCACGACATCACCACGCTTGAGCGTGCCCGACTGAACCAGCATTGTCGCCACCGCACCGCGTCCCTTGTCGAGACGGGCTTCGATGATCAGACCCTTGGCCGGCGCATTCTTCTGCGCGGTGAGTTCAAGCACTTCAGCCTGCAACAGCACCTGCTCAAGGAGTTCGTCGATACCGGTACCCTTCTTGGCGGACACTGGACAGAACGGTGAATCACCACCGTACTCTTCAGGAATAACACCTTCGGCAACCAATTCCTGCTTGACGCGATCCGGGTTCGAATCCGGCTTGTCGATCTTGTTAACAGCAACCACCAACGGCACACCTGCCGCCTTGGCATGGTGGATAGCTTCCTTGGTTTGCGGCATCACGCCGTCATCAGCAGCCACCACCAGAATAACGATGTCGGTCGCCTTGGCACCGCGAGCACGCATGGCCGTAAAGGCTTCGTGACCCGGAGTATCAAGGAAGGTAATCATTCCACGGTCGGTCTCGACGTGGTATGCGCCAATGTGCTGGGTAATGCCACCAGCTTCACCCGCTGCAACCTTGGCTCGGCGAATGTAGTCAAGCAGCGAAGTCTTGCCGTGATCGACGTGACCCATCACGGTAACAACCGGGGCACGCGGCTCAAGAGGCACATCCTTCTGTTCACCACCTTGGGTAACTTCGAGGAAGGCATCCGGATCGTCCAACTTGGCGGCAACGCCCTGATGGCCCATCTCCTCAACCACGATAATGGCTGTTTCCTGATCCAGCACCTGATTGATGGTAACCATGGAGCCCATTTTCATCATGACCTTGATGACCTCAGTGGCTTTTACAGCCATCTTGTGGGCCAACTCGGACACGGTAATGGTTTCCGGCACGTGAATTTCACGGACCAATGGCTCGGTCGGTGCCTGGAAGCTGCCTTGACCATCATCACCCTTGCTGGATTTCTTGTGGCCATGACGACCATCTTTCCAAGAGTTACCAATATCGGAACCGCGGGTCTTGATACCACCTTTTTTCTTGCCATCATCGGCGACACGGCCCTTGTCACCCTTCTTGCCAACAGCATCCGGCTTCTTGTGCAAGGTTCCCTTGTCGGCTGGCGCCGGTGCGGCACCTTCGCCGGATTTGGCGGCAGCGACCACCTGCTGCTTGGCCTGCTCCGCCACCTTGGCAGCAGCCGAGGCGACTTCGGCCTGCTGGCGCATACGAACCAGCTCAGCTTCTTTGGCCTGTTTTTGGCGGAGCTCACGCTCCTGAATTTCACGCAGCGTCGTATAACGACGGGACTCGGCCTCGCGCGCCTTCAATTCTTTTTCGCCGATGATCGCTGCGCGATCAAGGATCACGGGAGCCGGTTTTTCGACGGGCTGCTCGACAACCGGTTCAACCGGCGCCTGAACGACTACCGGTGCTGGCTCCGGTTCAGGTTCCGGCTCCGGAGCAATCTCGACGACCGGCTCGGGTATGGGCTCCGGCTCAGGTACGATCTCAACGACCTGAGGAAGTTCGGCTTCTAGCTCTTCATCAGGGAGGTCAATCTCCGATTCCGGCAAATGTTCGCCGACTTCGCGCTTGACCAGCACGCGCTTTTTGCGCACCTCAACCTGCACGGTCCTGGCACGTCCATGAGAATCTGTTGCCTTGATTTCCGACGTTTGCTTGCGGGTCAAGGTGATTTTCGTCTGCGACTCATCGCCATGGGCGCGGCGCAGATAATCGAGCAATTTTGCCTTGTCTTGATCGGTCAGGGCATCGTTGGCACCCTCTTTACCGACGCCAGCCTTGCCCAATTGCTCGAGCAGGGCCACGACGGGCATTTTGAGTTCAACGGCAAATTGTGAAACTGTTGTTGCGGACATACTTTGCTACCTCCCGCTCACTCGAACCAGTGAGCCCGTGCCTTCAGAATAATTTCCTTGGCACGCTCGTCGTCAATGCCGGTCATTTCGGTCAGTTCATCCACCGCCAGTTCCGCGAGATCGTCGCGGGTCTTGACGTTGTGACTAGCCAATTTGGCAGCCAGCTCCTTGCTCATCCCCTCAAGATCCATCAGATCATCGGAGACACCTTCCAGTTGTTCCTCGGTGGCAATCGCTTCCGTCAGCAGAATATTTCGGGCACGGTTGCGCAATTCATTGACGATACCTTCATCAAGACCGTCAATTTCCAGCATCTCGGCGAGTGGCACATAGGCCACCTCTTCCAGAGACGAGAAACCTTCTTCAATCAGCAGGTCTGCCAGCTCTTCATCAATGTCCAGCTTTTCCATGAAGGTCACGCGGGTCACTGCGTATTCAGCCTCGGAGCGCTTGGCCGATTCGTCCTGGGTCATCAGATTGATGGTCCAGCCGGTGAGTTCAGACGCAAGGCGAACATTCTGGCCATTGCGGCCGATAGCGATGGCCAGGTTATCCTCGTCGACCACCACATCCATGGCATGTTTTTCTTCATCAACAACGATGGAAGATACCTCTGCCGGCGATAGCGCACCGATCACAAACTGCGCAGGATCAGCAGACCAAAGAACGATATCGATATTCTCGCCACCGATTTCGTTGCGCACGGCAGTCACGCGGGAACCACGCAAACCGACGCAGGTACCGATCGGATCGACACGCGGGTCATTGGACTTGACAGCAATCTTGGCGCGCAGACCAGGATCGCGGGCACACGCTTTCAATTCCATCAACCCATCAGAGATTTCCGGCACTTCCATGTCGAAAAGCTTGATGACAAATTCAGGGGCAGTGCGCGACAAAATGATCTGCGGACCACGTGCATTGCGGTCAATGCGCAACAGATAGGCGCGAATGCGATCACCAATACGCAGATTCTCTTTTGGAATCATCTGATCGCGGGGCAGCAGCGCTTCGATCTTGCCGGCCTCAACGATGGCGTTACCGCGCTCCATGCGCTTGATGGTGCCGGAAACGACATGTTCCTTGCGATCAAGGAAGTCAGACAAAATCTGCTCGCGCTCGGCATCGCGAATTTTTTGCAGGATCACCTGCTTGGCTGCCTGCGCACCGATACGGCCAAAGTCGATCGGCTCCAGCCCTTCTTCCAGCGTATCGCCTGACTCGATCTCCGGATCATCCTTCTGGGCTTCGGAGAGCGGCATTTCCAGATATTCGTTGACGTACTCGTTGTCCGGCACGACTTGCCAGCGACGGAAGGAGTCGTAGTTACCCGTATTGCGATCAATCGAGACACGCACTTCAGCCTCGTCATGGATGCGTTTCTTGGTCGCCGAAGCAAGCGCAAGCTCAAGGGCGCCGAAAACGATTTCCTTGGCAACATTCTTTTCGCGGGCCAGTGCATCAACCAGCAGTAACAATTCACGGCTCATGGGCTAAAACCTCCTAGTCCTTCAGTCGAAACGAGGCACCAGACGTGCCTTCTCGATATTATTGAATTCCAGTTCCACATCGTCTTTTTCGAGGTGAAGCCCGACCTTGCCATCCTTGAAACCAAGGAGTTCGCCCTGAAAATTGCGGCGGCCGCCATGCGGAATGCGCAGCTTGATCTGGATATGCTGACCAGCAAAACGCTCGAAGTCTTCGGCTTTCTTGACGACGCGATCCAATCCGGGCGACGAGATCTCCAAGCGATCGAAATCGAAGTTTTCCACTTCGAAAACCCGGGTCAGCTGATTGGAGACCTTGGCGCAATCATCGACATCAATCCCGCTATCTCGTCCGGGTGCATCAATGAAGACGCGAATCGTACGGCCGCGCGGCGACATCTCGACATCAACGAGTTCATACCCCAGACCGACAACTGTCGTTTCAAGCAGTGCGTTTAAATCCATAGCCACAAATAAAAAATGGGCGAAACGCCCACCTCATAGAAAAAGATGCCCGCCAAAAATGACGGGAGGAAAAAACCCATAAATTATAGCGGATTTATTCCCCTCGGTAAATCGCTTTAGGCGCTTTCTGCGCCTTTTCGGTGCGTTGGCAGGTTGTTTTCGAGTTCTCGCATCAACATCTTGATTTCCACCTCTTTCAACTCACGCGCCATGCCGCGTTTCAGTTGCGGCGGCAGGACGAACGGGCCATAGCGGACACGAATCAGGCGGCTAACGGTGCACCCGACTGCTTCGAACATGCGACGAACTTCCCGATTGCGTCCTTCGAAAATCGTGACGCGATACCAGTGATTTGCCCCCTCGCCACCACCATCCTGCAAGGAACCGAAATTGGCCCGGCCATCCTCAAGTTCGACGCCATGCAGCAATTGCTGCTGCGCCTCCAGCGTCACCTCACCCAACACGCGTACAGCGTATTCGCGAACCAGCTCGGAACTCGGATGCATCAGTTTGTTGGCCAGATCGCCCGATGTCGTGAATAACAACAAGCCTGAGGTATTAAAATCCAGACGACCAACGTTGATCCAGCGGCCACCCCGCATACGCGGCAACGCAGAAAATACCGACGGGCGACCATCCGGATCGTCACGCGAGACAATTTCGCCTTCCGGCTTGTGATACATCAGGACGCGGGGGGGACGTGAGCTACCGGTGAAACGGATATTGATCAGACGGCCGCCGATCTTTACCTTGTCGGTCGGCACCACGGACTGACCAATGGTCGCCACAACACCATTGACGCTGACCTTGCCGGCGCTAATCCATTCTTCCATTTCACGCCGCGAACCGACGCCCGCTTGGGCAAGAATCTTCTGCAAACGCTCCGGCTTTGCTTCAACAACCAACTTGCCGTTACGAGCCACCGTGCCGCGACTGGCCCGGCCGGTTGCTGGCAACGCCGGACGGCGCCGCGATTTGGGTGCAGGCGCCGCCTCGGCCTCCGGCACCTCGTCGTGCGCTTCAGCAGTAGCGCGGCCACGCGGGGCCGGCTTACTGCGGTCAACCGGAAATTCGGGCTTTTTTTCAAATCCGCCTGGCTTACTTCCGGAACGAAATGGTGTGCGTTTATTAGTTTTCATAGTTCAGCTCCAATGTCTGGCTGATTTGTTCAAGCGGCGGAAGTTCGCTGACGCTTCTAAGTCCGAGATCGTCAAGAAACTGTTTAGTAGTGGCGAACAACGCAGGGCGACCGGGCGTTTCACGATGGCCAACGACATCGATCCAACCCCTTTCTTCAAGCGTTTTGACGACGTTGGTGTTGACCGCGACGCCACGGATTTCTTCAATATCACCCCGTGTTACCGGCTGGCGATAGGCAATAATCGCCAGCGTTTCAAGTACGGCACGCGAATATTTCGGCGGCCGTTCCGGATTCAGGCGTTCAATGTAGGGCAGATATTCGGCCCGCGTGCGAAAACGCCAGCCAGAAGCTAGCTGGATCAGCTCAACAGGACGTTCCGACCATTCCTCACGCAACTGGTCGAGCAGCTTGCGCAGGGTATCGCTCGACAGTTCCTCGTCGAACATCTTTTTCATGTCGGCAGGAGACATCGGCTCGCGCGCGGCGAGCAACGCTGCTTCAAGCACTTTCTTGACTAGGCTCGGATCCACCTTGATGCACTCTGACGTAAATGGGTTGAAAGGCTTCGGTCTGCGTAATTTCAATCAGTTTTTCGCGACCGAGTTCAAGCATGGCGAGAAAATGGACCACCAGTCCGGGAACACCCATTTCCACATCAAACAGGTTTTCAAACCGGACGAATCCGCCTCTTTCCTGGAGCACACGCAGGATAATGCCCATGTGTTCGCGCACCGACAACTCTTCTCGGCCGATCCGGTGATTCTTGTTCAGGCGGGCCTGCCGCACAACGACCATCCACGCGTTTTTCAGATCGTCGACCGAAACCTCCGGCAGCCGAACATAAAGCGATTTCTCAACCAGCGTCTCCACCCAGAAAAACTCGCGTTCAGCCTGCGGCAGCTGATTGAGATTCTGGCCGGCGATTTTCATCTGCTCGTATTCCATCAGCCGGCGAACCAGCTCGGCACGTGGATCTGCCGCCTCGTCACCCTCGCCCAGCTTTGGCCGCGGCAACAGCATGCGTGACTTGATTTCAATCAGCATGGCTGCCATAACCAGATATTCGGCAGCCAACTCCAGATTGCTGGCGTGCATGCTCTCGATGTAGTCGAGATATTGACGCGTCAGCGGTGCCATCGGGATATCAAGGATATCGACATTGGCCTTGCGTATCAGGTACAGCAACAGATCAAGCGGCCCCTCGAACGCATCGAGCATGATCGCCAGTGCATCCGGGGGAATGTAGAGGTCCTGCGGCAAATGCTCCAGCGGTTCGCCATAGATGCGGGCGACCGGATGAAAAAGCTCCGCCGTTACCCCCGGCTCCGGCGCATCAAGAACGACGTCCATGGTCACGAAGCCGCCGCGCGGCCCTTGCCCTTGTAATGCAGATGCAGATTGCGAACATAGATAAACAGACTTAGCGCCTGGCCGAAAATAAATACCGGATCCTTGCGATGAATAGCATAAATGGTCAGGACAATGCCGCCGGCCAGACTGAAATACCAAAATGAGACAGGAATGACGACCATCTTGGCCTGTTCGCTGCTCCACCATTGAATGACGAAACGCATCATGAACAGTGCCTGGCCACCAAAGCCGATGCCAATCCAGATCAGCGTTTCCCAGTCATAGCCGAACATCAGTTGTATTCCAGACCCATGGATTCACGCACATCGCGCATGGTTTCACGGGCGTATTCGCGCGCCTTTTCACAACCGTCGGCGATGATGTTTTTAACCAACGTCGGATCATCGAGATAAACCTGAGCGCGTTCGCGCATCGGTGCCTGCTCGCGCAGGATGCCGTCGATGACCGGCTGCTTGCATTCGATACAACCGATTCCGGCCGTCTTGCAACCCTGCTGCACCCATGCCTTGCAGGCATCGTCGGAATAGACCTGATGCAGTTGCCAGACCGGGCAGCGTTCAGGATCACCCGGATCGGTGCGACGCACGCGATTAGTGTCGGTCGGCATGCTTTTGACCTTCTTCGCCACTGACTCTTCCGACTCTCGCAAGGTGATCGTGTTGTTATAGGACTTCGACATCTTCTGGCCATCCAGGCCCGGCATTTTGGATGCTTCGGTCAGCAGATAGCCCGGCTCTACCAGAATCATCTTCCCGGTGCCTTCCAGGTAGCCAAACAGTCGCTCGCGGTCGGCCATCGACAAGTGCTGCACTTCGTCGAGCACAGCTTTGGCCTGCTCGATTGCGTCGCGGTCGCCATTCTGCTGAAAGCGGGTACGCATCTCTTCATAGAGACGCGCCTTCTTGCTGCCCAACTTCTTGACGGCCTCGCGCGCCTTGTCTTCGAACCCAGGCTCCCGGCCGTACATGTGATTGAAACGACGCGCCAGTTCTCGGGTGAATTCAACGTGAGGAATCTGGTCTTCGCCAACCGGCACCTTGTCTGCTCGGTAAATCAGGATATCAGCGCTCATCAGCAGCGGATAGCCGAGGAAACCGTAAGTCGAAAGATCCTTGTTGGCGAGCTTCTCTTGCTGGTCCTTGTAGGTCGGCACACGCTCCAGCCAGCCCAAAGGCGTCATCATCGACAGCAGCAAATGCAACTCAGCATGCTCAGGCACCTTCGACTGAATGAACAGAGTCGCCTGATTGGGATCAACGCCAGCCGCCAGCCAGTCAACAACCATGTCCATGGATGCTTTTTCGATGCCCAGCGGATTGTCGTACTGCGTGGTCAACGCATGCCAGTCCGCCACAAAAAACAGGCATGGGTACTCATGCTGGAGGTTGACCCAGTTTTTTAGGACCCCGTGGTAATGGCCAAGATGCAGCGACCCGGTGGGGCGCATGCCTGAGAGAACACGTTCTGCGTACATATATTGTTTAATAGAGACCAAAAATGAGTTCGATAGCCCACGTTGACAGATTGACCAGCGGGGTCATGACTGCGCCTAGCACACCGGTAAACAGAAGCACCAGCAAAATCGGGAATCCCCAGCGCTCAAGCTGGGCGAATTTATATGACATCGCATGCGGCAAGAGACTGACGGCAATTCGACCGCCATCGAGCGGCGGCAACGGAAACAGGTTCAAGACCATCAGCACACAATTGATCTGAATACCCATTTCAGCCATGCGGGCCAACGGCGTACTGAAAAATTGCGGCATCAACCAGGAAAGCTTGAAAGCCAGCGCCCAAGCGCATGCCATCAGCAGGTTGGCCCCTGGACCGGCAGCGGCGACCCAGAACATGTCTTTCTTGGGATTACGTAGGCGACTAAAATCAACGGGCACCGGCTTGGCGTAGCCGAACAGGAAATTTCCGCCGGAAAACAGCAGAATACTGAGCGGAATCAGAATGGTTCCAACCGGATCGATATGGCGCAGTGGATTCAGACTGATTCGCCCGGCCTGCCATGCGGTCGAGTCACCAAAGTAGCGTGCCACGTAGCCGTGGGCGGCCTCATGAAGGGTAATGGCGAAGACCAGAGGCAAGGCAAGAATCGTGATCGTCTGGACGATTGCGTTGATATCCATCATCTCTTAACCCAATCCAAAAGGGTCCAGAGAACCACGACCGGCGCGAATCAATTCAGGCGTGGCGCCGGTCAAATCGATCACCGTCGTCGGCTCGGTTCCGCAATGACCGCCATCGAGGATCAATTCCAGATGATCATCAAGACGATCCTGAATTTCCCAACCTTCGGTTAATGGGAACTCGTCTCCCGGCAATTGCAGCGTCGTCGTCAACAGCGGCTCATTCAATTCCTGCAGCAGCGCCAGCGCGACAGGATGATCCGGAACGCGCAGGCCTATGGTCTTGCGTTTCGGATGCATGACCCGGCGCGGCAACTCCTTGGAGCCCTCGAGAATGAAGGTATAACTGCCTGGCGTGGTTGCCTTGAGCAGTCGGTACTGGGCATTATCGACCCGTGCAAAGTGTGCAATCTCGGAAAGGTCGCGCACCATCAGCGTCAGATGGTGGCGATCATCGATCTGGCGAATCTGGCGAATGCGATCCAGCGCTTCCTTGTCGCCGAGATGGCAGCCAATGGCATAGCAGGAATCGGTAGGCAAAGCGACGATCGCGCCATTACGAATAAACTCAGCTGCCTGAACCAGCAGGCGTTGCTGTGGCGATTCCGGGTGAATATGAACGATACGCGCCACGATCAAGCCACCAGTCGCCAGACCGGCTTCAAGTCTTCCGGCAATGGCGGCGCCTTGCCAAGATCGACATAACTCTCATCAGGACCATGAAAATCCGAGCCGCGTGAGGCATGGAAAGCATAGTGCCGTGCGAGACGGGCAAAGTGCAGGATATGGTCCGGCGAATGGCTGCCACAGGTCACTTCAATGCCCTGTCCGCCCACATCCTTGAAATCATCAAGGAAATGGCGCATTTCAGCACCGGACATCTTGTAGCGGCCGGGATGAGCCACGACCGCGATACCGCCAGCACCATTGATCCACTTGACCGCAGTCTCCAGACTGATCCAGCGATGATCGACATAACCAGGTTTGCCCGGCGTCAGATAATGCTGAAAAACGCTCGACACGTCGCGAGCTATGCCTATCGACACCAGATAGCGGGCAAAGTGTGCGCGGGAGATCAGGCTTGGGTTGGTCACGAAACACAAGGCCCCCTCGTAGACACCGTGGATGCCAATCGCATCAAGCGCGTCGCCCATGCGTCTGGCGCGTTCGACACGACCTGAGCGCAATTCTTCAAGGCCACCGGTCAATGCCGAATTTGCAGCGTCGAAACCAAGGCCAACGATATGTATCGGGACACCGCGCCACTCAATGGATATTTCGACGCCATTCACAAAGCGCATGCCGACTTCTTCAGCCGTTGCTTTGGCTTGCACCAAGCCGCCGATATCATCGTGATCTGTTAACGCCCAAAGATCGACGCCATTCGCCGCGGCGCGCCGAGCGACATCCTGTGGCGGCAAGAATCCGTCAGAAACGATGGAGTGGCAGTGAAAGTCAAAATTGGCTGGCGTCACGGATAAGCAATTGAAGGCAAACGAAGAGTTTAGCACGAAGGCTGCCCGGCTTGACCCTCCTTGTGCAGTGCAGCAGGTTGATTAGACCCGAGCATCCCGCTATAGTGCCTTCCGTTCCATGGGAGAGTGCAGATTCATCTGCCGCCGAAGGCGCAAAACCACCCGAAAACGCTCAGGCAAAAGGACCGCGGAACACGGCGCAAGCCAAAAAACTCTGGAGAGCGATGGCGGCCATTGGTCGACATCCACCGATGGGGCAAATCTCTCAGGTATCGAGGACAGAGGGGTGAAACGCAAGATGTGTGTCTTTCGTTTCACCCCTTTTTCGTTTCTAGAACTGACGTTAGATAACGTCTGTAAAGGATTGATATGCTGAAGAAAACAGTTTTGAATGCCGCTCACCGCGCGATGAATGCCCGGATGGTCGATTTCGGTGGTTGGGACATGCCGGTGAACTACGGTTCGCAGATCGAGGAACACAACGCGGTCCGCAACAACTGCGGCATGTTCGACGTGTCGCACATGTGCCCGGTTGATGTCGTCGGCCCCGATTGCCGAATTTTCCTGTCTCGCCTTGTCGCCAATGACGTGGCCAAGCTGAAGGTTTCCGGCAAAGCACTTTACGCTGCCATGCTCAACGATGCCGGCGGCGTCATTGACGACCTGATCATCTATTTCCTGACCGACACGCGCTTCCGCGTTGTCGTTAATGCCGGCACCGCCGAGAAGGATCTGGCCTGGATGCAGGCCAAGATTTCCGAATGGCAACTGGACGTCACCATTACCCAACGCCGCGATGGCGCAAACAACCTTGGCATCATCGCCGTGCAGGGCCCCAATGCCCGCACCAAGGTCTGGGAAGTGCTGCCGCAAGCCAAGGCTGCGACCGAAGGCCTGAAGGCTTTCTTTGCCGCTGAAATCGATCAGTATTTCATCGCCAGCACCGGCTACACCGGCGAAGACGGCTACGAGATCATGCTGCCGGCCAGTGAAGCCGAAGCGCTATGGAACCAGCTCAACGCCGCCGGCGTGGCCCCTTGCGGCCTCGGTGCTCGCGACACGCTGCGCCTCGAAGCCGGCATGAATCTCTACGGTCAAGATATGGACGAGACGGTTTCGCCGCTCGACGCCGGACTGGCATGGACGGTTTCGCTGAATACCGACCGCGATTTCGTCGGCAAGGCAGCGCTGGTTGCCAATGGCCAGCAAAAGCAGTTCCTCGGCCTGATCCTGCTCGACAAGGGCGTGCTGCGCGGCCACCAGAAGGTCATGACGCCACAGGGCGATGGTGAAATCACATCCGGCAGCTTCTCGCCGACGCTCCAGCAGTCCATCGCCCTCGCCCGCCTGCCGCTCGGCGTGCAAATTGGCGACGAAGTCGAAGTCGACATCCGTGGCAAGGCGCTCAAGGCCAAGGTCACCAAACCCGTATTCGCCCGCAACGGCAAAGCAGTCATCTAATTACCCCCATTCAGGAGAAAACCATGTCCAACGTCCTCGCCAACCTCAAGTACGCCGCCTCCCACGAATGGATGCTGCTCAACGCTGATGGCTCCGTCACCATCGGCATTACCGACCACGCCCAGGAAGCCCTCGGCGACCTCGTTTTCGTCGAACTGCCGGAAGTCGGCACCCATTTCGATGCAGAGAAGGAAATCGCCGTCGTCGAATCCGTCAAGGCCGCTGCTGACGTCTATGCGCCGATCGCCGGTACCGTCACCGAAGTCAATCAGGCCGCTGCCGACGCGCCGGAATCAGTCAACCAGGATGCCTACGCTGCCTGGCTGTTCAAGATGACCCCGGACAATGTCGCCGACCTCGACAAGATGCTCGACGCCGCCGCCTACCAGGCCGTCGCTGACGCCGCCTAAGCAAGGACAGCCCATGCCGCTCAATCAACCGCTCTCCGCCCTGGAGCAGCACGACGAGTTCATCGGTCGTCACATCGGCCCATGCGCCACTGAAATCGCGGCCATGGTGGCCGCCATCGGTGCCGACAGCCTCGAAAACCTGATCGACCAGACCGTTCCCGCCGCCATCCGCCTGCCGGCAGACTTGCCGCTGCCGGCCCCGCGCCGCGAACATGAGGCGCTGGCTGACCTCAAGGCACTGGCCAGCAAGAATGTGGTTAACAAATCCTGCATCGGCATGGGCTACTACGACACGCTGACACCCAAAGTCATCCTGCGCAATGTCATGGAAAACCCGGGCTGGTACACCGCCTACACGCCCTATCAGGCCGAAATCGCCCAAGGCCGCCTTGAAGCGCTGATGAATTTCCAGCAGATGGTGGTCGATCTGACCGGCCTTGAAATCGCCAACGCCTCGCTGCTCGACGAAGCCACTGCCGCCGCGGAAGCGATGACCATGGCCCGCCGCGTCTCCAAGTCGAAATCCAACCGTTTCCTGGTCGATGCCAACTGCTTCCCGCAGACCATCGACGTGGTCAAGACCCGTGCAGCCTATTTTGGCTTCGAATTGGTCATTGCCACGGTCAACCCGGAAAAAGACCCGAAAATCGAAAACGATGAATTCTTCGGCGCGCTACTGCAATACCCCGGCGACAACGGCGAAGTCAGCGACCTGACCAGCCTGATCGGCAAACTGAAAGCCAAGGGCACCACCGTTGCCGTCGCCTCCGACCTGATGGCCCTGCTGCTGCTCAAGTCGCCCGGTGCCATGGGGGCCGACATTTCCCTCGGCTCCAGCCAACGCTTCGGCATCCCGATGGGTTTCGGCGGCCCGCATGCCGCCTTCTTCGCCACCCGCGAAGCCTTCGTTCGCTCGATGCCCGGCCGCATTATCGGTGTCTCCAAGGATGCGCGCGGCAACACCGCCTACCGCATGACGCTGCAAACCCGCGAACAGCATATCCGCCGCGAGAAAGCCAATTCCAACATCTGCACCTCGCAGGTGCTGCTGGCCAATATGGCCGGCATGTACGCCGTCTATCACGGCGCTGAAGGCCTGCGCCTGATTGCCGGCCGCATTCACCGCCTGACCGCGATCCTCGCCGAAGGCCTCAAGCGCGCTGGCGTCAATCTGCTGACCAAGCAGTTCTACGACACCGTCCATTTCGACCTTGGCGCTCGTGCCGAAACGGTCTACCACGACACACTGGCAGCCGGTTATAACCTGCGCCGCGTCTCGGCTGGCGTGCTCGGCATTTCCTTCGATGAAACAACAACGCGCGACGATGTCACCACCCTGTTCAAGCTGATCGCCGAGGTCACGCTCGACATGGAAGCCATCGATGCGCAAGTGGCCGCCGCTGACTCCGCCCTACCCGACGCGCTGATCCGCAGCGATGCCGTCCTGCAGCACCCGGTGTTCAACACGCACCACACCGAACACGAAATGCTGCGCTACCTGAAGTCGCTGCAGAACAAGGATCTGGCGCTCGACCACTCGATGATCTCGCTCGGCTCCTGCACCATGAAGCTGAACGCGACCAGCGAGATGATTCCCGTCACTTGGCCAGAATTCGGCGGCATGCACCCCTTCGCCCCGCGCGATCAGGCGGTCGGCTATCTGGAAATGATCGCTGGCCTGACTGAATGGCTGAAGATCGTTACCGGCTTTGACGCCATTTGCATGCAACCTAACTCCGGTGCGCAGGGCGAATACGCCGGCCTGGTCGCCATCGACCGCTACCATGCCAGCCGCGGCGAAGAACACCGTAACGTCTGCCTGATACCGAAATCGGCCCACGGCACCAACCCGGCAACCGCCCAGATGGCCAACATGAAGGTCGTCGTCGTCGATTGCGACGACAACGGCAACGTCGATTTTGCCGACCTCAAAGCCAAGGCCGAGGCGCACAAGGACGACCTGGCCTGCCTGATGATCACCTACCCGTCCACCCACGGCGTGTTCGAAGAAGCGATCAAGGACATCTGCGCCGTCGTACATGCCAACGGCGGCCAGGTGTATATGGATGGCGCCAACCTCAACGCCCAGGTCGGCCTGACCTCGCCCGGCTTCATCGGTGCCGACGTCAGCCACATGAACCTGCACAAGACCTTCGCCATCCCGCATGGCGGCGGCGGACCGGGCATGGGCCCGATCGGCCTCAAGGCCCATCTGGCGCCGTTCATGGCCGACCACGTCGTCCAGCCAACCGGCGACGCCAACCGCGTCAACGCCGGCCAGGGTGCAGTGTCTGCAGCACCTTTCGGCTCTGCGTCGATCCTGACCATTTCCTGGATGTACCTGGCCATGCTCGGCGGTGAAGGCGTCAGGAAGGCCACACAAGTGGCCATCCTCAACGCCAACTACGTGGCGCGAAAGCTGACTGCGCACTACCCGGTACTCTACGTCGGCAAGAACGGCCGCGTCGCCCACGAGTGCATCCTCGACATCCGCCCGATCAAGACTGCCACCGGTATCGCCGAAATCGACATCGCCAAGCGCCTGATGGACTACGGTTTCCACGCACCGACAGTATCCTTCCCGGTCGCCGGCACGATCATGGTCGAACCGACGGAATCCGAATCGAAGGCTGAACTGGACCGCTTCATCGCAGCCATGATCAGTATTCGCGAAGAAATCCGCCAGATCGAAAACGGTGTTTGGGCTGCCGACAACAATCCACTGAAGAATGCCCCACATTCGCAGGCGGATGTCATCGATACCGACTGGAAGCATCCGTACAGCCGGCAACAAGCTGTCTTCCCGCTGCCCTGGGTGGCTGCCAACAAGTTCTGGCCAAGCGTCAATCGCATCGATGATGTATATGGTGACCGTAACCTGAACTGTGCCTGCCCACCGATGGAGGCTTACGCCGACCTATGACCGTTGATCTCTCTGCCATCGCCAAGTGGCCAAACGTCCCTGCCTGTTACGACTGGTTGTCACTTGACCGACGTGGCGACTGGCGATTGCAGGGAGAACGCGTCACCCATCACGGCTTCATCGCCCTGCTCAACCGGCAATACGGGGTCGATGACCGTGGTTGCTGGTTCGTGCAAAACGGCCCGCAACGTGTTTTTGTGGCGCTCGCGTACACCCCGTGGGTATTCCGGCGCGAGGGTGAATCCTTTGTCTGCCACACCGGCGAGCCAGCCGGTGAAATCCAGGCCATCTACCTCGACGAAGAAGGCAGCATTCTGCTTGAAACAGCGCTCGGTATCGGCCTGCTCGACGATCGTGATCTAGCGCTATTTGTTTCAGAATTCCAGGACCGTAATGGCCAAGCCTGTGCCGATGAAGCCTTGGTCAAGCTGATGGAAAGCGGCGCCGGCGATATTAGTTGGCACAATCACCCACTGCAGTCGATTGCTGCGGTCAACGTCAAAAAACGCTTTAAATTCGAAACAAGCCCGCAGCCTTGAGCAGCGCTCAATCGAGACCGTAAGTAGCCAGCCAATCGGCTATCTCGGGCAAGGCCGTCGACGCATCGTCCAGCAACGCGGTATTAGCCTGCAATAGCAGCTTGCGTTGACGTGCATTGAGCTTGTGCGGGAAGACGGGTTCCAACTTGACAACCAGATCGCCGGCCGCCTTTTTGCCACGTCCAGGATAGCCTTTGCCAGCCAGGCGCAAGCTCCGTTTTTCTGCCGCCCCGGCGTCCAGCGTATGGCAAAGCACCCCCGCCAATGACGGCACATTGATCTCGCTGCCAGCCATCATGGCCAACGCGCTGACCGGCATCTGAAAATGAAGGTCGCGACCACGCAGTTCGTACAATGCATGCGTATGAATAATCAGCGTGAGAAATAGATCACCGGCCTCAAGCTCCTCATCCCCCGGCTCCCCCTGGCCGATCAGGCGCAGTTCATCACCTTGCAGCATTCCGGGCGGAACGCGAATTTCCAGGCTGACCTCGGCCAGCTCCCGACCACTGCCGCCGCAGTCCGCACAAATCCGTTCAGTAAAAAATCCCTTCCCTGCACAATCCTCGCACCGCACCAGATTGCGCCTGGCATCGTGCACCCGACCGCTGCCATGACAGGTATCGCAGAAACGCGTCTTGGTCATGCCGTGCTCGCCGCTACCCTCACAGGTCGGGCAATCGCTGCCACGGGTGTAATGAATCGTCTTGTGGCACCCGGCAGCCGCTTCTTCGAGGCTCACTTCAAGGTTCAAGCGAATATCGGATGCCTTGGCAACGGCCTCCTCTACGTCGGGGGCCGGTGTCTCATTTTCCGAATATTCCGTTTTTGGCTCATTTTCCGGGTCGACCGCAAGAAGTGCTTCGTAAGCAGCATTGATCTCCTTGAAACGCTCGGTTGCCTCGGGACTATCGTTGCGGTCGGGATGCCAGCGCATCGCCAGGCGACGGTAGGCGCGCTTCCATTCAGCGGGCCCGGAATCGGTGGCAACACCAAGAACGGTACGGATCCGGATCTCATTGCCTACTTGTCACCACGGCTGGCTGTATTCGGCAAAACCTGGCCGATCAGGTCTGAGATCAGACGGGCAGTCGCGCCGTAGCGGTCGCGGTCGGGGTTGTATTCGACAATTTCCGGCCCTTGAAGCCCGGCATACCGGCAGACAGATGGATGGCCATGAGCGCATCACGCGCCACCAGGCCATCGGGCTCGGGACTGCCGACACCCGGTGCCAGTTGCGGGTCAATCGCATCCAGATCAAGGGTGACACCAAACCCGGCTGGTGCGGCCGAGACAATCCCGACGGCCTCGTCCAGGCAATCGACAAAACCGCGTTGATGCACCTCTTCGCTATCGATGATGCGAACCCCCATGCGCTGCAAGAACTCGAATTCCTCTGGTTCATAACTGCGTGGTCCCAGCACGACTGTATGCTCGGCACTGATCTGCACGCCGCTCAGGCCAATATCGAGCAAGCGTTTGTCACCGCGACCGAGCAGACAGGCCAGCGGCATGCCATGGATGGCGCCGGAATAGCTGCTTTCCGGCGTGTGACTATCAAGATGGGCATCGATCCACAACAGTCCGAGCGGCTCGCCCAGCACGCGCGCCACCCCGCTCCACGTGCCAATGGCGACGGAGTGATCGCCGCCAATCACGACTGGAAATTCGTCAGCCCGCAGCGTCAATGTGACTTCGTCTGCCAAGTCCTTGCACAATTCTGCGATGCGTCCCGCCGTCGATGAACCATCGTCATCCGGCGCGAACAAGGTCTTTCCCCAGTCAAGCAACGGATGACGCTCAAGCTCGTGCCAAGCCTGCGAGCGGTGAAAGGCCATCGGCCCGTCTTCACACGCCTGATCCTGCGCACCGATACCGCTGGCAGCACCAATAATGCGGATACGCGCGTATTTTTTCAGGTGGAAGGGTTTCATAGCTGAGGTAGCGTGAAAAAACGGGGTGCCGACAACGCTGTCAGCCCTGACGATACCGCCGCGCGGCAAAACGGCAAATTATAGGTCATGCCGATGACCAACGCCTGACATGCATCGACTATTCCCCGGTCTTGCCCAGCAACAAACGCCTTAACTCAGCCACTTCGGCCTCCAGGATCGTCACGCGTTCCCGCAACACTTCTATTTCCTAAGTTCCTACACCAAGCGACCTTCCAGGCAGAGCGGCTTCCAATCGATGGCTGACCACTCAGCACATGCATCCAGCGATTCTCGCGTGACCCCGGCAGGCGCGGCAACTCGACGACCATGGCGCCGTCCGGACGGCTGGCCAACTCTTCCAGAAAAGCCTCGACCGAGGAGATATCCGCGAATTTATGCAAACGTTCGCAATTCAGGCGCAACTCACCCGCGGTCTGCGGCCCGCGCAGCATCAGCACCGTCAGCAAGGCAGACGCCTGCGTTGGCACGCCCAGCCCTTTCTCCAGATGATGCTCGAAGCGGCTGACACGGCTACCGCTGACCTCGCGCACCAGCCCCAGCTCCTTTGAGGACATCAATCGCCTGGAGAATTTCTCCTTCACTGGTCTCGATCACCGGATTCCGGCTTGTTTCTGATTACAGCCCGAAAGCAATGCATTGACCGAGAGCGGATAGGTATCGGGAACCGTGCGCTGTTTTTCCACCAGCGTGCCAAGCACGCGGGTTTCAAGTAGCGACAGTACGGGTAGTGAATCAGCCATGAGAAGGCGCTTTCCTGAAAATATTGTTGGTTTGTTGCCTAGACCGGCGCGAGCTGTGGCGGTTCCACCCGTTCCGGATCACGCAACCAAGCCCGATAAATCTGCAGTGCCACATGGGCATCGTTGGCGGCGTATAACAACTGGCGGTCATTGAGGCGTGGACTGGCCCAGTTACTGGTACCGACTTTTTTCGATTTTTGAAATTTCTGACCGAAATAATGAGCAACAGCCACCTTCGCCCCCACCGTGCCACGATGGCCTGGGCCACGTAGTACTTCACCAAGATCGAGCACATTGGTCAATTCGATGCCCAGTCGCGAACGCAAGGCGGTGCGGTCATTCCCCAAACCGAAACCAACCTTGAGCAGATTCGGCACCGCCAGAACCCGTCTCAGCACCTCGTGGTTCATGGCGAACAGGACCGGAAAAAGAAACACATGGTCATCAGTCGCCAATTGCACCAGATGCGGGCCAGTAGATACCTCCCCCCTTGCGAAAGGTCGGCTTCGACTCGGTATCGAACCCAATCGCTGGCACAGCCAATAGTTCGGCCATTGCCCGCTCGGCGAGCCCGGCATTGTCAACCAGCGTGATCCTGGCCATCGGCACGCCCGAATAAACCGGTAGTTCGCTCGCCGCCAACATGCTCCGGCTGATGGTCACTTCGCTCAAAATGCGATGCTCCAAACATCCCCCATCGTCGTTATCGTCGGCATCGATGTATCCTTGTTCTTTTTAGCAGACGCCAGTGTATGGGATCACGTCGACCTGCGGGCCTTTTCTACCGGCTATTGGCCCTGTTTTTCCGCCCGGCCGCGCCCTTGTCAGATTACGCCCGTGCCCGGCAGCTTATTGCTGCAGTCGACCGCGGCGGTGTCCCGCTCAATCCAGCGAAAGTCAATGCGATCGCCCGCGATCTTGGCCTTGACGTTCAGCGCCAGGCGCCCGTGGAAAATACCCTCGAACGCATCCGCCAGGCGCTTGCTCGCGCCACCGACCATGACTAAGCCCTGGTTCCTGCATACGATCGAGTGCGTCGACGGCAGCATCTACACCGGCATTGCCGTCAACGTAGAAGCCCGCTACCAGGCCCACTGCCAAGGCACCGGCGCCCGCTATACGCGCTCCCATCCACCGGAAAAATTACTGGGCTATGAAAGCCATGCTGACCGTTCGTCAGCCTCCAAGGCAGAGTATCGAATCAAGCAACTGACCGCAGCGGAAAAGCAGCGATATGCAACGATGCTCACTCAGGCAACATGACCCCGCCCCACCGGCAAAGCTGCCCACTACAGGCCGCCTCCGCAGACTTGGATCATCCTGCAGCAGATCGAGTTCTATCTACCCAGAAACCGTGCAACAAAGCACCCGCAAAGATCCCGGCCAGCGCGATCAGGAGATCGAAATTGCCTGCCCCCAGGCCGGCAATCGCGGGCCCAGGACAAACACCACAGATCCCCCAGCCCAATCCAAAGACAACCCCACCCAGAAAGCTGCTGCGGTCCAGCTGAAACGGACGCTGCTGGAAGTCAGCACCCAAGATGGATTTGTCAAAAAAGCGGGGCAACAATTGATAAACAACCAGATTGACGCCTACAGCGCTCAACAGGACGATCAGCAGACCCAGATCGCTGAAACTCAGGAATTCAAGCACTGACTCGGGCCTGATCATCGTTGAGACAGCGAGGCCAAAACCAAATAAGAGCCCGGCGGACAGCGTGCCAAACGTATCGAGAACTACAGAATTTTTAGCCATTCTCACACCCCCAGCAATCTGAAAGCCGAATTCGTGGCAATCGCCATGGCCAGAAAAGTACAAACCATGACCAGCGAACCAGGCGACAGCGAAGCCAGGCCACAAATACCGTGACCCGATGTGCAACCGCCACCCAGACGCGCCCCAAAACCAATCAACAAGCCTCCCAGCGCGAGCTTCCAAGCTGGCAGATGACTCGGCTCCACCGGCAAGCCAAACAAGGAATAAAGCAAACCACCAAGGAGCAAGCCCAGTGCATAGACCAGGCGCCAGTGGCGAGTATCCAGAAATGAGGCCTGCCGGAAAAACGGCGTCCGCACAAACCAGGACCAAGCCGCGCTGAAGAACGTACTCACCCCGCCAGGGCGTCCAGTGGTGGCATAAAGCAGCGCCACGCCAACTCCCATCAAAATACCGCCAATGGCATAGTGGCTCACGCCGTTGGGAAACATTGCAGAAATCATGGCGTCACCAGAAAAATATAAGTCCGACTTTGGCAATCAATCACATCCAACCGAGTTAACGCGGCATCCTGTGAATTCAGGGACTAAAATACCGGTTGATCAAAAAACTGGATTTTAGGCACAGGGTAGATTACTGACAGCCGCGACCATCGCGGCAACCGAATTCTGGAAACCGGCCCTTGGCTTGTTTCGAAGGACGACGCCGAATATTGGGCTGACATTCTCCGTACCATGGGTTACAAGACCCACGTCGAGCGAATGAACGGGGATATTTCGGGTGGTGGTCAATCCACTGATGCCTTGGCCAGCGCCCTTGCATCCATGGCGTAACGCCCTAACAAAATCCCATGGCCAGTATTGCCGGGTCATCAATCAGATTCTGCATGGCGTAAGCCGCCGTTCGGTTAGCCGTGATCCACACCTGCGTTGCAAGCCTGACAACAATTTCAAGCATTTTATTTACTGCCCTGAAGATGGGTCCAACAAAAAAGCGCCCTGAAGGCGCTTGTTTGCTTGATAGTTGGCGGACACGCAGGGATTCGAACCCTGGATCCAGGTTTTGCCCGGATGCACCCTTAGCAGGGGTGTGCCTTCGACCACTCGGCCACGTGTCCATCAAGAGGCGCGGATGATATAGCCTCCGCGCCCTTTGGTCAAACTTCAAATTGATTACTGATCAAGGCCGAAAGTACGATGCAGCACACGAACGGCCAATTCCAGATACTTTTCGTCGAGAACGACGGAAATTTTGATCTCGGAAGTAGAGATCATCTGGATGTTGATGCCTTCATCGGCCAGGGCCTTGAACATCTTGCTGGCCACGCCCGGATGGGAACGCATGCCGACGCCAACTGCGGAAACCTTGCAGATCTTGTTGTCGCCGGTTACTTGACGCGCGCCCAGCTTGACCTTGGTTTCTTCGAGGATGCCTTGCGCCTTGGCGTAGTCGCCGCGATTGACAGTAAAGGAGAAGTCCGTGGTGCCGTCATGGCCAACGTTCTGGATGATCATGTCGACGTCAATGTTGGCGTCTGCGATGGCACCGAGAATTTGATAGGCGATACCCGGGGTGTCCGGAACGCCGAGCATGGTCAGCTTGGCTTCGTCGCGGTTGAAAGCGATACCGGAGATGATCGGTTGTTCCATGTTCTTGTCTTCCTCAACAGTGATCAGCGTGCCTTCCCCTTCATCCTGGAAGCTGGACAGCACGCGCAGTTTGACCTTGTACTTCCCGGCGAATTCGACCGAGCGAATCTGCAGCACCTTGGAGCCGAGGCTGGCCATTTCCAGCATTTCTTCGAAGGTGATGGTGTCGAGCTTCTTGGCTTCGGGCACGACGCGTGGGTCTGTCGTGTACACACCATCGACATCGGTGTAAATCTGGCATTCGTCGGCCTTCAGCGCAGCAGCAAGGGCTACGCCGGAGGTATCGGAACCACCACGGCCAAGCGTGGTGATGTTGCCGTGCTCGTCAACGCCCTGGAAGCCCGCGACAACAATCACGTTGCCGGCATCGAGGTCACGCCGCATGTTGGCTTCTTCGATCGACAGGATGCGCGCCTTGGTATGGGTGCTGTCAGTCAGCACCTTGACCTGGCCGCCGGTATAGCTCTTGGCCTTGCAGCCGATGTCCATCAACGCCATGGAGAGCAGGCCGGTAGTGACCTGTTCGCCGGTGGACATGATGGCATCCAGCTCGCGCGGATCGGGATTGGCCTGAACTTCCTTGGCCAGCGCAATCAACTTGTTGGTTTCGCCGCTCATTGCTGATACGACAACCACCACTTGATGGCCCTGTGCCTGGAACCTGGCAACGCGTTTGGCGACATTCTTGATGCGTTCGGGATTTCCGACCGACGTACCGCCGTATTTTTGAACAATCAACGCCATGGATTTATCCGGTTAAACGTTGGAAACATGAAAAAGAGGGCGGGATTTTACCCCACCCGGTTCTTTTCCCGAAGAAAAACGATGTTCAGAGATCTGCCAATGTACGCAAATGGGCGCCAACGCTACGCGCCAGCGAGGTCATCACGTAACCACCTTCAAGCATGGAGACGATGCGCTTGTTGCACATTTCAGCTGCCAGCTTCTTCAAGTGATCAGTAACCCAGGCGTAGTCCTTTTCGAGGAACTTCAGATTGCCCATGTCGTCCTCGTAGTGGGCGTCGAAGCCAGCCGAGATGAAAATCATCTGAGGTTTGAATTCCTTGAGACGCGGCGTCCAGACTTGCGTCACGGCATCGCGGAATTCCTCGCCGCCACACCCGGCGGCGAGCGGCACGTTGCACATGTTGGCTGCTGGCTTGTCGGTACCGCTATAGGGGTAGAACGGGTGCTGAAAGATGCTGCACATCAACACCTGCTCGTCTCCAGCGAAGCAGTCTTCAGTGCCATTGCCATGATGCACGTCGAAGTCGATGATCGCCACGCGTTCCAAACCATGCGCCTTGATGGCATGGCGGGCAGCAACGCCAACATTATTGAAGAAGCAGAACCCCATCGGGTTGGCTTTTTCAGCATGATGGCCGGGAGGACGCACGGCGCAGAAGGCATTTTCAATCTCCCCCTTCATCACCAGGTCGACCGCGTGACAACCGGAACCGGCAGCACGCAAGGCGGCGTTCCAAGTGTACGGATTCATCGCGGTATCCGGATCAAGGTGCACAACGCCATGTTCCGGCGATGAGCGTTTGATGCGCTCCAGATGCGAGGCGGGGTGAACACGGAGCAACTGTTCGAAGGTGGCGAGTGGCGCGTCGTAATAGACGAAATACGCGTCAATTCCCTGAGCGATCAAGTGATCGTTGATGGCAGTCAGACGTTGCGGGCATTCCGGGTGATGCGAACCCATATCGTGCAATTGGCAATCACGATGGGTAATGATGGCAGTGGTTGTCACTTGTTCTCTCTCTTGGTCTCTCTCTTGGTCTCTCTCTGCGAAACGGCATATAAACGCCGCACGGCGAAATGTCATTATCGTCCCAATCTGTACGCCGCTTCAAGCATTAGAATCAGTTCAAACAGAAACAACGGATGCATGATGCTCAAAAATACAATTTCAGCCCTCGCCGGCCGCTCACAGCCCTTCGATCCAGTACTCGAACAAGCGAACCGGATCATTCTCGGCAAGGCACACGAAATTCGACTGGCCATCGCCTGTCTGCTGGCCAACGGCCATCTGCTGATCGAGGACCTGCCGGGCATGGGCAAGACAACTCTGGCCCACACGCTGGCCCGCCTGCTTGGCTTGCAGTTTTCACGTATCCAGTTCACCAGCGACCTGCTGCCGGCTGACATCACCGGCGTTTCAATTTTCGAGCGCGAAAAAAGTGAATTCCGTTTCCTGCCCGGCCCCGTATTTGCGCAACTGGTGCTCGCCGACGAGATCAACCGCGCCACGCCGAAAACGCAGAGTGCGCTGCTTGAAGCCATGGAAGAAGGCCAGGTCACTGCCGAAGGTCAGACGCGCCAATTGCCCACACCATTCTTCGTCATCGCGACGCAGAATCCGGCGCACCAAATCGGCACCTTCCCGCTTCCCGAATCGCAGCTCGACCGATTTTTGATGCGCATAGAACTTGGCTATCCGGAGCGCAGTGCCGAGCGCGCACTGCTTGCGGCCGGCGGCCAGCGTGCCCGTGTTGACCAGCTAACGCCGCTGATCAATGCCAACGAGATTCCTGCCTTGCTGCAAGTGGCGGCAGCCATCCACGCCGCCGGCCCGTTGATCGATTACGTTCAGATGCTGGTCGAAGCAAGCCGCCAGAACCCGGCTTTCCAGCACGGCCTCTCGCCGCGCGCTGGCCTCGCCCTGCTCGCCGCCGCCCGCGCTTGGGCGTGGCTGGCCGGGCGTGACATGGTTCTGCCAGACGACGTGCAGGCGGTTCTCCCCGCCGTTGCCCGTCATCGCCTGCGCTCGGCGCAAGGGGGTGGTTACGCCACGGCCGAAGACATCGCCGCGCTGATTCGCAGCGTCGCCATTCCCTGATTTCCGTGGGGATTGTCGCCACAATCAAACAGCAACTGTTTCGCTGGCGCAGCGACGGCACGGCGCCGCTACGCCTCGGCCAGCGCCGGATATTCATCATCCCGTCGCGCGGCGGCCTGCTTTACGCATTGGCGCTCGTCGTCATGCTGATCGGCGCCATCAACTACAACCTGGCTCTCGGCCACGCACTGGTCTTCCTGCTCGCTGGACTGGGCATCGTCGGCATGATTCACACCTTCCGCAATCTGCACGGTCTGATCATCACCCCAGGCCGCAGTGCACCGGTATTTGCTGGCGAAACGGCACATTTCGAGCTGACGCTGGAGAATGACAGCTCGTCGCCGCGTCTGGCGCTTGAACTGGCAGCCGAAGCTGGCAATTCGGTGATTGCTGCGGTCAACCGGAAAAAAAGCCTGAAAATCAAAATTCCGCTCAGCACTGAAAAACGCGGCTGGCTCAAGCTGCCACGCGTACACCTGTCAACCCGTTATCCGCTTGGCCTGTTCACCGCCTGGGCCTACCTCCAGCCAGAGATGCGCTGCCTGATTTATCCGCAGCCGATTGCTGCATCTCTGCCAGTTGCCTCGCCCTCCCCGGTGGGCGGCGAGCGACACGGCGATGGTGGACAGAATGACTTCGCCGGCTTTCGGGAACGCCAACCCGCCGACTCGCCCCGCCACGTTGCCTGGAAAGCCAGCGCTCGCAACGCCGGCGAAGGGCCATTGCTGATCAAGCAGTTTTCCGGTGGGGCCGAGGTCGAACTGATCCTCGACTGGCGCCTGACCAACGACGCGTTGCCGGACGAAACCCGCATTGGCATCCTCACTGGCTGGCTACTCACCGCCGATGCTGCCGGCACGCCGTTTGGGCTGAGCCTGCCCGGCCTGCAGATCGCCCCGGCCAGTGGCGACCTTCATCGCCAACATTGCCTCAAAGCCCTCGCGCTCTTCCAGCCATGAGCACGCCCGCCCGTGAAGCCCTCGATCGCCACACCACGCCCTGGCTGTTTGCCACCGCGCTGGCCACCACGGCACCCCACGTCATTCATCAACCGCTCTGGCTGAGCGCACTGGCCACCACCATGCTGCTCTGGGCGACCTGGCTTTGGTGGAAGGACGAACGCCTGCCCGGCCGCTGGCTGCTGATTCTGCTCGTTGTCGCTGGCTGCGCCGGCATCCTGATCGAATTCCACACCCTCTTCGGCCGTGATGCGGGCGTCGCCATGCTGGTGATGTTCATGACCATGAAGCTGCTGGAACTGAAATCCCGACGCGATGCAATGGTCGTCGTTACCCTCGGCTATTTCCTGCTACTTACCCATTACCTGTACTCGCAAAGTATTCCGACCGGGCTATGGCTTCTGGCGGCCATGTGGCTGGTGACGGCCACATTAATCCGCCTGCATGGCGGCCCGGATAGCCCACCGCGCCCCACCCTGCGCCTTGCCGGTGTAATGTGCCTGCAAGCCATCCCGTTCATGCTCGTGCTCTACCTGCTTTTCCCGCGTATCGCCGGCCCGCTCTGGGGCTTGCCGTCCGATGCCCACGCCGGCACGACTGGGCTGTCCGAAACCATGTCGCCGGGCAGCATTGCCCAGCTTGCCCAAAATGCGGATATCGCCTTCCGTGTTCGCTTCGATGGCCCTGTTCCGCCCAAGCAAAAGCTTTACTGGCGCGGCCCGGTCATGGAGCAATTTGATGGCACTACCTGGCGCCCTTATGAAGGACGCCACCCGGCAGCCCACCTCGAAATGCTGTCGCCGCCGATCAGCTACGAAACGACACTGGAAGCCCACAACCAGCGCTGGCTGCTGGCCCTTGATGCGCCCGGTGAATTGCCTGCCGAAACCTTCCTGAACGGCACCCTGGCTGCGACTCGTCGCCAAGCGCTCACCGAGCGGCAACGTTTCCGCTTCTCAGCCAACCTTGATTACCGTTTCAATGCGATTGAAGATCCGAGCGTCCTTCAACGCAACCTCGCCCTTCCCGAGCGCACCAATCCGAAAACACAAGTCCTGGCCAAGCAGTGGCGAATCGACCGCACCCCGGAAGCCATCATCAGGAAGGCACTGACACTATTCACCAGCGAATTCAGCTACACATTGCAACCACCCTTGCTCGGCCGGGACGGCATTGACGAGTTCCTGTTCCAGACCAAACGCGGCTTCTGCGAACACTATGCCGCCGCCTTCGTCGTTCTCATGCGCGCCGCCGGCATTCCGGCCCGGGTCGTCAGCGGCTATCAGGGCGGCGAATACAACCCGTTGGATGGCTACCTGGTCATCCGCCAGTCCGATGCTCACGCCTGGGCCGAAGTCTGGCTTGAAGGCAAAGGCTGGATCCGGGTCGACCCGACTGCGGCGGTTTCACCGGCACGTATTGAGACTGGCATCGCCGATGCACTGCCCTTCGGCGAGCCACTCCCGGCAATGGTCCAGTGGCGAGCTGAATGGGTACGAACGCTGCGTTACCGCTGGGAAGCCATCAACAATGCCTGGAACCAGAACGTACTCGGCTACAACCCGCAACGCCAACGGGAATTGCTCGCCCGCCTTGGCCTGCCGGATACCGACTGGCGCAGCCTGGCCATTGCACTCGGCAGCGCCTGCAGCCTGCTCGTAGCGGTGCTGATGCTCTGGGCACTCTACCAACGGCCGGAACGCGACCCGGTCATTCGCCTTTGGCATAAAGCGCTGCGACATCTGGCCCGAAGAAAGGTAGACTACCAGCCTTGGGAAACGCCACTCGAACTGACCCGACGCATTCGGGAACAGCACCCGGAACTGGCCGAATCCTTTCAACACGTAGTCGATGCCTACCTAGTGGCGCGCTACAGCACCGACAACTCACTCACAGCACTGCGCGATGCCATTGCGCAATTACGATAATGCCCCGCAAACTCACTCACGTCCTCGCCTCGCTACTGTTTTCTGCTCTGGCCGCACTGGCCCAGGCAGCCCCTGCCGATAAACCGACATTTGCGGATGATCAAGCCGCTATCGACTTCGCCCGCGACTTGGAACAACGCCACGGATTCAAGGCCGACGAGCTGATCAGCCAGTTTGCCCAGACTCGACCCAACGCCACTGTCCTCAAACTAATCAAGCCTCCCGTCTCGCCGTTGCAGCGTTCCTGGGAGCGCTATCGTCCTCGCTTCCTGAACGACCGCCGCATCGATGGTGGCGTCCAGTTCTGGCAAGAAAATGGTGCGCAACTGGCCAAGGCGCAGGCAATTTATGGCGTACCGGCCGAGATCATTGTGGCCATCATTGGCGTCGAGACCGAATACGGCCGCAACACGGGCGGATTCCGCGTCTTCGAAGCCCTCGCCACGCTGGCTTTCAACTACCCGCCACGCGCTGAATTCTTCCGCACCGAACTCGAACAATTCCTGCTGCTCGCCCGTGAAAACAATCTCGACCCACTGGCGGTCAAAGGTTCCTTTGCCGGCGCCATAGGCATTCCCCAATTCATGCCGGGTAGCCAGCGTCGTTATGCCGTGGATTTCGACGGTGACCAGCGTGTTGACCTCGGCAACAGTGTGGACGATGCCATCGGCAGCGTTGCCCGCTTCCTGGAACAACATGGTTGGCAGGCCGGGCAACCCGTAGCGGTTCGAGCGATCACCAGCGGCACCCCTGACAACACGTTAATTCAGGCCGGCATTCGACCAACACTCAAAGTGGGCGATCTGGCCGAAAAAGGCATTCGCGC
This sequence comes from Betaproteobacteria bacterium, assembly GCA_016709965.1. Lineage (NCBI taxonomy): Bacteria > Pseudomonadati > Pseudomonadota > Betaproteobacteria > Rhodocyclales > Azonexaceae > Azonexus > Candidatus Azonexus amarohabitans. Next base: position 535,899 of record JADJLT010000001.1, read on the forward strand.
CAACACCGATCCCGAGGCGACGGCAGCCCTGATTGACCTCGTTTCCCCCGGACAGGAAACCGAATACTGGCTCGGTTTTGACAATTTCTACGTCATCACCCGCTACAACCGCTCAAGTTTTTACGCCATGTCCGTCTTCCAGCTTGCCGAGGCAATCCGCAACCGGATGTGCGCCAACCAACAGACTACAGCAGAGAATCGCGAGAAATATTGCCGCGCTTGATGATCTTGCGCAGGCGATCCAGACCTTCCATCTGAATCTGGCGGACCCGTTCGCGGGTCAGCCCGAAATCGTGGGCAATGACGTCAAGCGTCGCTATATCGGCCCCATTCAGCCCATAGCGACGCTCAAGCACCGAACGCTGACGCTCGGTCAGCTGATCCAGCCAGTCATCAACCAGCGTGCCAACCTCGCTCAGTTGCAACAGGGATTCCGGATCATGCCCACCGTCATCGGCGATGACTTCGGCAATGGTGTGATTGGGGTCGATTTCCAGTGGTGCATCCAGCGAGGCGATGTGCTCATTGAGTGACAGGATGCGCCTTACATCGTCGACCGAGCGATCAATCAGCAACGCAACACGCTCGACAGTTGTTTCGCGCTTTTCGGCTGATTCAAGATGCCGCATGGCGCGCAGAACAACGTTGATTTCCTTGACGATATGGACCGGCAAACGAATGGTCCGCGACTGGTTCATGATGCCGCGCTCGATATTCTGGCGTATCCACCACGTCGCGTAGGTCGAAAAGCGGAAACCGCGTTCCGGATCGAATTTCTCCAGCGCGTGGATCAACCCGAGGTTCCCTTCCTCGATCAAGTCGAGCAGAGGAATCCCTCGATTCAGGTAATGCTTGGCAATATTCACGACCAGTCGCAGATTGTGTTCAATCATGCGCTGACGGGCGGCGAAATCGCCTGCCCGCACCAGCCGGGTCGTGGCCAATTCCTCTGCCGGCGTCAGTAGTGGTTTTGCACCGATTTCGCTCAGATAGAGCTGTGTAACATCCTCGAGAAGCTCGATTTCCTGGACGATAAGTTCCGGCTCTGGCAGAAGAACAGAATCATCGGGTTGCCCCTCGAACTCGTCATCCACACGTACGCCGGACTCACTCATCTTTTTGGCAAATGCAAGGCCGGATCAACCGGCTTGCCCTGTTTGCGAATTTCGAAATGCAGCTTGACCGAATCAGCGTCAGTATTTCCCATCTCGGCAATCTTCTGACCCCGGCTGACCCGCTGACCTTCCTTGACGAGAATTTTCCTGTTGTGGGCATAAGCCGAAAGATAGGTCGCGTTATGCTTGACGATGATCAGTTCGCCAAAGCCACGCAAGCCGCTACCGGCATAAACAACCTTGCCATCACCGGCGGCCAGCACGGGATCACCTGCCTTGCCGGCAAAATCCAGCCCTTTGTTGCCACCGTCGCTGTACGGGGCCGTGACCTTGGCCGACGTCGGCCACATCCATGGCACATCGTCCGGCCCGGCGGGCGCTACCGGCGCAGCTGCAGGGGCAACTTCAGGTTTGGCCTCGACCGGCTTGGCTGACTCACCACCCACCTTGGTGTTCAGGCGGGCATATGCCTCTTCCGAATACGGCTCCTTGCCTGCCCGCGGTTCGCGCTTCAGCAAACCGCTTGGCGAAACTTCCGTCGCGGCCGGGACAACCAACTGGTCGAGCGAACGCGACTCAACCACCCCATCGGATACGATTGGGTTGGCAACCGCACCATTTGTTGTTGCTTCAGCCACGCCCGGCGGCGCAACGCGCAAGACCATCCCCTCCTTGATCGCAGAGGGGTTGGTCAGGCTATTCCATACCGCGATATCACGGTGATCCTGACCGGTGCTCTGCGCAATTCGGTACAGCGTATCGCCGCGTTTGACCGTGTAATAACCCGGACCAGCTGGCTGAGCCACGGATTTTGACGCAGAACTGGAGCGATCAACCGCCGGAACGGGTTGTTGGGAAATACAGCCTGCCAAAAGCAGCAGCGGAAAAATGGCAGTGACGATACGAATCATTGCGTTCCTGAAAGTAGCGGGACAAAACGAACAGCATCCAGTCGTGTTTCGATACAACCCTGCGGCGTCCGTTCGATAAAACTAAGATACTGCTCGGCAGTACCAATTGGCAAGACCAAGCGCCCACCGAGCGCAAGCTGCTCAAGCAGAGCCGTCGGTACGCGCGTTCCGGCCGCAGCCACTATGATACTGTCAAATGGTCCGGCTTCCGGCAAACCGAACTGACCATCTGCATGTTTCAGTCGAACGTTGAATTGCTGCAGGGTGCGCATATTGGCCTTGGCCTTCTCCAGCAAGGGCGCGAGGCGCTCGACCGAATAGACCTCTTTGGTCAATTGCGCCAGGACCGCTGCCTGATAGCCGCAGCCGGCACCGATTTCCAGCGTTTTGCCGAGGGTGGTACGCCCGTTGAGCAGCAGTTCGATCATGCGCGCAACGACATAGGGCTGCGAAATGGTCTGCCCCATGCCCAGCGGCAAGGCGGTATCTTCATAAGCGCGCGAGGCAAGTGCCTCTTCGACGAAGACATGCCGGGGAACAGCTGCCATCGCCTTGAGGACGGCTTCACTGCGTATCCCTTTTTCGCGGAGGCGCTCGATCATGCGCGCCCGCGTGCGCTGCGAGGTCATGCCAATACCGTTTAACACCTGAGACTCATTTCATCCATTGGCGAATGGCCGGCAGTTGTGTGGCGTGCGTCAAATCGATCTGCAACGGTGTGATCGAAACGACGCCGCGCTCGATGGCATTGAAATCGGTCCCCGGCCCGGCGTCGGCAGCGGCGCCGGCAGCACCGATCCAATAAACGGTTTCCTTGCGTGGCGACGTCATTTTAATGACCGGCTCTGCCTTGTGCCGACGGCCCAGACGCGTGACTTCCATCCCTTTTAAATCGGCATTCGGAATATCCGGCACGTTGACATTTAAAAGTACCGGCTCCCTGATCGGGTCACGAATAAAACGTTCTACCAATTGACGCGCCACCAATCCCGCCGTTGCGAAATTATTACTTTCAAAACTGGTCAGGGAAATGGCAATCGACGGAATACCGAGCAAATAACCTTCGGTCGCCGCAGCGACTGTTCCCGAATAAATCGTATCGTCACCCATATTGGCGCCGTGATTAATTCCAGACACAATAATGTCGGGCAAATCATCCAGCATGCCGGTTACTGCCAGATGGACACAATCAGTCGGCGTGCCATTAACGAAATAAAAACCGTTGGCCGCCTTTTTCAGATGCAAAGGCCGGTCCAGTGTCAGCGAATTGCTGGCACCGCTGCGGTTCTGCTCGGGAGCGACAACGACCACCTCACCCAGGCCACTCAACGCTTCCGCCAGGGCAGCAAGCCCCGGCGCAAAATAGCCATCATCGTTACTCAGCAGAATGCGCATGAATCAGACCAGAAGATTATCAATATTGCCGCCATTGGCTACCCAGGATTCAACCCATTTCGGCTTCCGACCACGACCAGTCCATTCCAGTTCGGTATTTTGCGGATGACGATATTTAACCCTGACCTTATTGCCGGTAACCGTCTTTGTCTTGACTTCCTTGCCCAGCAAATCCTCGATTGCATAACCGCGGGTTTTGGCAATGGCACGTAATTCATTTAGAACGTTAATCTTTTCTTCAGCTTCGCGACGTTTGATTTCAGCTGGAATTTGCTGCTGCAAATCGCGCAACTGAGGAACGGACAGCGTAGAAAGATCCATGATTATTTCCTTATTAAATGAGTGGCGACAATTTAATTTGTTTTAATCTTTATTTCAACGCCACCAATTTAAAAAACCGGCATAAGCCGGTTTCTTAAATTGGTGAAGATAGACTTTCCAACGCTCTCCACGTTGCAGTCTACTATTGTTCGCAACTAAAGTCTTGGCCTATCCCATACGCTCCAAACCCCGGCTGCTCTCCATTGGCATAAAACATTGAGTGCTACGGTCAACCGGAAAAATCGGCCTATTTTGAAAATCAAGTGCTTGGCGTTTTATTCAAGCGCATTCAATCGTCGGACATAAAGGATTTGCCAGAAGCGATTTCATTGCCCTGCGTCGTCTGATCCGATACTTCCGCCACTTGCCAGGACGGTTGTACATGGATAGCTGACCCGGCCCCATTTGCTCCGCTGGTAACTACCAAGGCTGGGATGCCTGAATTTCCCGCCGGACCACGAGGCAAATTGGAAAAGGCCTCGATCCCATCCGGGCCAGTAGTCACGTAAATTTCCGTCTCCCCGCCGTTAGCATGCAGCGTCAATAAAGCGAAGGCGGCCAACCCAAGACGACGCAGCCACCTTCTCTCAGTGTGAATGGCCATGACCATCCTGCTGCATGACGCGGGCGACAAACGGATCACTTTCCATGTCGCCGAAGTCGGCGGCATCGATCATCCCGTAGTCGGCGATCCGGTCTTCACTAACTCGCGGCCAGGCAGCTGGCGCCTCGGCGTGGATTTCCTTGAGCGCAAGCGTCATGCGTTCGCTACTACGGGTCATTTGCAGACTGGCCGGCAGTTTGGCCTGCTCCAGCCACCATAGATCGATCTGCTGGTCACCCAGTTTGCCGGTGTAACGCACGGCTTTTTGACCAAACATCGTTTTGCTGGCGCCTCGCTTGAGCTCTTCGAGCAAATGGGGTGAGATCACTGAAGCGAGCTTGCCCCAATCCGGCTCGGCGTGACGGGTCTTGATTTCACCCGGCGTGTAGTCAATCACCCGCCTCTCGTGATGAAAGACACGGCGATAGTGATATTCATCGGCACCCACGCGTTGCCATATATCGTTGTGACCGACGGCGACACTGGCCATTTCGACGCTGTCGGCATCGCGCCACAGGTACCAGTCAGTTTGCGTTTTGGTTTGAGACTTGTTGACCTTCAACTCGTAGTGAGCCGCAACAGGAACCAAGTCAGCGCGCTGAATAGCCGGCATGCTGGCAACTGGCTCGCTATGGTCGTGATGCATTTCGTGAGCCACAGCGTGGCCAGAGAGCAAAATAGCCAGCAGGAAGCTGGCAAAAACAGGGCATTTTTTGGCGTTCACCGCAGTAATCCTTGTCAAACGAATGGAGCGCCCGCAGACGCTCCTTTACTTCGCAAAGGTACCCGGACGGCAGCCAGACCGCCGCCGGGGGTGACTATCAGAAGCCGAAAGCTTCCTTCATCACGTGATAAATCCAGTTTTGCTCCATGGAACCATGGACCAGACTGGCTCTCGGACCGGTCGCGTAGATGGCGACATCTTCGCCCGCGTGGGTTTCCGACCCCATCGGCACGACTGCTTGCTGCTGGTAGCCAAGGGCAGATGTATCCACGCTGGTCAGATCTGCGCGAGCACCGCTGACTGCACCCGGGCCATTCTGGTAACCCAGTGTCGTATAGGGCAAGCCGTCACCCGCCTTGCTCGGGGCTGGCGCATTGCCATCGATGGCCGGCACTTCCTTGGCCAGACCGGTGATGTCATTGCCACGATGCGGATAGCCGGCGATGGTGAAGGTATGGCTGTGGTCGGCGGTCACGATGATCAGCGTTTCTTCCGGATCGGTCATCTCGTAGGCCTTTTTAACAGCCCGAGAGAGTTCGATGGCATCGAGCAAAGCGCGCTTGGCATTACCGGCATGGTGAGCGTGGTCGATACGACCGCCTTCAACGTGCAGGAAGAAGCCCTTGTGGCTCTTTTTAAGCATCCGGATGGCCTTTTCGGTCATTTCGGTCAGCGATGGTTCGCCCGCCTTGTCGCCTGCGCGATCAGCTTCATATTGGGCGTGCGACGGCTCGAAGAGTCCGAGCAAATAGTCGGTTGAGGCCGGATCTGCGGCATCGAACTGCGCCTTGTTCCAGGCATATTTGGCCTTGGCACCTCGCGTGCTCACCCATTCAGCGGTCAAGTCGCGGCCATCGCTGCGACGTCCCTTGACCGGCGTGGCATTACCGCCGTATTCCGGGTCCAGCATGGTCTTCGGCAGGAAGTAAGTGCGACCGCCCCCCATGGCAACCTTCAGGCTGCTCTTAACGGCGGGCGACAGTTCGATCAACTGGCGTGCAATGTCCTTGACCAGTGTCACGCCATTGGCCTTGCAGGTGGCCACATTGCTGGCAAAAAAGCTGTTCAGATCGGAATCGGACTCCCAATCACGCACCGGCGTGTGGGCGTAAGTAGCCGCCGGCGTGGCATGCGTAATACGGGCGGTGGACACCACACCGGTCGCCTTGCCGGCAGCAGCAGCCTGTTCAAGCAGCGTCGGCAGACTGTGGGCGGCGACAACCGACGCATCACATTCACCACGCGAGGTCAGGTGGTCAACAGAGAGCATGCCCTCGCGTGCCTTGTAACCCGTAATCATGGCGGTCATGGTCGGGGCGGAATCCGAGGTCTGCTGGTCCCAGGAATACGTCTTGGAAAGACCAACGTTCGGGAAATTTTCGAACGACAGGCGATTCTCTTCGCCCGGTTTGCCATTCAACTGACCTTCCATAATCCGGGCGGCCGTAATCGTGGAAATACCCATGCCATCCCCCACAAACAGAATGACATTCTTGGCCTTGTGGTGGTTGTGGGATATTTTTTTGCTGTCTGCAATGAATTTCTGGCCGTTGGCAAACCACTCTTGAACGGATTCCGGGCCCTGAACCACGGGCGCAGCTGCCAATACAACGGGGGCGGCCATGGTCAGGGCAATGGCGCTGACGATAGTCTTGCGGTAGAACTTGGACATTCGGGGAACTCCTGGTCGGGTTAATACGAATTATCAGCCACGCTGCGACGATGGGCGATAGCACCAAGCCCTGCCGGCATCCGCGCATCGGATATGGGCGCAGATTCAGATTGACTAAAGGCATCTCCAACGAAGAACCAGCGTTTCGGCCAGAGAGACTAGCGAATGCTGATGACGTCCGGATGTCCGAAAGATTTCAGCCATATTTCAGGCAACTACCATCAGATTGCTGGAGTCAACGTCGGGCTATATTGGCCTCAAAACGTGTCGATCTCCCATGAAAAAGGCGCTTCCATCGACTCGATGGAAGCGCCGCCAAGACCAGGTGACCGCGTTTCAGTGCTGGATCAACACCGACTCATGGCGTCAACAATTCGGCGCAATGGCCAGGCTGTTCCGGTACATCGGCAATTGCTGCGCCACGTCCGATACACTGATCGGGTGGCAATGCACTGCCTTTCTCGACATAGCCAACCAGAAGATCGAAGGCGCGCTGGGCATGCGGCTGGATCAATTCAAGTTGCGGCAGGGTCAACTTGTAGGTCTCGATGTGGTTGCCGTTTTGCACCTCGTAAAGGCGATAGGCCGGATTGTGGTTATGGCGATCACGCGCCCGACGCTCGTCACCATCCATCCGTTCATCACCACTATTCATGGCAACCTTGCGGGCGTAGGCACGGGCGTGATGATTGATGGGCAAGAGCGCATCCATGGTCCCGGCCACGGTGATCAGCGGCCGTTGAATGCGGCCGGTGGTGGCGAAATCTGCGATCCGGTCATCTGCACCTGATACGGGCAGGCGAGCGATGTAGTTGTAATTTTCGGGGCCGCTACCATAGGTATCGTAGGTCGGGTCGAGCCGCTTCTGCCACTGGCAGAGCGTCACTTCCCAGAATGAGGCGGAATTCAGCGCCCATAGTGTCGTCGCGCCGTTGCTCAGATCGCCTGGATAGCCCGCCGCACGAATATTTTTGGCAGCCGTGCTATTCGCGTCCATGCCGCTGGCCACGTAATCCGGGTAATTAAGGACTGCAGCCGGAAGATCAGTCAGCAAGTTGGCGGCCGTTTCATCGACGAAGGTACCTTCCCAGTCCACGCCACCATCGAACCATTCCGGCGCCGACTCAACTGCCCGACGTACCTGATAGCCGCCGTTCGAGGTGCCAACCGCATAGGTGTAGCGTGGTGCCTTGCCATAGTTGGCGGCGGCGCCCTTGTGGGCAAGTTTGGACGCCAGCACCATGAAATCGCGCCAGCGGGTGAACTCCTGCCCTGGATCATTATCGAAGAAATGCACCCAGGTCGGCGACGTCGGGTTGAGGCGGCATGCCAGCGGATCGCTTGCATCACTCAGTTTCAGGTTAAGCACGCCCTTGTTCTGCGAAGCGTAGGCATAGCCTTTCTGCACCACGTAATCGCTCCAGGCAAAATCACCATTGAACTCGCTGCGGGTACCGGAAGCTCCGGCGACAACAAGGCGACCATTCCATTTTGCCGGCAGCCGCAACAGGAAGCGGGCCTGCCCCGTCGGGTCGCTGGCAATACGGGCATTGAGCTGAACGCCGGGCACCGGACCACTGATCGGCGTACGGTTCGCGGGATCCGGCGCAATCGTCGCGCGGTCGCTTTGCGGTGTAAAGGCAAATGCCGGCACACCCGGCAATGAATTATTGGCCGGCGTGGTTGCGGCATTGGCCGTCGTCAGATCGGTGCTATCGACGCAAGTGACATCAGCCAGCTGGCTGCCGAATGCCTGAATCAGGTTACTGCAGCGGTCAGCGTGCGCCGCACCGGCACCGAGCAGCATGACCAGGGCAGCGATACAGCGTACGGCAGGCCGGGCAGCCTGATCTTCGTGATGATTCATGGTTTGTCTCCTTTTTGATTTCTAGCTTGAAGTCGGGTTGACCGCAGCACAACGCTCATCGCCGCCGATTGTTGCAATTTGTCTCGGCGGCGATGAGTCGTTCGGCATATATTACCTTCGCCGATGAGACTCAACACTGAATAATTTTCTGCCTTGCTCCGGCAGAAAGCGGCAATCGGTCGACTGCCACCACAACAGGTTTGGAATACCCGCAAACAGCCGGGAAAACCACTATAAATCAGATGATTGCCAGGGTTTGCCGGCCATACCATTCTTCGCCAGCCGGCAGCGTGACCGGCTGCGTCACCGCCGCCTCAACGCAAAGCATGTGGCGCCAGCCATTGGCCGGCATGTCCTTCAGGTCGGCGCAACGATCAACCCAAGGGTTCCAGACAACGACATCCGGAAAACCCTGGCTCTGGATGGCCAGACTTTGCTTGCCGTTATGGAGGACCTGTGGTGCCTTGACGTTGTGATAGACGCGGTCTATCTCGCTCTCGACTACCAGTTCCGTGATTTCTTCGCGGGCAACCAGACCACCATCAATGGCATCGCGGTAATCATGCCCGGCCAGACCTTCCAGCGAAATCTTTTCAACATGCTCGACACGCAGGTAGCTGTGCAATGCCCCGGTAAATTCAAACGGCGTGCCACCCGTGTTGGTGACGCAGAACTCCATATCGACACGATCGCCTTCAAGCATCACCGTCAATTCGGCATGAAATGCGTGCGGCCACTGCGCCAGCATTGCATCGTCGCTACCCAGCTCGAACGTCACCAACGCGTAATCATCCCCCGTCCGCTGGGTGCCCAGCGACCACTCGCGAGTACGCACAAGACCATGCTTGGGCAGATCGCCCAGCTGGGCAAATTGCGGGAAACAGACGGGAACACCACCGCGAATGGCCACACTACCGTCGAAAATGGCTTTCTCGGATAGAAACAGGCGTTCCTTTCCATCCGGCGGAACCCACGACAAAACCTGTGCCCCCAGTTTACTAATGACTGCTGTGGCACCGCGCGGGCCATGCAGGCGTAACGCTTCGATACCGTGGAATTCGATGGATTCAATGGAGGGTTTCATGGTTGTTTGGAATTACGTAAAGGTGGGGACGGACATGCAAAATTTCGACATCATGGCCGAGCATGGTAACGCTACCGGATCGTCGGTCATTGCCCGTGTCGCTGTATTCAAAGGCATAAACACGGCGCAATTTCAGGCGCCCTTCGTCATCGCGCGCGAGGCGCAGCGAATTGCCGACCACGGTTTCGTCAAGAAACTGCAAACCTTCGCCATGACAGGCATCCCGGGCAGCCTGCACGCCGATTTCACGTGCCTTGAGGCTATCAAACCAGAACCAGACGCCAAGGGCTGTCAGAACAAGGAGCAACAATTCAGTCAAATTCATCACCCAAGTATACGGAACAAGGAAATAGAGCACGGAAATTACCTGAAAATTACCGGATAATCCGACTGTCGAAAACCATCAACAGACCATGGACTCACCCCTACAACTGTTACGCGAGCTATTTCCGTTTGGCCAAACCAGTGCCGAACAGAGAAATGCCGCCGCAGTTCGTGATCTGCTCGATACCGCGACCGGACTGTCTCCGCAAGAAACAGTCGCCACACTGGCCAATACCGTCCTGCCGAGCATCGGCAGGCAGCCGAACATGCACATGCGTTTCAAGCTGCTGGAAGATGTTCGCCTTGATGCAGAACAGGCGCTGCCGACGCTTGAATACAATATCAGCCACGCCGTGCTGCCCTTGCCGCTGGCTGCAGCCACCGAAGCACTACACGCGGACAATCTTCTCAAGGGCCTGGCCGCCGCCTACGCGAGCATCGCTCGCAGCATCAATAAAAACCACCTCAATGCGGCACTGAGCCATCTGTTGCACCGGTGCGTCCAGCGCGCCATGTCCATGGTGGCTCGCCGCCAGTTGCTTGCCTATCGTGCCTATGCCACCCCATCGGCCGGGTCGTGGCAAACCTTGCACGAACTTTACCAGATGATTCGCGGCCAGCGTTCGAAACCGCTCAATGGCGAGACAGCCCCGATTGAGCACGAGTATCTTGGTGCCCTGCTCTTTGCCTATCTCGAACCAACCAAACTGCAACGCGCCGAGTTGGAAGTCATCAATATCTGTACACGACAACTGGCTGCCTACGCGCAGGTTGGCGAAGTAACCCCTGACTTGGGCAAAGGCAACGGCACCGAATCCTGTTTTCTCGTACGTCCCGACGAAGGCACCCCCGGCTATCCACTGGCCCGCCTGCCGTCCGGGTCATCGATTTTCGGCAGCCTGCTGATTGACTGCACGCAGGTCCTGGCCGCCCTCGACCGGAATATTACCCGCCGCCCCGGCAAGGTCGTGGAACCCGATCTCGATGCTCCGCCCGCTTTGTTGCAGGCTTTGCGCCTTGCCATTGGGGGCAAGAGTGCTCGCCGCTTCAGCCGCACACGGTTTCGCCCGCGCGGCGACCTGATCAGCGGCTTTGGGCCGGTCATCAATTTTCTGGACGGCAACGCCTTTTCCCGTCGCTCGGTCGACGCCTCCACCCGTTACGACGGCCGAGGTTTTTCATCCAGCGAATGGGCGCTGATCGACGAAAGCCCGGATGGTTTCCGCTTGCGTTACATCAAGGGGGAAAAGAGCAGCATGGGCGCCGGCGAGATCGTTGCCCTGCAACCACGCGAGTCGAGCAAGATTCACGTCTGCCTGGTGCGTCGCATTTCGTCCTCCCACGTTCGCCTTGAAGTGGGGCTGCAGTTGATGTCGCCGCAGGTCACCATCGTCGATATTTTCGCCGAGGGCACGCCGGAACAGCGGGCGGTGTTCATGCATAGCCTACCGGCTTATGGCAAATTTTCCGGTCTGATCACAGCTCCGGGCGCGTATCGAACAGGCCAGAAAATCATGCTCAAATTACCGGGACGGACGCTGCATCGACAAATTGGTTCATGCATGGAAGCCAACGAGGGGCTAGAATTCTTCGCCCTTGACCTGCTTCCTGACTGAATCCCCTAATGCTCAGCTACCGCCACGCTTTTCACGCCGGCAACCACGCCGACGTGCTGAAACACCTCATCCTGATCGAGATCGCCCAATACATGGCCGAAAAGCCGGCGCCGTTCTGGATCGTTGACACCCACGCGGGTGCCGGACGGTATGCGCTGGAATCTGCTCACGCGACCAAACTGGGCGAGTATCGCGACGGCGTCGGCCGTCTTTGGGACGCCAAGGGTTTGCCCAAAGCGGCACTCAACTATCTCGATTTCATCAAGATGCTCAACCCGGATAGCCAGCTGCGCTACTATCCGGGCTCACCGTGGCTGGCCCGGCAGTTGTTGCGCGACAGCGATCGCCTGCGGCTTTATGAAATGCACAGCACCGATGGCAAGCTGTTGATGGAATGCTTCAAGGGAAGCGGCCGCGAAGTGTCAATCACCGACGGCGACGGATTTGCCGGCCTGAAGGCCATCCTGCCACCGCCGCCACGCCGTGCACTGGTGCTGATCGACCCTTCCTATGAAACCAAGAGCGACTACAACGCGGTCGTCAAGGCGCTGCAGGATGCCATGAAACGCTTCGCCACCGGCACTTATGCGCTGTGGTATCCGATGCTTTCCAAGCTGGAATCCCGCCAGTTGCCGGACAAGCTGAAGCGCTTGGGCGCCAGCAACTGGCTGCACGCAACGCTGGAAGTCAAGGCGCCTGCCCGGGATGGTTTCGGCATGAACGGCAGCGGAATGTTCATCATCAATCCGCCATGGACACTGGAAAAGACCTTGCACGATACGCTACCGACGCTGGCCAATCTGCTCGCTCAAGACCAGGGTGCAAAGTACACGCTGGAGAGCGAGTCAAGCTAGCGATTCAATCAAGCTCGGTGTATTTGGCCCGCGAGCCATAGGCTTTTTCCACCGGGTATTTGACGGCATTCTTGGCCAACTTGGACCGGGCTGCCACAGCGAGATCAATGCCGGCCGTGTCGGCAATCAACAGCAAATAAAGCAGGATATCGGCGCATTCATCACGTAATGCTTCTGCGGCTTTCGGGTCGCCGGGCAGCGCATCGATCTCGGCGTCGGTTTTCCACTGGGTCAGTTCCAGTAACTCCGATGCCTCGAGATTGAGTGACGTAATCAAATTGCGCAGCGAGTGGAATTGTCGCCAATCGCGCGCATCGCGGAATTCCAGCAATGCTGCGGTCAACCCGGAAAAATCACTCATTTTCAAATCCTTTAGGTAAGCCGCGCCGATCATGCCAGCCGGCAGATAAAGCGGCAACACAGCGGTCACGGCGAGCCATGTCACTGCCGGAATAACCGCACAGCGATCAACCACACGCTCGGCCCTCCCCCAGCGCAGACTGCAGGGCCAGAAACAGGCGCTACTTAAGCGCTTGGCGCCAACGGGGTAAGATTCACGATTACCGCGGTCAACCCGAAAAAACCGCCAATTTTCAAATATTCCAAGGAGCCCGCATGCCCCGCTACCGCCTCGGCGACAAACAACCTAAAGTCGGCGACAACGCCTGGATCGCCCCCAACGCTACTGTCATCGGCGACGTACACCTTGGCGCCAACGCTTCCATCTGGTGGAACGCCACGCTGCGCGGCGACAATGATCCGATCCACATTGGCGACAACACCAACATTCAGGATGGCTCCGTACTGCATACCGACGAAGGTGTGCCGATGCATATCGGTAACGACGTCACCGTCGGCCATCTGGTCATGTTGCACGGCTGTACGGTCGGCGATGGCAGCCTGATCGGCATCGGTTCGGTCATCCTGAATCGTGCGGTGATCGGCAAGGGCTGTATCGTCGGTGCCAATACACTGATTCCAGAAGGCAAGGTTTTTCCGGATCGCGTCCTGATCGTCGGCTCGCCGGGCAAGGTCGTGCGCGAACTCACTGACGACGATGTCGCCCGCCTGAAAAAATCGGCCGAGCACTATGTCGACAACGCCCGTCGCTACAACGAAAAGCTATCGCTGCTGTAAACGACAACGCGGGGCAAAAGCCCCGCGCACTTGGCCCGGCCGTTGTCCCTCAGACCGGGCTGGTCAGGTTGGACAAAATAATATTCGGACGCAGGTTTTCCATCACTTTCTGAATCCCGACGCGCGTACGAGTATTGATGACCAGCGGCGCACGCAGGTTCGGCGAGATCGATGCCTTTCCACCCTCCTCGTTGCGGAACAGTACCTGCATCACCACCACATCCTCCGGCGCAGGTGACTGCAGAATCGCATTCTCGGCATCGTTAAGCGCCAGCTCATAATCGAATCCCAGGGTGGTCGGATCGACAATCTGAAACGCCAGAGTCGGCTCATCCAGCGATTGCAAGGTATAACTGGCCGGGTGCTCCTTGCTTTCTTCGTGCGCCAGCATGAAACGCTTGCAATGTTCAAAGCCGACCATGCCATTGGGGAAAGTAATGATCTTCTCCGGACTGACTTCAATTGCACCGAACAGATAGGTTTCAACCTTCATTTTTTTGTCTCCTCGCAAATGGGTATATCCGCACAATCCTACACCAAGCGGCAATGGTTGTAATTTCCGGCCGGATTACGCATAGTCCACCCCCCAATTTTGTCAGACCGCCTCGCTCATGCTGCCACCGATTGAACATCGCATCGCCCTCGAACTCGGCGTCCGCCCAGCTCAGGTCAACGCCGCCATCGCACTGCTCGACGAAGGCGCCACCGTGCCCTTCATTTCGCGCTACCGTAAAGAGGCAACCGACGGTCTTGATGACACCCAGTTGCGCAACCTCGAAGAGCGCCTGACCTATCTGCGCGATCTCGAAGAGCGCCGCACGGCGATCCTCTCCAGTATTGAAGAGCAAGGCAAGCTGACACCGGAACTAAAGGCTGAAATCGGCGACGCCGAAACCAAGCAGCGCCTCGAAGACCTGTATCTGCCGTATAAGCAAAAACGCCGCACCAAGGCCCAGATCGCCCGCGAAGCTGGCATTGAGCCGCTGGCGCTTGGCCTGCTGGAAAATCCAAACCTGACGCCCGACGACGAAGCCGAAAAGTTCATCAACATCGATGCCGGTTTCGCCGACACCAAGGCCGTCCTCGACGGCGCCCGCCAGATCCTGATGGAAAAATTCGCCGAAGATGCCGAACTGCTCGGCCAACTGCGCGTGTACATGAAAGAGCACGGCCTGCTGCGCTCAACCGTGGTCGAAGGCAAGGAAACCGAAGGCGCCAAATTCCGTGACTGGTTCGATTTCGCCGAACCTGTGGCCAGTATGCCTTCGCACCGTGCCCTCGCCCTGCTCCGCGGCCGCAACGAAGGCTTCCTTAGCGTAGCACTGGTTCTTGATTCCGAACTCAACGACGAGGCCGTCAAGCCCGGCCCCAACGCTTGCGAACAGCGCATCGCCGTCCGCTTCGGCATCAAGCCGCAAAACCGCCCGGCCGACAAATGGCTGAGCGACACCGTACGCTGGACCTGGAAGGTCAAGGTTTACACCCACCTTGAACTGGAACTGGTCAATGAACTACGCGAACGCGCCGAAGAAGAAGCCATCCGCATCTTCGGCAAGAACCTGAAAGACCTGCTGCTCGCCGCTCCGGCCGGCCAGCACGTCACCATGGGTATCGACCCAGGTATCCGCACCGGTTGCAAGATCGCCATAGTTGATGCCACCGGAAAAATGCTCGACTACGCCACCATCTATCCGCACGAGCCGCGCTGCGACTGGGATGGCTCGATTGCCACCATTGGCCGCCTGGCCGCCAAACACCAGGTCAGCCTGGTCGCCATCGGCAACGGCACGGCCAGCCGCGAAACCGACAAGCTGGTGCAGGACGTCATGAAGCGCTACCCAGAAGCGCGCCTGCAGAAAATCGTCGTCTCCGAAGCCGGCGCCTCGGTCTATTCCGCGTCGGAATTTGCCGCCAAGGAATTCCCGGACCTCGACGTCTCGATCCGTGGCGCGGTGTCAATTGCCCGCCGTCTGCAGGACCCATTGGCAGAACTGGTCAAGATCGACCCCAAGTCCATCGGCGTCGGCCAGTACCAGCACGACGTTTCGCAGACCAAGCTGGCGCGCAACCTTGATGCTGTCGTTGAGGACTGTGTCAATGCCGTTGGCGTCGACGTCAATACGGCCTCGGTGCCGCTCTTGAGCCGCATTTCCGGACTCTCCGCAGGGCTTGCCGCCAACATCGTCAGCTACCGCGATGCCAACGGTGCGTTCAGTTCGCGTGAATCCTTGAAAAAAGTGCCGCGTCTTGGCGACAAGACTTTCGAACAGGCCGCCGGTTTCCTGCGTGTGCCGAATGGCGACAACCCGCTCGACAGCTCGTCGGTCCATCCGGAAGCCTACCCGGTCGTCGAAAAAATCATTGTCGACCTGAAAAAATCGATCAAGGAAATCCTCGGCGACAGCCGCGCCCTGAAAGGCCTCAATCCGTCAAAGTACACCGATGAACGCTTCGGCCTGCCCACTGTGCAGGACATTTTCAAGGAACTCGAAAAACCAGGCCGCGATCCGCGCCCCGAATTCAAGACCGCTACCTTCGCCGATGGCGTTGAAAAGATGGGCGATCTGCGCCCCGGCATGATTTTGGAGGGTGTCGTCACCAACGTCGCCGCCTTTGGTGCCTTCATCGACATCGGCGTCCATCAGGATGGCCTGGTGCACGTGTCGGCGCTGTCCAATACCTTCGTCAAGGACCCACATGAGGTCGTCAAGGCTGGCCAGATCGTCAAGGTCAAGGTGCTGGAAGTTGACCTGCAACGCCAGCGGATCGCCCTGACCATGCGCATGGGCGATGAGCCAACACAAGGCAAACGCCACGATAACGCCCCGGCCGGACGAGGTAATGCCAACCCAGGCCGCACGCAGCAAAGAAGTACCGGTCCTGCCCCGGCAGGCAATGCCATGGCCGCTGCTTTTTCCAAGTTGCGCAAATAATAACTCGGCGATAGCTCTTCTATCGGCATGAAAAAATGGCGGCTATTGAGTCGCCATTTTCTTTGCAATTCAGGCCGGTCATCAACTGGAAGTAACCCATATGAGGACATTGAGCGCCATTTTTAGTATAATCAATTTTAGTATTTATTAAGCAAACGGCGATTTTCTCAAATAGGCATCTCGCTCGCTAATAAAATCCCAAAAGTCATTCCATGAATACGACACTGCTACCATTTATGGCCTGATTTAAAAGGACTCTGGATGATCAAGGTTTTCGGTATCAAAAATTGCGACACGATGAAAAAGGCCTTCGCCTGGTTGGTGGCCAATGACATTGCCTACGAATTTGTCGATTACAAAAAAGCCGGCATAGCCGAAGCCCGTCTGCCTGACTGGGATCAGCGTACGGGCTGGGAAAAACTGCTCAATACACGTGGATTGATGTGGCGAAAACTGACTGACGAAGAGCGTTCCGCGGTCGACCGGGAAAAAGCGCTGAAATTGATGGCGCAGTACCCAAGCCTGATCAAACGTCCAGTACTGGATACCGGTAGCCAGTTGATCGTCGGCTTCTCACCGGAAAATTACGCCGAGCAATTGAAATGAATGACAGCTTCGTTCGCCGATTCATATTCGAAGGTCTCGATATTCGCGGCGCGGTAGTTTACTTGGGTGAAGCTTGGCGGCAGATGCAGGTCGACCGTAACTATCAGCCGACAGTTGCCCAGTTGCTTGGCGAAACTGCCGCCGTTACCGCGCTGATCGCGGGCCAACTCAAGCAGCCCGGGCGCCTGACGCTTCAATTGCGTGGCATCGGACCCATCCAGTTGCTGGTCATGGATTGCAACGAACAACTGCAGATGCGCGGCATGGCGCGCAGCAACCCGGTCGTTCTGCCGGCACCCGTACCTGATTTGCTGGGTGCCGATCAGGGCGGTCAGTTGATGATGAGCCTGGACATGCCGGACGCCCGCCAGCCCTATCAGAGCTATGTCCCGATGGTTGGTGAAAGCATTGCGGCCATCTTCGAGCATTACCTTGAGCAATCCGAGCAGCAACCTTCCCGCCTTTTTGCGACGGCAGCTCCAAAAGCCGCGGCCTGCCTGTTTCTGCAAAAGATGCCTGCAGCTGATCAACACGACGAAGATGGCTGGCAGCGCATCTCGCACCTGGCCAGCACGGTCAAGCCGGCTGAATTACTGGAACTGGACGCAGAAAGCCTGCTCACCCGTCTGTTCCACGAAGACATGGATCAACACGGCATCCGGATTTATGACCCGCGACCGGTTGTCTATCACTGCCCGGAAGACAGATCGAAGGTCAGCGACATGATACGTAGCCTGGGCCGAGCGGATGCCGAGACTATCCTTGCGGAACATGGCGAGATTCTGATCCGTGACGATATCTGCAACCGCGATTACCACTTCAGCCCGAATGACGTCGCCGCGTTGTTTGCCGAAAGTGAAGGTAAGGCGCTCCATTGAGCCACTCAGTCGATCCTTTCACGCTGGGCCGTCGGGTCGAGCTGCTCTACCGAAATCTATTGATGGGGCAGATTTTTTCCGTCATCAATGCCATTACATTGACCTGGATTTCGAATTCGCTGACGGACAATCGAGCAGTTTACGGCTGGTTGCTGGCTACCATTTCGATTGCCGGCTATCGAATCAGGCAGGCAAAGCAGTATCGCGCCGAGGATGAAACCTTCAGAATCAGCAACACCATACTATGGCGGAAGCGAGCCCAATTGGGCGCCATTTTGTCCAGCATCATATGGGCGAGCGGCGCCCTTTTGCTGATGTGGCAAGGAAATACACCACTACAACTATTCACGGCCTTCGTCATGGCAGGCATGGTGGCTGGCGCAGTGCCCGTTCTCGCCGCTGATCGCTTGATATTCCGCAGCTATGCCGTACCGATCGTGCTTGCTGTCTTTGTCGGTTCGCTCGGCAGTGACGCGTTACATATCGCCTTCAGCTTGATGTCGCTGTTCTTTCTGGCGCTGGTTACTCGCAGTGCTGACCTGTTTCACGGCACGCTGGAAGAGACTTTCCGACTCGAACACGAAAAGGATGGGTTACTCGGCAACCTGGAGAAAGCCCGTGCCCTGGCGGAACGCTCGGATCGTGCCAAAACTGAATTCCTGGCCAACATCAGCCATGAGCTGCGGACGCCAATGAACGGCATTCTCGGCCTCTCGGAGCTCCTGAGTTTTGAGCCGCTGACCAATGACCAGAAATCACTGCTCGATCCGCTGCGCGTCTCGGCGCATGAGTTGATGCAGCAAATCGAGCACCTCATTCAATTGTCAGCACTCGAAGCCGGCCATGTCAAATTTCAAGCGGCTCCTTTTGTCGTCAATGAATTGCTTGATGGTTCGCTTGCAGCTCAAATCCGGAATGCCATCGCAAAAGGACTCGATCTTTCGCATTCCGCAGACCCGCATTTGCCAGATGTTCTGGTCGGTGATCTGGCGCATCTGCAACAGGTCTTTGAGCACCTGGTCGGCAATGCCATCAAATTCACCGACCGCGGGACGATCAGTATCAAGACTCGATTGATTGAGCACTCCGCAGACCAGGCCAAGGTTGAATTCAGCATTGTTGATACAGGTCCGGGCATTTCCCCGGAACAGCTCCAGCGCATTGGCGGCATGCTGGTTCAGGGCGATGCCTCAAGTGCGCGTCGATTTGGCGGAATGGGCCTCGGTTTACCGATTGCCCGCCGGCTCATCGAATTGATGGGTGGTGAGTTGGGCATCAAAAGCGAGCTGGGGAGTGGCAGTACATTTCACTTCACACTGCCCTTCGCATTGACTGAATCTGATACGGAAACAGATTCCCTCGGCGCCTGAGCGCCCTCGGAAGCAAGCCCTCAGAGCACCTTGCCCGGGTTCATCAGGCCACGCGGGTCAAGCGCTTGCTTGATTGTTCGCATCAGTGCCATCTCGACTGGACTCTTGTAACGCATTAGCTCGTCACGCTTGAGTTGACCAATGCCATGCTCCGCAGAAATCGAACCGTGCAGTGCAAAAACGATGTCGTGGACAATACGATTCACCGCTGCTTGGCTGGCGATAAAAGTTGCATTTTCCTGCGCATCCCCCCGTGAGAGGTTGTAATGCAGGTTGCCATCACCAACATGGCCGAAGGTGACAACACGGATACCTGGAAAAGCCTTAGTCAGGCTGGCATCTGCCATCGTGAGAAACTCCGGAATGCGTGACACCGGCACCGAGACATCGTGCTTGATGCTGACACCATCAATCTTTTGCGCCTCCGAAATGTTTTCGCGCAGCGCCCACAGCTTGCCGGCCTGCGTTTCAGATTGAGCCACGACACCATCGGTCACGTCGGCACCCGCGAAGCGATCAGCCAGCCAGGCTTCAAGCACAGGCGAATCAACATCCGAGAACTCGGCAAGCACGTACCAAGGGCTGGCTTCGGTCGGCCGCTGTGTATCTGGAATGTTCTTCAGGACGAGCCCAAGCGACGTCTCTGAAACCAGTTCAAAGGCGGTCAACTGCGCATCAAATTTCGATTTTGCCGCATTTAGCAGGTCGACCGCAGCAACTGGTGTGGGGACATTCAACCAGCAGGTCACCTGGGTAGTCGGCATTGGGAACAGTTTGAGCACAGCGCCCGTAATGATGCCCAAAGTACCTTCGGCACCAATGAACAGTTGTTTCAGATCGTAGCCGGTATTGTCCTTGCGCAACCCCCGCAGGCCATCCCATATTTCGCCACTGGGCAGCACGACCTCGAGACCGAGCGCTAAATCGCGGGTATTTCCATAGCGCAGCACCTGCACACCGCCGGCATTTGTGGACAGGTTGCCACCAATCTGGCACGTCCCTTCGGAGGCAAGCGCCAGCGGGAACAGTCGCTCGGCGGCGCGTGCGGCTTCCTGAACAGCGGCCAGCGTGCACCCGGATTCTACTGAAATCGTGTTGTTTTTCCGGTCGACCGCGACAATGCGGTTCAGGCGATTCAGGCTGATGACCACCGCCATGCCGCTACCATCGGGCGTCGCAGCGCCGCAATGGCCGGTGTTTCCACCCTGCGGCACGATCGGCACACCGGCTTCGCCGCAGGCCTTGACCACTGCCGCCACCTCGGCTGTATTGCCGGGGCGGACGATGCATCGCGCCGCACCGTGGTAACGGCCACGCCAGTCGGTCAGAAAAGGGGCCGTGTCGGCCGGATTGGTCAGCACCTGCGCAGTGCCGACGATCCCGGCCAGTACTTCAATCAGATCAGACGACCTGGGCGTAGAGGTCATGGTGGTCGGCATCAATGACCTTGACCTGCAGGAAATCACCCGGCTGGGCATCGAAGTGGCCGTCTAGGTAAACCAGACCGTCGATTTCCGGCGCGTCGGCCTTGGAACGGGCAATGGTGCCTTCTTCGTCGACCTCGTCGACCAGCACCTGAATGACCGTATCTATCTTGGCGGCCAGCTTGTCGGCGGAAATATCTTCCTGTACCTGCATCAGCCAGCGGCGACGGTCTTCACGGATATCCTCCGGCGGCAGGCCTTCAAGTTCGTTGGCCTTGGCGCCTTCCACCGGCGAATAGGCAAAGGCACCAACGCGATCAAGCTTGGCGTCTTCGAGGAACTGGATCAGCTGATCGAAATCTTCCTCCGTCTCGCCGGGGAAGCCGGTAATGAATGTCGAGCGGATGACGATTTCCGGACAGATTTCGCGCCACTTGGCGATGCGCTCCAGCGTGTTCTCAGCCGAGGCCGGGCGCTTCATCGCTTTCAGGATCTTCGGGCTGGCATGTTGGAATGGTACGTCGAGGTAAGGCAGGATCTTGCCCTCGGCCATCAGCGGAATGATGTCATCGACCGACGGGTACGGATAAACGTAGTGCAGGCGAACCCAGATACCGAAGCTGGCCAGCGCATCGCACAATTCCTTCAGGCGCGACTTGACCGGTTTGCCGCCCCAGAAGGCGGTGCGGTATTTGAGATCGACGCCGTAGGCGCTGGTGTCCTGGGAAATAACGAGAATTTCTTTCACCCCGGCGCGGGCAAGGTTTTCGGCTTCGGCCAGCACATCGCCAACCGGGCGCGAAACGAGGCCGCCGCGCAGTGACGGAATGATGCAGAAGGTGCAACTGTGGTTGCAACCTTCGGAAATCTTCAGGTAGGCAAAGTGGTCCGGCGTCAGGCGCACCCCTTGCGGCGGCACCAGATCGGAATATGGATCATGGGGCTTGGGCAGGTGCTGATGCACGATGCCCATGACCTCGTCGGCGGCATGCGGGCCGGTGACGGCAAGCACGGACGGGTGTGTCGATTGCACGATATCGCCCTTGGCGCCAAGGCAACCGGTAACGATGACCTTGCCGTTCTCGTTGAGCGCTTCGCCGATGGCATCGAGCGACTCCTCGACCGCAGCATCGATAAAGCCGCAAGTATTGACGATCACCAGATCGGAATTGTCGTAGCTCGGCGAAATTTCATAGCCTTCGGCGCGCAGCTTGGTCAGGATGCGCTCGGCGTCGGAAGAAGCTTTGGGACAACCAAGGGAAACGAAGCCGACGGTCGGCACTTTTTGCTGAATAGTCATGCGAAGGAAACCTTATCCGGACAGGCCGGCAAACAAAGCGCGTATTTTACGGGGGAATCAGTCCGGCAGGCGGGCAAGTGCCTGTTTCAATGCGTCGAAACATTGCTGATCGATGGCAGTTCCAACATTCGCGGCCATGATTTCCAGCGTCTTGGGGATCGGCACGGCCCCCCGGTAGGGGCGTTCGGCGGTAATCGCATCGAAAATATCGGCCGTGGTGATGACCCGCGTTTCCAGGCAGATATTCTCAGCCATCAGTCCACGTGGATAGCCTTTGCCATCCAGCCGTTCATGATGCGCTGCCGAAACCCTGGCCAGCTCTGAAAATGCATCAATGCGCGACAAAATGGTTTCGGTGTACATGGCGTGCGCCT
Organism: Betaproteobacteria bacterium; assembly: GCA_016709965.1. Classification (NCBI taxonomy): domain Bacteria; kingdom Pseudomonadati; phylum Pseudomonadota; class Betaproteobacteria; order Rhodocyclales; family Azonexaceae; genus Azonexus; species Candidatus Azonexus amarohabitans. The sequence goes on from JADJLT010000001.1 coordinate 558,408, forward strand.
GCACCGCCACCCACTCGTCCGCATCAAGCTTGCCCGGCTTGTCGAGAATGCTGTTGCTGACACCAAGCTTGCCGACGTCGTGCAACAACGCGCCACGTCTCAACCAGCGACGGCGTTCGTGGGAAAAGCCAAGTTCCTCGGCAATCATATCGGTATAAAGTGCAACGCGCGTGCTGTGGCCACTGGTATAGGGACTTTTGGAGTCAACGACCTGGCCGAAAGCGGCCGCAATGTCATCGAGATAGTCGTCATCAAGACCCACGACATGGCTGGCAGGCTCAAGCCCGAGCACTGCCTCGCTGATATCGGGCGAGGTCAGCGTTGCCCAGAAGGCATCTTCATCCGCGACCGCTTCGACGGCCCGAACCAGGCGCGGATCAAACCAGCCACCGGCACGTTGCCGGATTTCATCCAGCGCAGCCTGCGGCCCGCCCGCCGTGTGAAATACATCAACCACTTGCGCCAGAAGGGCGATCCGCGAATAAAGCGGAATTTCCTCGCCGGCCAATTGCTGCGGCTTGCCCTGCCCGTTGAAATGCTCATCGAGACTGTATATGCCTGCCGCCACCTGCTCGGGGAAGCGGAGGAGTCGGGCTATTTCGGCGCCACGCTGGCAGCGAGTCGCAATCAATTCCTGAGCCACTTGCTCACCAGAGCGGAAAATGGTCAACACACTGCGAAAACGTTCGGCCAGCGGCGCTTTCAGCCCGGTATGCTTGAGCACGAAATTGAGCACCTGGGGCAGACTGTCGCCCACCGTCTTGAAATCACGTTTGAAGGTCAGGTCATCAGTCAGATACAGCGCGCAAATGCGCGCCGCGTTGCTGCTACAACCAAGGTCTTTCAGCAACAGCGTGTAATAGAGATCCCACAATTGCTCATCCGGCATGCCAATACTGCGACCAATATGCATGCCGATCCAGCAGCATCGAACGCAATGACCTTCCGGCTGCCCCTCGGTGATATCCAGCGCATGACTGAGCGCAGAAATCAGTTCGGAAAGCCGCAATGGCGGCAGCTCAATGGAGGGCGAGGTGGGAGAATATTTGACGTGCATTGGTCTGATCAGATTATCAGAAAATACAAAAGTTCTCATTTTTTTAACAAAAATACAAATTCGTAGCTAGCGCACAATACGCCTTATCAATGCACAGATCGCCAGCAGCCCTCAAACACCCAGCAAGCTGGGTAACTTTCTGCGCAAATATCCTTGTCACACGACGGATATTGGTTATAATTCGCGCCCCTTGCGTTCTTAGCTCAGTTGGTAGAGCGTCTGCCTTACACGCAGAATGTCGGCGGTTCGAGCCCGTCAGGACGCACCAGAATTTGATCTATTGTGATACACAATAGTCCGAAGAACCCCGCAAATGCGGGGTTTTTTATTGCCGGTTCGTCCAGTGTCGTCTAAAGTGGTTTGAAGAAATACCATCGTTTTTGTTGGTATCGTTGTTGGTATTTCAAAGGGCTGTTGGTATACGCCCAAAAACCAACCAATTTAGAGGTGTTGCATGGCACTGACTGATCTTGCAATCCGGACAGCGAAACCGGCTGAAAAACCAAGGAAACTGGTCGATGAAAAAGGGATGTACATCCTCATCCAACCGACCGGAGCCAAGCTTTGGCGCATGAATTATCGCTTCGATGGGAAGCAGAAAACCCTCGCGCTTGGCACCTATCCGGAAACCAGCCTTGGCCAAGCCAGAGACAAGCGTGACGAAGCTCGTAAGAAACTCGCACAAGACATCGACCCTGGCGAACAGCGTAAGCTTGAAAAGCAGGAGCGTCGGACATCGCTCGCCAACACTTTTGAAGTCATTGCTCGCGACTGGATGAAGGTCCGTGGCAAAGAATGGAGCGAGGGATACGCTGGTAAGACCCGTGCATGCATGGAGCGACACGCCTTTCCATCGATTGGTAGCAAGCCGATCAAGGACATTACCGCTCCCGAACTCCTTGCCATGCTTCGCGCCATTGAAAAGCGCGGAACAGTCGACATGGCACATCGCATTCAACAGCATTGCGGCGCCGTATTTCGCTACGCAATCAGCACTGGCATAGCAGATGCGGACCCGACCCCCAGCCTTCACGGAGCGCTATCAACGGTCAAAACTGAGCACTATGCAGCGATGACGGACCCCAAGGATTTTGCCGAACTGCTGCGTGCCATTGATGGCTATCGTGGAGAGGTCACCACCAAGATCGCCATGCTGATGCTGGCCTATACCTTCCAACGGACTAAAGAAATTCGCTTTGCCGAATGGTCTCAAATTGACCTGGAAGGAGCCATGTGGCGTATTCCGGCAGAGGTCATGAAAATGCGCCAAGCGCACATCGTCCCATTAAGCAAACAAGTCATCAGCCATCTTGAGGAACTGAAAATCCTGACCGGATCTGGCCGACTTCTCTTCCCATCGACGACAAACAGGGATCGTCCAATTTCAGAAAATACGGTCACTTACGCCATCGCCCGTATGGGTTTCAAAGGCCAAATGACTGGACATGGTTTCCGCTCGGTTGCCTCCACCATTCTGAACGAACAGGGGTACCGACACGACGTCATCGAGCGGCAATTGGCACACGCCGAAAAAAGCCAGGCACGCGCAGCGTACAACCGCGCCGAGTATTTGCCCGAGCGAAAAAAAATGATGCGAGACTGGGCTGAGTTTTTGGACAAACTGAAGGCTGGAGCGACAGTTATTCCATTAAAAGGTAACGCCGCCTGACAATCTGCTCGCTTGCGCCGCGGCATTTCGCGCGGCGCCATTGTCTACGACACCTAATTTACAGATCCGCCATATGCGCAATGGTTGATGCGGATTCAGTTGCAAAAACGTGAAATCTTTAACAGTTGTACCCAGGTGGACCTTTTCAGACTCGAAAAGTTGATATAGGATTCGATCTGTTTCGTGCGCGCGAATCTACGTCATCAGTGGTTTAGTTTCTGCAGTTCCTAAATCCTTTTCCCTAGGCACTGTGAAGCTCTTCACTTGATGAACATACCCCGTCTCGGGGACTTCTGCATATCAGTATGCTTGCACGGCTGGTTCAACGCCAGCCATATAAATTCTACCTCTATCCGAACAACACGGTGTTCTGTCATACCTGAACAGACCCACAGGTACATCTCCAAACACTCCAAAGTGTGATGTGCCAAGGATTCAAGGTGCAAGCATGAACAATCCTCTGCCTACGGGTACTCGCATCCTTCGCTTGAGGGAATGTCTGAAACTGGTTGGTGTTTCCCGCGCAACCTGGTTCGATTGGAACAATCCAGCATCCAATCGGCATGACAAATCATGTCCTCGTCGGGTAAGGCTCGGCTCCAGGTCAGTTGGCTGGTTCGAACACGAGCTGCTTCATTGGCTCGAGTCGAAGCGGACTTAACCCACGCACGAAACACTTGTCCACGGATTTACCGAACCGGCCACTCGCGGGTTCGGTAGCCAGAACACGTGGCACACCGTGGGCGAGCCAACTTAAAGGAATTACACAATGGAAATGAAATCACTTTACGGCGATCTCGCCATCGACCTGCTTTGTGGGCAGGTTGAACGCAAGCTATGTGCTCCAGGAATGGCAAGCAAGTACGAAAGGCGCAGGTCTTGACTACGTATTACCTGACTGTTTCCGTAATGCCGATGAGCTTCTCCACGAAATTAAATGTGCCAAGGCGGCGGCACAGTTTATTCGGCTGATCCCGGACGAGAAGTTCCCCCATTTTGGTTTGAGCGAACTGCCGAGCACTAAATCGCTGTCTGAACTTGAGCATGAGCCGATAACCAACTTTGGAGGCATTGGTGAATTCGGTGGAAATCACATGCAAGCGTCGAACGCGCCTCTGAACAACCGCTTCTCGTAATCATCTTCGATCGATACCGAGCATTACGCTCGGTATCGATATCCCTCAGCGCACTAGGAAACTGAACATTGACGAACCGCGACAACGACATCTTTTGGGAAAAAAAGGTTTGCGAGTGGAGCCACGAGGATCTCGAGGAAGCTCGATGGGAGCCAGGGCAAGTAGTGGTGGATCAACGGAAACGGCAGTATTTTTCTTTCCTGTTTGCAGAACTCCAGAGCTTTCTCGATGAACTGGTAATGGATGCAACGATCCCTTTTGTTCCACGAGTCTGCACGAATCGTGGTGGTGCCTATGACTTCACAACGTTGGCGCAACGTTACTTCACCAAAGTTCCTGAGTTTCTGAAGGTTGCCGAAAGCTTGCCATCGCAGAATCTTTACAGCGAGCACATCGAGGTGTTTATCGCCTGCAGCAAGGAAATGGGACTGTTTGGCCAAACATTGGCCTGGACTGATATCTGGCACGCACCCAGTCTGATCTATCCGCAATTTAGTGGTATTTCTGCGGCAGAGCTATTCAATTTGCTGGTTGCCAAGCTTCGCGACCGCTGCCTGTCGCAACAGACCAAGGCAAGGGCACGAAAGAGGCAGAGCGAGGCTGACGAACGTGCGGTTGAATACCCAAGCAGTGGATCGCGACAAACTATCTCACATCGCTCCCAAGTCTCGCCGCTCGATCATCAAGCTTATTGACCAGACTGGATTGCGCGGCCTTTTCAGCAGGAAGAGTCGAACCGGTTTCACCTTTATCCAGAGCACCATCCCCCTCCGGATAAAACTCCTCAACCACTAAATCACCCTCGTCGTCGCTTTCCTCAAACGCGCCATTGGAGAAGCCCTGCCGAGCAGCCGTTTCCAGCGCAACCTGATCAAACCCGGCTTCCTGGCGATCGGCCTCAAGCCGCTTAGCCTCCGTCAGAGCCTCTTCAACCGAAACACCGCTACGCACCGTGAGATCCACGTAATAGATCGGCGTACCAAGACTCTGCCGAGTCGATTTCCCTCTCAGGCGAAGTTCCAGCGGCAGGTAAGCCAACCGGTTTCCCGAGATCGCCTGAAAGTATGCCAGCCGTGCCGACAATGTCCGGATGCTGTTGAACCCCGTGGTTCGGAATACAAAACTCCCAAGTGGATCATCGTCACCGATAAGCACATTCAAACGGCCATAGGGTTTGCAAGCGCCGTTCTGTGCCAACGAACAACCTTCCGGCGATGGACACGGCAATGACTGAACACCCGACTCCGTCCGTCGCTTGCAGGCCTCACCATTCCCGACACAAACCGGCCGACCACTTCTGCGGTCAAACAAGGCATACTCAGCCCGAAAATTCAGATCAGGATCGTTGAACAGTAACCGGATCGGAATCGAACGAATCTTCCCGCCCTGGGCTTTCCGGAAGCCTTCGTCGAAGGGGTGCGGCACCCAGCCGTCGGTGACCTGAATTTGAGACGTGATCGTAAACTGATCGTCCTTTTCCGGAAGACGCTTGCCGGCTTTCTCGACGACCTTGCCAATGGAAATCCGCCCGAGTACCGGCGGGGTGATGACCAGACCTTTCAACATGATTGTTCCTCTCAAATAAAAAACTCCCCACCGGCACCGGATGACTATCCGGTTATCGATGAGGAGTGATTGGGTTTTATTACGACGTTGGTTTTTCGGGGATGACTCAGGCCAGCACAAACCGCCGCGATCCTTGGCGTTGTTGTCCGTAGTGCTTGAGCAAATCCGGCTGATCAGCCAGCAGTTTTGCCGTATCGAGCACCACACTGTCCTTGGCTTTCTTCCAGGTCACTTCGCCCGTCTCAAAGATGGCGCGTGACGCTTCACCCATGGCCTGCTGCAGAGTCTGCTTCAACTTCGCTTCCAACTTCTCGGTTTCCGCCAGGGACTGACGGACACTGAGCCAATCAGCAAAGGTCGCTGACAGATTACGGTCGGTGCTGAAATCGACTGCGATCCCCTTGTCCTGCGGATACAAACAACGCAAAGCCAGCTCTGCTGATTCCGAACCATCGGCTGGCGGTGGTGTATCCGTCTCGACATAGCGCCAGAATGCAGCTTCCAACTGGATCAGCCGTGCAATCAGCGCTTCATCCCGGTGAATGCGATGAACCTCCAAGTGCTGACCACCGAGCAGAATAGCAACATCCGCCGCAGCTTTACCGGTCACGACGAGTTGATGCTGAACCTGCAACTGAACGTACTCCGGCACACCCTCCTTCCAGAGCCGGCTGCCGTTAATGCCGGCGGTTTTGCATTCGAGGATCTGGACGTCCGTTGCACCAATGACTTCCCGGTCGACATTGGCCAGCATCCAATGCAACTTAGGATCGGGATGTTGAAGGACTGCATTGATACGACGCACTCGATTTCCGGAACGCCGGGTGTAGTGCGCTGCCACGATGGGTTCGAGGATGTTTCCCCAGTATGCTGGGCTTTCCTCATCGAGCGGATCAGTCTTGGGCAACAGGCCATCACGGCCAGTTTTTTCGAGCCAAAGTTCAAGCTGGGATTTGTAGGGATTCAAGCCAACGGCAGCGGCAGCATCGGAACTGCCAATGCCTTGCCGACGAACATTTAGCCAGTCTTCACGCGGCAAAGCCTTGGTGCTTACCAGCCGCAATGCCGGTCGTGTCGATTGGGTAGGGGATAAAGGTACAGAGGGTAGTGCCATGATGTTCTCCAGAGTTTGGATAGGAATGCCAGAATGGGAATCCGCTCACGATCGTCAGACGACAAAAAGCCCGGTCGGCAAACACCGAACCGGGCAATCGAGGGGAAAAGACTGGGAGGCGAGAAGAGAACTACGCGACAAGCTTCAGTGCTGTATCGAGCGCACGCTGCTTGATGACAGCACCTTGGCCGAACCATGCTGAGTCCAAGCGGAATTCCGGGCTGCGTGCCCGTCGCTCGTGATCGACGTACTCGGTGACAGCATTGAGCAATCCCCATGCGGTCCCTTTAGCCGCTTCCAGTTCGGCACCACGACCTTGGCCGTCGTAGAGCGATTGCACCTTCAACAGCGCACGTTCATTGGTCAGATTCGACAGGTCAGAACTGTTGGGATCAACTTCACACAGAACCCGGAGGAAATACGCCATTGCTTCATGGCCCTTCACTTTGCGTGAAGCGAGCGTGCGCATCCGATACATGAAGCCATCCCACTGAGACACCGCGAGGCCGAGCTGTTGTTTCACGGCTTGTGCATCGAATCGGGTGTTGTGCGGTACCTTGATGGCTGAGACGGCACCATTCACGGCGATAGTCAGCGTGTTGTTGCAGACAACCCGTACCGTGGTCGGTGTTGCCGTAGTGGCCAGTGTGCCGTCACAGGACGTGGCGAGCAGCAAGTAGCCCTGGACGACATCGTTGCCCTTCAAGGCGGATGATTGGCCGGTGCGTGCCAGTGCCCAAAACTTTTTCCCGCCTTTCAACACCCCGGCGGTTTCCAGTTCATAGCCTGCCACTTGCGTGAGGTCACGGTAGAACTCCAGCACCTCGCTAGGCTGGACGACCTGGTAACGCTTGGAAACGACGGACAGGGCATCCTGCGTATCGGAACGGTAGAGCACTTTCTGATCGGCGAAGGTTTTGATGGAACCGAGCGGACCGGCGGATTCCGCCATGAAGCGAACCGGGGTTTCGAGAATCTGGAAGGACATGCCGGATTGCTCTGCCCAGATTTCGATGGGCTGCTGCGGAGTGAGTTCGTTGCCGAGGCCATGCCAGGGGGTCTCACCGACATAGGCCATTTGTTGGACTTGGTGTGCCATTTGAGGCTCCTTCAAAGATGAATTGGAATGACTGCAGATCAGCTGTCGCTGAACTCATGGCCGCAATCACCGCACTGGAAATTGCCAAGCAATTTTTCGTCCGCGACGTCGCCCAATTTGGCACCCGCGGCAGCGCCGGCGGCACCACACAACAGGCCACCGAGGATGGCACCAGCCAGACCGCCGAGCAGCATGCCGGCAGGACCACCTACGACCCCCATGGCCACGCCGGTTTTTGCGCCAGCCGCAGCGCCGCTCGCACCCGTTGCGGCAGCACCGACTGCGCCGACCGTGCTGCCAATCCTTCTGGCAGTGTGCAGGCGATGGATGTTGGTCGAATGACAGACGGGACATTTGTTACGCATGATTTTTTCTCCTGGAAATGAAAAAGAGCCAGCCACCTCAGCGGGTGACTGGCTCTTGAATGGGTGAAAAAGGGAACTGAAGGGCTGGGTTGAGTTAGCCCTTAGGTTTTATATGTGTAACCAAAATAGATTCAGATGCAGCTTGCAACCCAATACGGGAGCTACCAGAGTTCAATCCTGCCAATTGATCGAACAAAACCATAGGTCACCGACGATCCTTAGGGATATGCAGTCAGCACTGAACTGGCCACAAAGAGAAATTAAAGTTTAGAAATCCCTGTTACAATGCGCGCCGCTTCGGGATGCGACTAACCATCGCAGCAGCGGTTCTCAAGTGATTGAAACCCCAAGCAATTCGCACCTGATGGTATTTTTGTTGGTATCTTAAAGTTCGAACCAGCAAGAACGTAGAAATGGCGGTATTTTCAAGGCTTAATTCGACCCCGTCAGGAGCACCAGGTCGCCCATGTGGCTCAGTGGTAGAGCACTCCCTTGGTAAGGGAGAGGTCGGCAGTTCGATCCTGCCCATGGGCACCACCCTATCGTTGCAGAGGGTGGTGTCAGGAAGGCTTGGCAGCCTTCATGCCGCACTTTTTCAGCACAGCCAGAAACTCGCTGAAGTTCGCATCGCGAACGGTTATTCCACTCAAGGTATCGCGCAGGCTGAACATCGACTGCTCAAGCTCACCCGAAACGTGCGCGTCCTGTTTGCCGGCAGGCGCAGACTGAGCAACGGGGGGATTCGAGACAGACATCATTCTGATTCCTGTGGTTTCCAAAATTAGACAATTTCATTCTGCGTATCGCCGGCGGTGCTGTCTGTGAACAAATTCACAATGGCGTACTGATTGCCGCAGACGCCAGGGCGCACTCTCCGCTGCACGATGAAGCAAACAATCGTCGATAGCCCGACATCCTCCGCCTGTGTAAACTGAGCACACTTCTTATTCAGCCCCGACCAAGGAAAGCGCTTTGTATTCCGCCGATATTGCTGCCGTCTGGCTGACCCTCAAGCTCGCCACTGTGGTCACCCTGCTGCTGCTCGTCATCGGTACGCCGGTTGCATGGTGGCTGGCTCGTACACGATCATCCTTCAAGGGCGCGATTGGCGCGATCGTCGCACTACCGCTGGTGTTGCCGCCAACGGTACTCGGCTTCTACATGCTGATTGCCATGGGACCCAAGGGGCCGATTGGTCAATTCACGGAGGCGCTCGGGCTCGGCTTGTTGCCTTTCACCTTCCCCGGCTTGGTCATTGCCTCGGTTTTCTATTCGCTGCCCTTCGTCGTGCAGCCAATCCAGAACGCTTTCGAGGCGATCGGTGATCGCCCACTGGAGGTCGCCGCGACGCTGCGCGCAAGCCCCTGGGACGCCTTCTGGTCGGTAGCCGTGCCACTGGCCAAACCTGGCTTTTTGAGTGGCGCCATCCTGGGCTTTGCCCATACGGTGGGTGAATTCGGCATCGTACTGATGATCGGCGGCAATATTCCGGACAAGACCCGCGTCGTTTCGGTTCAGATCTACGACCACGTTGAAGCACTGGAATACGCGCAAGCCCACTGGCTGGCCGGCGGCATGGTGCTGTTCAGTTTTGTCGTGCTGATGACGCTTTATACCTTTAATCCGGCACGGCGGAAGGCGGCATGACTTTTCAAATTTCGGCCAAATTCCGGGTTGACCGCGGGAACTTCAATCTGGACGTGGATCTGAGCCTGCCCGGCCGCGGTATCACCGCGCTGTTCGGTCACTCTGGTTCGGGCAAGACAACCTGTCTGCGCGCCATGGCTGGACTGGAGCGGGCGCCAGATGGCTATTTCACGCTGGGTGACGAAGTGTGGCAAGACGAGGCGCGCCGCCATTTCGTGCCGCCGCACCGACGAGCCATTGGTGTTGTTTTTCAGGAAGCCAGCCTTTTCCCCCATCTTTCGGTGCGTGCCAACATGGAATTCGGCCGAAAAAGAGCCTCGACCACGGTAGCGCGTTTTGCCTTGCCGGAAATCGCCGGACTACTTGGCATCGCCCATTTGCTCGACCGCTCCCCGAAGCAACTATCCGGCGGCGAACGCCAGCGCGTTGCCATCGCCCGCGCCCTGCTTGCCGATCCCAAAATCCTGCTGATGGACGAACCGCTGGCAGCGCTGGACCTCAAGCGCAAGCTGGAAATACTGCCATATCTCGAACGCTTGCACCGCGAACTGGCGATGCCGATCATCTACGTCAGCCACGCGCCGGATGAGGTCGCACGCCTGGCCGACCATCTGGTTTTGCTCGACGAAGGTCGTGTGGTGGCCAGCGGTCCGCTCAATACAGTGTTGAGCCGTATCGACCTGCCGGCGACCTTTGCCGACGATGCCGGCGTCGTCGTTGAAGCCAAGGTTGCCGAACATGAAATCGACGAGCTGACACGCCTCGAATTCCCAGGTGGCAAGATTTACGTCTCCCAGCGCCACGAGCCGGTCGGTACGCCACTTCGCTGCCGCATCCACGCACGCGACGTCAGCCTGGCGCTCACACCGCAATTGCAGAGCAGCATCCTCAACTGCGTCCACGCGGTCGTCGTCGATCTGGCGCCGACCGATACCCCGGGCCATATCCTGGTCAAACTCGATGTCGCAGGCGCCCCCCTGCTCGCTCGCATCACCAAACGCTCTGCCGAAAATCTCGGCATTTGCCCAGGCCTGGCCTTAAGCGCCCAGATCAAGGCCGTCGCCCTGCTCGCCTGAACCCCGACATATTTCGTTTTTGACTGTTTTTTCCGGTTGACCGCGGGTATCGGTCAATTTGACTGACAACATCACCCACCTATTGCAATTGCGCAACAACTGTCCGCAATCCATAATTTGCGAAATATTTCACAACTACCACCCCAAACCAATCGATTATAATTAGAATCATATTAACCAAATATGAAGATATTGCAGCCAAAAACCCCTTGTTTTGCATATCTTTGGCATATTTATCACTCGTTAATTCAGTAAGGAAATGAAATGAAACGAGCGGCCCTCTGGATTGTTGACGCTCGTTGAAAACTGACCAGAAAAGCGAGGTTGTGCGCGCTGAAAATTGACCAGGGTGATTAACTAGTCCGCTCATTTTTTGAGCAGGATTTTAGGAGATGATCACCATGAAGGATCTGGGAAGGATTCGGCGGTTGTTTTACCGGGATGGCGTGTCGCTATCCGAGATTTCGAGGAAGACGGGGTATAGCCGGAACACCGTCAAGCGTTGGTTACGGACGCCGGAAGGCACGGAGCCGAAGTACGAACGGGAGAACCCGAACGTCAAGATTGCGCCCTATGCGGCGCGACTCATCAAGGCGCTGGAAACGGATGCTCGGCGCCCGAAACGGGATCGGCGTACGGCGCTGAAACTCTTTGGGTGAATTGCAGGCGGCCGGATTTACGGGCACCTACTGCCGGGTCACTGAGTTCATCCGGCGCTGGCGTTCCGATGGTGGCGCGGCGGTCAGCAAAGCCTTCGTTCCGCTCCACTTTGAATTAGGCGAAGCCTTCCAGTTCGACTGGAGCGAAGAGCATTTGGTGATCGGTGGTGTCTGGCGCAAGATTCTCGCCTCGCATCTGAAGTTCTGTGCCAGTCGGGCCTTTGTGGTTCAGGCCTACCCGACGCAAGGCCACGAAATGCTGTTTGATGCCCATACCCGTTCGTTTGCGGCCTTGGGCGGCATTCCTCGGCGCGGCATCTACGACAATATGAAGACGGCCGTGGATAAGGTGCAGAAGGGCAAGTCCCGTATCGTCAATGCCCGCTTCTCGGCCATGGCCTCCCACTACCTGTTCGACCCGGATTTCTGCAATGTCGCCAGCGGCTGGGAGAAAGGCGTTGTCGAGAAGAATGTCCAGGATAGCCGGCTGCGGCTCTGGCAGGATGCCGGCAAGGAACGCTTCAGCTCTTTCACCGAACTGAACGTCTGGCTGCTCGAACGCTGCCGTAGCCTGTGGCAGGAATTGCGCCATCCTGAGTACGCGGATCTGACGGTGGCCGAGATGCTGGAACACGAGCAACCGAGCCTGATGCCAATGGTGGCGCCCTTCGATGGGTATGTTGAAACCCTGGGCAAAGTCTCCAGCACCTGCCTAGTCACGCTGGATCGTAATCGCTATTCGGTGCCGTGCGAGTTGGTCGGCCAGGTCGTTAGCCTGCGTCTCTATCCGGAGCGGATTGATATGGTGGCGCACGATCTGCGCATGGCCAGCCATCCACGTAGTTTCACCCGGCAACAAACGCTCTACGACTGGCAGCACTACATTCCGCTGATTGAACGCAAGCCGGGTGCCTTGAGAAATGGCGCGCCATTTGCCGACATGCCGGAAGCTTTGCAGCGCCTGCGCAGTTTGTTGCTGCGTCGAGAAGGTGGTGATCGGGTCATGGCCAAGGTCCTGTCAGCGATTGCGCAGTTCGGTCTGGAGTCTGTGCTGGTGGCGGTCGATCTGGTTCTGGAATCAGGCTTGCCCAGTGCCGAGCACGTCGAGAACATGCTCAATCGACTGAAGTCTGGACCCATGCCACCACCGGTGGAGACCCCGCTGACGATCAGCGAAGCACCGATCGCCGATACGGGTCGCTACGACCAGCTGCGCGTGGAGGTGAGCGACCATGCGTGAGCTGATGAGTGAGTTCAAGGAGCTGCGCCTGCACGGCATGGCTGGTGCCTGGGAAGAGCTATCGGCCAACGGTGGCGCCGGCATCGACACTTCTCGCTGGTTGATCGAGCATCTGCTGCAGGCCGAACATACTGACCGGGTCATGCGCTCGATTGGCTACCAGATGCATGCGGCCCGCTTCCTGTACATCGGGATCTAGCGGGATTCGACTTCGATCAATCGAAGGTAGATCAGAAACTGATTCGGCAACTGGCCGACCTGTCCTTTACCGAGGAAGCGCAGAACGTGGTGTTCATCGGTGGCACGGGAACCGGCAAGACGCACCTGGCCACGGCACTGGGTGTTTCCGGGGATTGGGCACCATAACAAGCGGGTTCGGTTCTTCTCGACGGTGGATCTGGCCAATGCCCTGGAACAAGAGAAGGCGGCCGGCAAAGCTGGCCGGATTGCCTTGGGACTGCTGCGCATGGATCTGGTGATTCTCGATGAGCTGGGCTATCTGCCGTTCAGCCAGGCTGGTGGTGCCTTGCTGTTTCACTTGCTGTCGAAGCTCTACGAGCACACCAGCGTGATGATCACGACCAACCTGACCTTTGCCGAATGGCCGAGCGTCTTCGGCGATGCCAAGATGACGACGGCGCTGCTCGACCGCCTGACGCATCACTGCCACATCGTGGAAACGGGGAATGAGTCATTTCGCTTCCGGCACAGCACGGCAACGGCCAAGTCGAGGATCAAGGCAAGGGAGCAGAGCAAGCGGGGAAATCCACCCGAGGAGGACGCGTTCTGATCAGGCCGCGTTGGAAATCCGTTCCGGACTTCGTCCTCCACGGCTTTCCCAACGCATTCATCGTGGCTCGGAAATCGATTGTTCTGAGCTACACTTATCCACAAGCCAACCTATGTCAGGTGGCTATCACACCTGGTCAAAATTCAACGAGCACAGGTGGTCAAAATTAAACGCGCGCCGACACATGTGGATCAAATTTGGCAGCGCCAAGACCGTTTTGAATTGCAGAATGAGATTGATACATGCTTACCTCGACATGGTTGTTGAACAATGCGTTTATTCATAAATATGAATTAACGTAAATATATATTTACACAACCAAGGTTAAATTGCAAGCATTTTGTTACATGCGTTAAGATATCTAAACAATGATACGTTTTCGAATACAGGAATTACTCGCAGAAAAGCACTTCAAAGAAGGCCGCCGGATTACATTGCTGGAGCTTTCACAAGCAACCGGCATCAACCGAGTTACGCTTTCGAAGATGGTGAATCAGCGTGGGTACAGCACGGTCACAGACAATCTGGACAAGCTGTGTCACTACTTCGACTGCAAAATTGATCAGCTCGCTGAGTACGTAAGTGACGATGGAAATGCTGCTGTCTAGTCACAGTCAGCAGTAGTCCTTTTCATGCAAGGGAAGAATGGTGACTTGATTCTTAGTCACATAATGGCCACGGAATGGTCACGTTTTGGTCACACGCGGCGAAACGGAGACATCGCTTGCCGCAGCGCAGAAAACAAAAAACCCGCTTAGCATTATGCCGAGCGGGTTCTTAATTTTCTATCACAAGCCCTAAGTAGTTGATTTGGTGGGCGGTACTGGGATCGAACCAGTGGCTTCCACCGTGTGAAGGTGGCACTCTACCGCTGAGTTAACCGCCCAAATCAACTACACCTCTGACCTACGACTCCTGCTGTGTGAAGGCAGTGCTCTACCGCTGAGCTAACCGCCCACAACAGAGGCGCGCATTTGACCATAAGTCAGCCGACGAGTCAAACTCGGGTCAGCTAGAATAGCACTCTTTGTCCTGAATAGACTCCGCATCCATGAAGCCTGTCCGCACTCGTTTTGCTCCCAGCCCCACCGGTTATCTGCACATCGGCGGTGCCCGTACCGCACTGTTTTCCTGGGCCTATGCCCGCCGCCATGGTGGCACCTTTGTCCTGCGCATCGAAGATACCGACGTCGCTCGTTCGACACCTGAAGCCGTTCAGGCCATTCTCGACGGCATGCAGTGGCTGGAGCTGGGCCACGACGAAGGTCCGTTCTACCAGATGCAGCGCATGGCGCGCTACAAGGAAGTCATTCAACAAATGCTGGCAGCCGGCACCGCCTACTATTGCTATACCAGCCGTGAAGAGCTTGATACCCTGCGCGCCGAGCAGGAAGCGAATAAGGAAAAGCCGCGCTACGACGGTCGTTGGCGCCCGGAAGCAGGCAAGACCCTGCCGACACCGCCAGCCGGCATCCAGCCGGTTATCCGCTTCAAAAACCCGAAAGATGGTGTTGTTGCCTGGGAGGATCAGGTCAAGGGCAGCATCGAGTTCGCCAATACCGAGCTTGACGACCTGATCATTGCCCGTGGCGACGGTACGCCAACCTACAATTTCTGCGTCTGCGTTGACGACTGGGACATGGGGATCACCCATGTCATCCGCGGCGATGACCACGTCAACAACACGCCACGCCAGATCAACATCCTTCAGGCGCTCGGTGCCGAGATTCCGGTCTACGCCCATTTGTCGATGATCTTGGGCGACGACGGCGCCAAACTGTCGAAGCGCCATGGCGCTGTCTCGGTCATGCAATATGACGAAGATGGATTCCTGCCCGAGGCTGTCATCAATTACCTCGCACGCCTGGGTTGGTCGCACGGCGATGACGAAGTATTTTCGCGCCAGCAATTTGTCGAGTGGTTCGACCTCGACCATATCACCGCCTCGGCCGCCCAGTTCAATACCGAAAAGCTCCTCTGGCTGAATCAGCACTACATGAAACAATTGCCACCAGCCGAACTGGCGGCCAAAATCAAGACCCGACTGGCCGAACGCGGCATCGATACGGACGCTGGCCCCGATATTGAAAAAGCCGTAGTTTTGTACGTTGACCGCAGCAATACCCTGAATGTGCTCGCCGATGCTGTCGAAGTATTCTATGGCCACGTCACCCCCAATCCGGAACTGCTAGCCCAGCATCTTGGTGATGATGCCCGGCCGGCACTCGCAGACTTTGCTGCCGGTATTGCCATGGTTGCCTGGGAAACGTCCGCGATCAATGCCTTGATCAAGGAAACAGTCACCAAGCACGGCCTGAAAATGCCCAAATTGGCGATGCCCCTGCGCGTGCTGCTGACCGGACAGGCACAGACACCCGCTGTCGATGCGGTCATCAACCTGATCGGTCGCGAAAAGGTTGCCAGCTCATTGGCTGCTTATCTCTAAATAATCGCCAAAGGCACTTTACAAGGACCAAGGTGATCCCTATAATGCGGCCTTCTTTCGCGGCGGGGGTATAGCTCAGCTGGGAGAGCGCTTGCATGGCATGCAAGAGGTCCGCGGTTCGATCCCGCGTACCTCCACCAAAAGCGCGAAAGAAAATAGTCCGGGTCCCCATCGTCTAGAGGCCTAGGACACCGCCCTTTCACGGCGGTAACCGGGGTTCGAATCCCCGTGGGGACGCCAAGAATTAGGCAGTAAAGGTTTAGGAGTGGTAGTTCAGTTGGTTAGAATACCGGCCTGTCACGCCGGGGGTCGCGGGTTCGAGTCCCGTCCACTCCGCCAACATTGAAGAGAACCGGATCGTTCCGGTTTTTTTTCGGGGCGAAGAGAATAGTCTTTTACCCAAACAGTTCGGCTGTCTCTCGATGTGGGGGTATAGCTCAGCTGGGAGAGCGCTTGCATGGCATGCAAGAGGTCCGCGGTTCGATCCCGCGTACCTCCACCAAGCGCCGAACTGGTAGTTGCTGTAGATTGAAAGTCCGGGTCCCCATCGTCTAGAGGCCTAGGACACCGCCCTTTCACGGCGGTAACCGGGGTTCGAATCCCCGTGGGGACGCCAAGGTTTTAGCGCGGAGTGGTAGTTCAGTTGGTTAGAATACCGGCCTGTCACGCCGGGGGTCGCGGGTTCGAGTCCCGTCCACTCCGCCAACTATTAAAAGACCAGCCTAGGCTGGTCTTTTAGCTACCCCGACAAAAATTGGGTATTCCCCATCGGGGTATAATTAAAGTTTTAGGCGATTCGTTCGTGCCAGGAGCCCAATTCATGCTGCATCGCAAAGCTCTGTCGCTACTTCGCCGTTTGTGTGGCACCGCGCTGTGTGCAGCTCTCTTGCTACTGTCCGCACCTACGCTGGCAGACGCCGACTCCTTCACCTCGGACAATACGCCAAGACTTTCCTTGATCATGCCTTCGCTGGCCGATCCTGGTTCTGCCGACGATACGGATATGCTGATCGTCCATGAAATGCCGGTCGTTCCTCAGTTGTCGAGCACCATCGACCTGACTATCCATTCGAATAATCTGTGGGAACGCATTCGCAACGGTTTTGCGATGACCAATCTCAACGACGATCTGGTCCTGCACTATCAGCAGTGGTACATGAATCGTCCCGATGCACTGCGCCGCATGGTTGAACGCAGTCGGCCCTACTTACATTACATCGTTGAAGAACTGGAAGCGCGAGGCATGCCGACCGAACTGGCATTGCTGCCCATGGTGGAAAGCGCGTTCAACCCGAATGCCAATTCATCAGCCCATGCCTCAGGTCTGTGGCAGTTCATCCCGGCCACCGGAAAACGATTCAATCTCGAACAAAACTGGTGGCGTGACGAACGGCGGGATGTCCTTTCGTCAACGGGTGCGGCGCTGGACTACCTGCAAGCGATCTACGACATGCACGGAGATTGGCATCTGGCGCTTGCGTCGTATAACTGGGGTGAAGGGGCAGTCAAGCGTGCGATTGGAAAGAACGAGTCGCGCGGCCTGCCAACCGACTATCCCAATCTGACCATGCCCAACGAAACCCGGAACTACGTGCCCAAGCTGCAGGCACTGAAGAACATTCTGGGTGACCCGGCCATGATCTCCCAACTGGGTTTGCCGGTGATCCCGAACGAACCCTATTTTGCAACGCTGGAAACCCGTCGCCCAATGGATGTCAAGACGGCAGCGCGACTCGCAAACATCTCACTGGAAGAGTTTAAGCGCCTGAATCCATCGCACAATCGCCCGATCATCAAGGCTGACACCCCACTGGTGATCCCTGCCGACAAACTGGACGCCTTCCGCAGCAATCTGAAAAACACGCAGGCACCGCTAACGCAATGGCAGGCCTACACCGTCACTTCGGCCTCCAGGCTTGATCGTATTGCAGCAGATTTCGACACCACAGCACGCGAACTGGCTCAAGTGAATGGTCTTTCAGAAAAAGTTCGTCTGGGCGCCGGTTCAACCTTGCTGGTACCGGGCAGCGGAAGCAGCATCAGCCTGAATAACTTGCTGAATACCTCGGCGCCGCAACACATCATTGAACCGGAGCCGGTTGTACACACCTGCGGCAAGGCAAAACGCGGAAAACACGCGGCCAAGAAATGCAGCAAGCGTGAGCAGCGTCTCGCCGCAAAAAGCAACAAGGCAGGCGGCAAGGCAGCAGCAGGAAAAACCGGCGGCAAGCAATCCAAGGCCGCCGAAAAATCCGGCAAGGCAAGCGCCAAGGCTGCGGCCAAAGCGACCGGCAAGAGCAAGACGAAGGGTGCTGTCACCACAAAGCCCGGCAAAAACGGGGCCAAGGTCGAAAAATCCAACCGTGGCCGTCGGGGCTAGTACAGATCAGCCAGCCAGGTGGCAGCTGACGATATGCGTTCCTGACATCTCGGTCACTGTCGGGTAACTTTGCCGACAAACATCCGTTGCCAGCGGGCAGCGCGGATGAAAGTGGCACCCCTCAGGCGGATTAGCCGGCGATGGTGTCTCACCGGACAGGCGAATGATCTCGGTATGGCCATCGAGGCGCGGCGCTGGCACTGCGGACAATAATGCCTGGGTGTATGGATGCCTTGGCGAACGCAAAACTTCTTCCGCCCTGCCCTGCTCAACGATGCGCCCGAGATACATCACGGCGACATCGTGTGCCAGATATTCCACCACCGCAAAATTATGTGTGATGAACAGGTAGGCAACACCGAGTTCCACCTGCAAACTCTTCAGCAAATTGAGAATTTGCGCCTGCACCGAGACATCGAGCGCTGATGTCGGTTCGTCACAGATCAGCAATTCAGGTTGTACGGCAAGCGCACGCGCGATGGCGATACGCTGGCGCTGCCCCCCGGAGAATTCATGCGGGTAGCGCTCGACAGCTTCCATCGGCAGGCCGACTTGCTGCAGCAAGGCTAGTACCGCTTCCCGGTTGCCGGATTCTGCTTCGACACCGAGCGCCCCCATGCCTTCGGCGATGATTTCCCCGACACGCAACCGCGGGTTGAGCGAGGCAAAAGGATCCTGAAAAATCATCTGCATGTGCCGGCGCGCACTACGCAGCCGCCGACCCTTCAGCCCAACCAGTTCATTGCCGCCCAGCGTCACGCTGCCAGCGGTTGGTTTGATCAATTGCAGCAGCGCCTTGCCCACCGTCGTCTTGCCGCAGCCGGATTCCCCGACCAGCGCCAGCGTGCGCCCGGCGGAGATGGCCAGCGAAACACCATCGACCGCGCGAACATGGCCCACCGTCCGCTGCAGAAAACCTTTGCGAATCGGGAAATGCACTTTCAGTTCATCCACTTGCAGAAAGGCTCGACCCGGTTCGATATCGAGCTCGGTCACCGCATTGCGCGTCCGGGCATCTTCGACGGCTTCGCCCTGCCAGTGACAGCGCACCGTATGCCCTACTGCAATTTCACGCCAGGGCGGTGACTCGGCGCGGCAAACCGGCATCACGTAGTTGCAGCGTTCGGCAAAGCGGCAACCCGACGGCATGGCGGCCAGCGATGGCACCTGGCCCGGAATGGTCGTCAGCCGCAGACCGCGCCGTGAAACCTCCGGCAAGGCCTGAAACAAGGCCTGGGTATAGGGGTGCCGCGGCTGCGTAAAGAACGCTTCGCGGCTGGCAACCTCGACCAATTCGCCGGCATACATGACACCAATACGATGGGCCATGCGGGCAACGACGCCCAGGTCATGCGTGATGAGCAACATGCCCATGCCGCGGTCAACCTGAATTTTTGCCAATAAATCGAGAATTTGCGCCTGCACGGTCACGTCGAGCGCAGTGGTCGGCTCGTCGGCAATCAGCAGCTCAGGCTCGCCGGCCAGCGCAACGGCGATCATCACCCGCTGCTTCATGCCACCGGACAGCTGGAACGGGTATTCCGTCAGGCGACGTTCCGGATCGGCAATGCCAACCAGACGCAACAACTCAATCATGCGAGGAATCGCCGCGTGACCAGACAGCCCACGATGGCGCTCCAGCACTTCGCCGATCTGTCGACCGACGGTGAGCACCGGATTCAGGCTGGTCGCCGGCTCCTGAAAAATCATCGCCATCCGGCCACCGCGATAGGCGCGCATCTCGGCTTCGGAGAGACTGAGCAGTTCTTCGTCTTCCAGCGCCACCTTGCCGTTCAGAATACGGCCGGCGGCCGGTAGCAGCCGCATGATGCCTTGCGCCGTGGCCGACTTGCCACAGCCGGACTCACCGAGGAGCGCGAAGGTCTCCCCTTTCGAAATCGCAAAGGAAATGCCGTCGACCGCGGCAAGCGTCGTCTTGCCGGCGGTGAAGCCCAAACGGAGATTGTCGACCTTCAACATTTATGCGGCCCTCGGGTCGAATGCGTCGCGGACCGCGTCGGCAAACAGGTTGGCTGCCAGCACCAGCAAGAACATCGCTGAAAATGCCGCCGCCAGTGACCACCAGACGACCGGCTCACGACCCAGTTCCATGCGGGCGTTATTGATCATCGTGCCAAAGCTGGTCATCGTCGGATCGACGCCGATGCCGACGTAGGACAAGACCGCCTCGGCCAGCACCAACCCGGAGAAATCCATGACCAGCGCAATGATGACGATATGCATCAGGTTGGGCAGGATGTGGCGAATGATGATGCGCCAGTTCGACACGCCGAAAGCCTGTGCCGCCTGAATGTATTCGAGTTCGCGCAGCTTCAGCGTTTCGCCGCGCAGCAGCCGGCAAAGACCTGTCCAGCTGGTGATGCCGAGGATGCCACACAATGCCAGCAGGCGCAGGTCGGCCCGCTCGGCCGCAGTCGAGAACCAGTCGGGATGGGTGTCGATCACCACCTGCATCATCAACACGGCGGCAGCGATCAGCAGCACGCCGGGAATCGAATTGAGCACCGTGTAGATGTACTGAATGACATCATCCACCCAGCCACGGAAATAGCCGGCCACAATGCCGAGCAGCACCGCCATCGGCAGCATGACCAGCGTCGTCACCAGGCCGATGATCAGCCCGGTACGCACACTCTTGAGGATTTGATAGAGCACATCCTGGCCGACCTTATCGGTGCCGAACACATGGTACAACCCGGAGAGCCAGAACAACGGCACGACCATTAACAGCATGATGAGCAGCGTCGCCAAGACCGCATCCCAGGCGAAGGCCAATTCAGCAATTTTCAATTTCTGGATTTTTTTCCGGTTGACCGCGGCAACCACGCCAAACGCTCCCAACCAACCCACAAAGGCCAGCATCCCTGCCTTGAAGGCGGTGAAACCGACATCAGCCGCCACTTCATCCTCACGCTCGCCCAGATGCTTCCCACCATATTTCAGGCGCGGGTAATCACGCACCGAACCCTGCCCCGGCACATCGATGGTCTCCTTGGCGTAAAGGCGGGTCGCAAACGGCTGAGAATAAGTTTTCTCGTTCCGCAGGCGCAAGGGCGCAGCAATCGCATCGAGCACCGACAGAACCTCGACCGCATAAACTGCCTTCTGCCCCGGCTTGCCGTCGAGCTGCACCCGATAATGCAGCGAATCGAGCAGACCGATCAAAATGAACGCAAGCAGCACGGTGGCCGACGCCATGCCCACGCGGTTCGCCCCGACCCGCCGCCACGCGGCGAGCAGTGGCGGATTTCTGGCGATCATGACACCAACACCAATACCGCCTGCGACCAGCAACCAGATCAGGATATCCGACCAGAGAACAATGACCTCAAAACCCATCATTCGAAGCGAATCCGCGGATCAACCAGCGTGTAGGAAATATCGGTCAGGATCAGGCCGACGATATAGAGCACCGAGCCGATGAAGACCATCGAGCGCACCACCGAAAAATCCTGCGCGTTGATGGCGTCGATGGTGTAGCTGCCGAGACCGGGGATGCCGAAAAAGGACTCCGTCAACAGCGAGCCCATGAAAAGCAGCGGGATGACCACGACGACGCCGGTCAGAATGGGAATCAGCGCGTTGCGCAGCACATGGCGGAAGAACACCACCGTTTCCGGCAAGCCCTTGGCGCGGGCGGTCCGCACATAATCCTTGCCCACCTCTTCGAGAAAGATCGTCCGATACCAGCGCGTTGACGACCCGATGCCCGACACCACGCCAATCAGCACCGGCAGGATCAGGAAACGCCAAGCCTCCAACCCCGCCCCAAAGCCGGAAATCGGCACCAGTCGCCACACCTTGCTGATCAGATACTGGCCGCCAATGATGTAGAACAGCCCAGAGACCGACATCGCTGCCACGCACAGAACGACGCCCCAAAAATCGAAAGCCGTGGCACGGAAAAAGGCCAGCGTCAGCGCGAAAGTAATCGCCACAAATAATCCAAGAACGAAAGTCGGCAAGGCAATGGCCAGCGACGGCAACATGCGGCTACCGATTTCCCGGGCAATATCCCGGCCATCCTCGGCCCGTCCGAAATCGCCGACGAACATGCGGGCCGATTTTTCAAAGAAGATGGTGTCGGTCAGGCTAGCCAAGCCGGACGCCCCGGCATTGATCATCAGCGGCTTGTCGTATCCGCGCTCGGCTTTCCATTTCTGGATCGCATCCGGCGTCACCCGCTTTACACCCAACTGCATTCGGGCCATGTCGTCAGGCGTATTGACGACAAAAAACAAGGCGAAGGTGATCAGATTCACCCCGATCAAAATCGGGAGGGCATAGAGAAGGCGACGAACGATGTAAGCAAGCATTGACCCGATTATGCCAAGAGCTGGCCTTGAGTGGTTAAAGCATAATAAAGCGTCAAGCTGGACTCAGCGTCACCGGTACGCCGAAACGCTCCGCTTTCCCACCCCATCCGATTAGCAATTCACGCCTGATGCTTGTTTTCCAGCGTTGCTAAAGGGCGTTTTCGAACGCAAAATACGCCGAGATGGAAGCAAGTCAATGATGCTATACCGCGCCGAAAAGTCCATTATCTGCAAGGGATCTACGCTTTCATCGCATTTCAACTAACACTTAAAAAGCGGATGTCTACGCAGTAGTCTCCAACACCACGACACGCTTCAGGTAACTCGGTCGTGGCCCGCTCTACAGAGGAATCCCTGTCAACTTTGCTCACGGTAACACGCTCACTACGACGCATCTCGGCATCGTCCATGTCTTCGGGCAAGCCAGGGTAAGCCTCACCACGTGGCTCCCACTCGTGGAGCGTTATCACGAAATCGCATGCCTCACCGGGGTAGCTGGCTCGAAATATCACCGGGGCCTGCGCCCCCAGCATGGGATGCAAGCCCTGTGTCGGTGGAAAACGCCGGTAGCGAAGGCCGTAGACCTTCAACTCTCCGAGGTAATCGCGCTCCAGGCGCATGGGCAGCGGGAGATTTCCGCTGGATATGGCGATCTCAGGCCATGCGCCGCTCGCCGCCATTTCCTGCCCTTCCTTCAGGGGAGCCGGGCGCAGGCGCAGTTCGACGCGGGCGGTGCTGGAATCGATCAAGCGCGAACTCCCACCCTGTTCCTCGCTGGTGACATCGCCCAATAACGGCCAGAATTCCATGGCACGACGTAGCTCGAGAACGTAACCCGGTAGCCGGACTTTCGCCATCAGGCGGAATTTGTCGGTACGCAGCACCTGCTCGATAGGCTTTCCCAGCCCCAAACCCGCTAAGGCCAAGGCATCGAACACCTGCTGCAAATCCTGCTCCAGATAGAACGGCAAAGCGTGGCGGTCGTGCAGCGCCCGCCCCCAGTCGATCAGCGGCTTGTCGTAAGGTACCGCTGATAGCATGGCAACGATGGCGCGGAGCAGGCAGGCGAGCGCCGTCGCTCTTTCCGTGCTTTGCGGCATGCGCAGGGCGCGGAACTCGACCAGGCCAAGACGTCCCCGCCCTTTCAGGAAGGGATTCCACAACTTTTCGATATTGATTTCGGAACGGTGGCTGTTGCCGGCCACGTCGCACAAGAAAGGGGCCAGGCCCTGCCACACCAGATCGGGGGTAAGCTCCGGGCAATTGGCCAGCAAGTCGAGTTCGAGCACGAGCTCATCGAAGGCATCGATCCCGCGTTCGTCCGGACGTACCGAAATGCCACTGCCGCCGACGAAATCGTGAGCGAAGAGGTAGGACAGTGCCGGGTGGTGGTTGAAGAATCGCACCAGACGCAGCACCAGTTGCGGCTGCAGGATGAAGGGGCTGGTATGCGGCGACGGGCCACCCAAAGTGATATGCCCTCCGCCACCGGAATCCGCCACGGCGCCGTTGAAATACAGGCGGTAAGGCGTCAGCCCCACGGTGCTGGCACTGTCGTAAATCCGGCGGCTGCGCCAGAGAAATTGCTCGGCGCTGGCATTGGGTGCGGAGTTGATCTCGATGACTGCCGGGTCCGGCGTGATGGTGGTGAGTTCGAAATTTTCATCGGTCGGCGGCGCGTCGCCAGCGATAATCAACGTGGACAAGCCGGCATTGCGAGCGGAACGCGCCACGGCGTCCAGTACCTTATGGCATCGCGGCATGCTGTCAAGGGCCGGCAGACCGAGGCGTGCCGACACGCTATCTGTCGTAACGGTGGCGATGGACAATGCGAAACGCAGTTTTTCGCTCTCCCCCTCGCCCCGTACGACGAGTTCTCGCTTATCGGTATCCGCATCAATCTCCAATTCAGTATCTCTGCTGTTGTCGACTTCGGCGTCATCTTCCGTATCGACAGGCCACCCTGCTTCGGTCAGGGCTTCCGCCAGCGCAGCAACCCAAATATCCAGGTCTGGCGATGCCGGTAACGCCTCTTCACACAACAGCGGATCGGGCGGACCTTGCCAGAACGGCGCCCCATCGCTCCGCCGATAGAGGCCAATATTCCAGCGCGGCCTGGATTCGCCGGGATAGAGGCGCCCAGTGCTGCGCAGGATCATCGCGCCCGACATATGCGTAGCAAGCTCCTTGGCCAGTTCGTGGGCCCGTGCTTCCTTTTCACCCCCCAGCGCACTGCTCAGCCATTCCGGCGCTTGCGAATAGCGATCAGTGAAGGTCGGCTCGGAGCCGACCCAAAGGTTCAGGCCACGCTCACGGACGGCCCGGTCGTGCTCACGAACAGCCAATGTGAAGGCATCTGTCGAATTCATGATAAGCATTTCCCGGCCGACTATCTGCAGCCCAAGCACTTGCCCGGCTCAAGCCTCAGGCAAGGCTGATCGTCGATCAGTGTTCGGCAGCAACCGTCCATGCAGCACCTCCCAGCAGCAGTGATTCCAGATGACCAGACCCTTTCTCGGCCACGAGGGCGGCGGATTGCTCGGCGCACAGCTCTTCGTAGGCCGGCAGGCTGGCATTGCGGAAGATGCCGAGCGGCAGCGGAAATTCCGGCGCCTGCATTTGCGACAGTAAAAAGCCCAGGCTGGACTCGGGCATGGCGGCGTCATGTACCAGCAGATCAGCCTCATTGACGCCATTAGCGCCCAGTGTGACGACCTCGGGCCGCAGCCCCCTGAGGCGAATACCCTTGTCGCGCTGCTTGCCGAAGATCATCGACATGCCGTGTTCGAGCACAAGGCGGGCATCGTCGCGCGTCGCTTTGTTGGTCAATGCTTCGTAGGTGCCGTCAGCGAACATATTGCAGTTTTGCAGTACCTCAACAAAGGCCGTGCCGCGATGCACGGCAGCCTGCTTCAAGATCGCGCCAAGATTGGCGAGGTCGGTATCGACGGTACGCGCCACAAACGTAGCCCCGGCGCCGATGGCCACGGCCACCGGATTGAAGGGCCGGTCGATATTGCCGTAGGGCGTGGTCTTGGTCTTCTGGCCGATCTCCGAGGTGGGCGATGCCTGCCCCTTGGTCAGTCCGTAGATGCGGTTGTTGAGCAGGACAATCTTGATGCCGATATTTCGCCGCATGGCGTGGATGAAATGGTTGCCGCCAATGGCCAGCGCGTCGCCGTCGCCGGTCACCACCCAGACCGACAACTCGGGCCGGGCCAGCTTCAGGCCGCTGGCAATGGCCGGCGCCCGGCCGTGGATGCTGTGCATCCCGTAGGTTTCCATGTAATAGGGAAAGCGCGAGGAACAACCGATGCCGGAAATGAAAGCGTAATTTTCACGCGGCGCATCCAGTGTAGGCAGCAGTTTCTGGATCTGCGTGAGCAGCGCGTGGTCGCCGCAGCCCGGGCACCAGCGAACCGCCTGCGAGCTTTCGAAATCCTTTTTGGTCAGGGCATGGAATTCGATGGACTTTTCGATGGGCTGGTTCATGCCGGTTCTCCACAGGTAAGTTCGAGAATTCGCTGGACAAGCTCGGACACCATGAACGGCTTGCCCTGCACCTTGGGCAGCGAAACCACTTCGCGCAAATAGGTTTCACGCAAGATTTTGGCAAGCTGGCCGAGGTTAAGTTCGGGCACCAGGACGATATCGAAACGGCTCAAAATGTCGCCCAGATCGGCCGGCAGCGGATTGAGATAACGCAGGTGTACATGCGCTACCGACTGGCCGCGAGCCTCCGCTTCAGCACGCGCCTGGGCGACGGCGCCATAGGTGCCGCCCCAACTGAGCAACAGCAATTCGCCGCTGGCCGGACCAACGATCTTGGTTGCCGGCATGTCGCGCACCATGCTGGCAACCTTGGCGGCACGGGTTTCAACCATGCGCTGATGATTGGCCGGCGCGTGCGAGATATTGCCGCTGAGAAAGTCCTTTTCCAGTCCACCGATGCGGTGTTCCATCCCTGGCGTGCCCGGTGTCACCCAGGCGCGCGCCAGATTTTCGTCACGCGCATAGGGCTGATAGCCGGCCGGATCGGTGCGATAACTGACCTTGAATTCGGGCAGGCTATCTACCTCCGGCACCCGCCAGGGTTCGGCGCTGTTGGCGATGCCTCCGTCGCTCAGGAAGATGACCGGCGTCATATACTTGACCGCCAGTCGGAAGGCTTCTTGCGCGCAGTCGAAGCAATCAGCCGGAGAGCTGGCGGCAATGACTGGCACCGGGCATTCACCGTTACGGCCATACATCGCCTGCAGCAGATCTGCCTGCTCCACCTTGGTCGGCAAACCCGTGGAAGGGCCGGCGCGCTGGACATTGACGATGACCAGCGGCAATTCCAGCATGACGGCCAGCCCCAAGGCCTCGGTCTTCAGCGCCATCCCGGGGCCGGAAGTGGTCGTCAGCCCGAGGGCGCCACCATAGGAGGCACCGATAGCGGCGCAGATGGCGGCAATCTCGTCCTCTGCCTGGAAGGTTCTTACCTTGAAGTTCTTGTGCAGCGACAGTTCATGCAGGATGTCGGTCGCTGGCGTAATCGGGTAGGAGCCGAGAAACAAGGGGGTGCCCGAGCGCTCCGACGCGGCAATGAAGCCCAGGGCAGCGCCCTGGTTGCCGGTGATGGTGCGGTATTTTCCCGGCGGCAGATGGGCTTGCGGCACGTGATAAACCGGGGCGACCATTTCCGTCGCGTCGCCATAGGCATAACCAGCGCTCAAGGCGTTGATGTTGGCTTCGGCAATCTGTGGTTCCTTACTGCCGAACTTGCTGCGGATGTCGGCAATCTGCTGATCCGGGCTCTCGCCGAACAGCGACAACATCAAGCCGAGAGCAAAGTAGTTCTTGCAGCGGCCGATTTCCTTTTTGCCCAGGCCGGAACTCGCCAGCGCCTGGGCAGTCAGGCCGGACATGTCCACCGCGAAAATCCGATAGTCGGCCAGGCTGCCATCCTCCAGCGGATTGGCCGCATAACCGGCCTTTTCCAGATTGCCGGCGGTGAAGGCACCACTATTGACGATCAGCGTGGCGCCAGACTTGGCATCGGACAGATTGCTGGCCAGCGCTGCCGGGTTCATGATCACCAGCAGATCGGGCTTATCCCCGGACGTGAGCGCACTACCGCTCGCCAACTGAACCTGAAAGCCGGAAACACCGAACAGGGTACCGGTCGGTGCGCTGATTTCCGGCGGGTAATCCGGATGGGTAGCAAAGTCATGCCCGGAACGCCCCATGACACGAGCGAAGTCACTGCCGGTCAGTTGCATGCCGTCACCGGAATCACCGACAAAGCGGATGACAATACTTTCGGTTTCCTGGATCAGCCTGTGCGGGATCGATGACAAGTCGCTGGCACCAATCCCGTCGCTAGGAGAGATTGTGGTCATGATTCCTCCTTGAAGATCGTTACGCGCGCAATGGGGAGCGCGTTGAATCCGACGCAAACAATATGCCAAGTTATTGCAATGGATGGGCGCCAAGGGTAATGAAGTCATCAAACCAAAGGGGGCACGACAAATCCGTTGCTCTTTAGCCAAGAACCTTGGCAATCAACAACATTAAACCGACGGTAACAAGCACTGCACGCGACTTTATGTAGTGATGAAACCTAATCAACAGCTTTTGTCATCGTGCAATTTTGGGCTCGACCAAACACTCTTAATGTTTGGTTCATGACAGTAATGCCGTCGCAATGCCGCACCGTGATGGCGTAGTTTCGCACTAATGTAGCGCACAGAAAGACTGGATGGGCGAACGCCTCCTTTAGCGGCCACCGTTTCGTGCCGGTGTCAGAAGTGACTTCCGAGTCGCGAAGTGGGTCGCTTGTGTATGGCAACGCACATACATCCAGCGGGTTAGGTTACAGAGTGAGGACATGTGAGTCGATGGCCGACTTCGACTGTGGTCCAACGTCCGAGGACAAGCGATCAACCGAGGCCAATGACGACGATCTGCTCCGTCACTGAAAGTTCCTGCCGCATGTTGGAAAGCTTGCAATACCTCGAGAAATTCGCATCGTCATGACTGATGGAGACATCGGGCGAGTCAATGACCCCTACTTCGACGACCAAGTCTTGGCCATCGGCTACTTCATTGTTAACACCAAGCGTGGCGGTCGAATTGCACCGCGAGTCGGTGAAGGTTGCGCCGGCCTACGACTCGTCAGCCGACCTGAACCGGCAAAGCGAGTCGGGCCTGTACACACACTACGCTCGCCCCAATTGCTGCAAGGCCAACTCGATGCTCGGGCACCAGTTCTGAAGCCAGCACCGCAGGGCCCACTCCATAACACTCCTGAACCGAAAGCTGCCCACATGAACAAACCCACCCAGTCACTGCATCAACTCGGCCAGAGCCTCTGGCTCGACAACATCACGCGGACGCTGCTGCAAAGCGGCTCCTTGGCCCACTACATCAGCGATCTGTCGGTGACCGGCCTGACCTC
This sequence comes from Betaproteobacteria bacterium, assembly GCA_016709965.1. Taxonomy (NCBI): domain Bacteria; kingdom Pseudomonadati; phylum Pseudomonadota; class Betaproteobacteria; order Rhodocyclales; family Azonexaceae; genus Azonexus; species Candidatus Azonexus amarohabitans. Next base: position 587,431 of record JADJLT010000001.1, read on the forward strand.
AAACCCGACGATCTTCGAACACGCGATTGGCGCCGGCGACAGCTACGACGCGAGCATCCGTGTGCTCTCAGAAGCCGGCTTGTCCGGCGAGGAGCTGTTCTTCGAACTCGCCATCGAAGACCTGAGCGAGGCGGCCGACCTGTTCCGCCCCGAATTCGAGGCGAGCCACGGCGTGGACGGCTGGGTGTCGCTGGAGGTATCGCCACTGCTCGCCCACAACGCGACCCATACAATCCAGGCGGCGAACCGGCTGCATGCGAAGGCCGCCAAGGCAAACCTGTTCATCAAGATTCCGGGCACCCCCGAAGGCATTGAAGCCATTGAGGAGGTCATCTTTGACGGCGTGCCGGTCAACGTCACGCTATTGTTCTCTTGCGAACATGTGATGGCTGCAGCCGAGGCTTATATGCGCGGCCTTGAACGCCGCTTGGTGGCCGGTCTCGACCTCAAGGTGGCGTCGGTGTTGTCGCTCTTCGTCAGCCGCTGGGACGTGGTGGTCAAGCAGGAAGTTGCATCGCCATTCCACAACCGCCTGGGCATCGCCATTGCCATGCGCACCTACAAGGCGCACTGCGAACTGCTGGCTTCGGAACGCTGGCAGCGCCTGGCCGCCGCCGGCGCGCAGGCGCAGCGCCTGCTGTGGGCGAGCACTGGCACCAAAGACCCGGCGGCGCCGGACACGTTATACGTGCAATCGCTGGCGGCACCCGGCACGATCAATACGCTGCCTGAGAAGACGCTGCTAGCCTTTGCCGATCACGGCCAGGTAGGAACGATGTTGCCGGTCGACGGCGGTTACGCCGAGGCCGTAATCGAAGAATTCCACCGCGAAAACGTTGACGATAACGCCTTGGCCGCAAGGCTCCAGCGTGAAGGTGTCGAAGCCTTCGCAACTTCGTGGCATGCCTTGCTGTCGCGCATCAGCGATAAGTGCCCGGCACCGCCAGAGCGGACATGAAGGGCGTGAAGCCAGCCACCGCACGCCCTGCCTGGCAGGCGCTGGTGACGCATCATGCGCATATCGGCACCAGGCATCTGCGCGAGCTGTTTGCCGCGGACCCGGAGCGCGGCCAGCGCTGGACAGTCAGCGCCGCCGGGCTCACCCTGGACTACTCGAAGAACCGCATCGACGAAAAAACCGTCGCGCTGCTCGCCGCGCTGGCCCGCGACAGCGATCTGCAGGGGCGCATCGCCGAAATGTTCGCTGGCGAGGTGATCAACACGACCGAACAACGCGCGGTGCTGCACACGGCCCTGCGCGCCCCGGCCAATGAACATCTCTGGGTAGACGGCGTAGACGTCGTGCGTCAGGTGCACGATGTACTGGCCCGGATGGCCACTTTCAGCGAGCAGATTCGCAACGGCAGCTGGCGTGGCCACACCGGCCGGCCGATCCGCCACGTGATCAACATCGGCATTGGCGGGTCCGACCTTGGCCCGGTGATGGCGTACGAGGCACTGAAGCATTACAGCCAGCGCGAGCTGGACCTGCGCTTCGTCTCCAACGTCGACGGCACCGCGCTGGCCGAAGCCACGCGCGGCCAGGACGCCGCCGAGACGCTCTTCATCGTCTGCTCCAAGAGCTTTGGCACAGTGGAAACACTGACCGATGCGCGCGCCGCCCGCGCCTGGAGCCTGCGCCAGTTGCATGACGAGGCCGCGGTGGCGAAGCACTTCGTCGCTGTGTCGACCAACGCCCAGGCGACCGCCGAGTTCGGCATCGCGCCCGAGCAGATGTTCCCGCTCTGGGACTGGGTCGGCGGCCGCTATTCGATGGCCTCGGCGATTGGCCTGTCAACCATGATCGCCATTGGCGCGGATCACTTCCGCGACTTGCTGGCCGGCATGCGGGCCATGGATGAACACTTCCGCCAGGCGCCGATCGAAGACAACATGCCCGCCCTGATGGGCCTGCTGGCCATTTGGAACAACGACTTTCTCGGTGCTGCCACGCAGGCGGTGCTGCCCTACGAGCAATACCTGGCGCGCTTCCCGGCCTACCTGCAGCAGTTGACGATGGAAAGCAATGGCAAACATGTCACGCGCGAAGGGCAGCCCGTTGGCTGCGAGACCTCGCCCATCGTCTGGGGCGAGCCAGGCACCAACGGTCAGCATTCGTTCTACCAATTGTTGCACCAGGGCACGCGACTGGTGCCCTGCGACTTCATCGGCTTTGGGCAAAGCCTCAACCCGATGGGCGCCGAAGTCGGTCGTGTCGACAGTCAGCATGACCTGCTGATGGCCAACCTGTTCGCCCAGGCTGAAGCACTGGCCTTCGGCAAGACGGCCGACGAAGTCCGCGCCGAGGGCGTGCCGGAAGCGCTGGTGCCGCACCGCGTGTTCACCGGCAATCGACCGAGCAACACGTTGCTGGCCCGCCAACTCACGCCGCATACGCTGGGCGCCCTGGTCGCGCTGTACGAGCACAGTGTCTTTACCCAAGGCGTGATCTGGGGCATCGACTCTTTCGACCAGTGGGGCGTCGAACTCGGCAAGGTGCTGGCCGAGACCACCGCGGCCGAATTGGCTGGCGAAGACCTTGCGCCATCGCACGACAGCTCGACCAATGCCCTCATCCAACGCTACCGCGAACTGCGCAAGGAACACCCATGACTTCAAACGAACTGCAAGACCTCGACCTGCGCTGCATCAACACCCTGCGCACATTGGCCATTGACCAGATAGAAAAAGCCAACTCCGGTCATCCGGGCACACCGATGGGCGCAGCCCCCACCGCCTACTGTCTGTGGCAGCGCTTTCTGCGCTTCGCCCCCGAAGATGCCGCCTGGCCTGATCGCGACCGTTTCGTGCTGTCGGTAGGTCATGCCTCTGCCCTGTTGTACGGGCTGCTGCACCTGTGCGGCGTCAAGGCCGCGACTAGCCTGGATTCCACACGCCAAGGTCTGGCGGTGACGATGGCCGACCTGCAGAGTTTTCGCCAGGTTGACAGCCGCTGCACCGGGCATCCCGAACACGGCTGGACGACCGGCGTCGAGACAACCACCGGACCGCTCGGCCAGGGTCTGGCGACCAGCGTCGGCATGGCCATCGCCCAGGCCTGGCTGGCCGCCACCTACAACCGCCCCGGTTTTACCCTCTTCGAACATCGCGTGTTCGCGCTGGCCGGCGACGGCGACATGATGGAAGGCATCAGTGCCGAAGCAGCATCGCTCGCCGGGCATCTGAAGCTGTCAAAGCTATGCTGGATCTACGACAGCAACCAAATCAGCATCGAAGGCTCGACGGACATCACCTTTACCGAGAACGTCAGCGCCCGCTTCACGGCCTGCGGCTGGCAGGTGCTGCAGGTGGCAGACGCCAACGACATCGAGGCCACCACGCTGGCCTTGCGAACCTTCGAGGGCACCGACGACCGCCCTACCCTGATCATTGTGCAAAGCCATATCGGCTACGGCGCGCCGCACAAGCAGGACAGCGCTGCCGCCCATGGCGAGCCGCTGGGCACGGATGAGGCGCGCGGTACCAAGCAGTTCTACGGCTTTGACCCCGACGCCAACTTCGCCGTGCCCGAAGGCGTGCGCGAGCATTTCAGTGCGCACTTCGGGCAACGCGGCAGCGTCGGACATGTCACCTGGCAGGCCAGTTTCGCGGCCTACCGCGCGGTCTACCCCGAGTTGGCGACGCAGATCGATCAGATGCAGCGGCGCGAATTGCCCGACGCCTGGGACACCATGCTGACTGTCTTCCAACCCGACACCAAGGGATTGTCCACGCGCGAAGCTTCGGGCCAGGTGCTCAACGCAGTTGCCGCCCACGTGCCTTGGCTGCTCGGCGGCTCGGCCGATCTGGCGCCATCGACCAAGACGACGCTGGCCTTTGACTTCGCCGGCGCCTTCGAGCCAGCGTCGCCGGCCGGCCGCAACTTCCACTTCGGCATCCGCGAGCACGCCATGTGCGCGGCAGCCAGCGGCATGGCACTGTCCGGGCTGCGCCCCTTCGCCGCCAGCTTCTTCATCTTTACCGACTACGCCCGCGGTGCGATCCGCCTCGCCGCGATGATGGGCCTGCCAGTGATCTACGTCTGGACGCACGATTCAATTGCCATGGGTGAAGACGGCCCGACGCACCAGCCGGTCGAACAACTGGCATCGTTCCGGGCCATGCCCGGCATGGTGACCCTGCGACCGGCCGATACGAATGAGGTGGTGGAGGCCTGGCGCTTGATAATGACACTGCGTGATCAGCCGGCCAACCTGGTTCTGTCGCGTCAGGCGCTGCCGACGCTGGACCGCAGTCGCTATGCGTACGCAACCGGTCTTGCCCGTGGCGCCTACGTGCTGGCCGACGCCGATGACGGCCGACCCGACGTGCTGCTGCTGGCCAGCGGCAGCGAGGTGGCGCTCTGCATCGCTGCTTATGAACAGCTCAAGCTCGAAGGCGTCAAGGCGCGCGTTATCAGCATGCCGTCGTGGGATTTGTTCGAGCGCCAGGACGAGAATTATCGGGAGCAGGTGCTGCCCGAAGCCGTGCACGCCCGTGTCTCGGTCGAAGCAGCCTCGGCGCTGGGTTGGGACCGCTATGTCGGTCGCCACGGTGAAATCATCGCAATGCGCAGCTTTGGCCTGTCGGCACCCGGCAAGGTGGTTCAACAGCATTTTGGCTTCGATGTACCGCATGTGCTCGCTGCGGCCAGGCGACAGCTGGACCGGCATGGCAGGGGAAGCGCCGCATGAGCACCGACATCAGCCCGCTGGCTGGCAAGCTGGCGCCGAAGTCCGTGCTCATCGACGTCGACAAGCTCGTGGCGGCCTACTTCGCGGAACGTCCGGACCCGACTGTGCCGGGCCAGCGCGTGGCTTTCGGCACTTCGGGCCACCGCGGCTCGGCCTTCGATGTCTCATTCAATGAATGGCATGTACTCGCCATCACGCAGGCGATCTGCGATTACCGCAAGAGCCAGGACATCACCGGGCCGCTGTTCATGGGTATCGACACCCACGCCCTGTCAGCGCCGGCCTGCGCCAGTGCGCTGGAAGTATTGGCCGCCAACGACGTATTCGTGGTGCTCGCCACCGACAACGAGTTCACGCCGACACCGGCCATCTCGCATGCCATTCTCAAACACAACCGTGGCGGCAGCGGCGCGCGGGCCGACGGCATCGTCGTGACGCCGTCGCACAACCCGCCGCGTGACGGTGGCTTCAAGTACAACCCGCCCCATGGCGGGCCTGCCAGCCAGGACGTAACCGATGCAATCCAGGCCGCCGCCAACGGCTATCTCGAGCGCAGCCTGCAAGGGGTGCGGCGCATGCCCCATGCCCAGGCGCTGCTGGCGACGACCACCCACCACCGCGACTTCCTGAGTACTTATGTCGATGCCCTCGATCAGGTGATCGACATGGCGGCGATCCGCGATGCCAAGGTCCGCATCGGCGTCGACCCGCTGGGTGGCGCCGGCGTGCATTACTGGGCGGCGATTGCCGAGCGCTGGAACCTCGACTTGACAGTGGTCAGCGCCGAGGTCGATCCAACCTTCGCCTTCATGACCCTGGATTGGGATGGCCAGATCCGCATGGACCCGTCGTCGGAATACGCCATGCAGCGGCTGATCAGCATCAAGGATCGCTTCGACATTGCCTGCGCCTGCGATACCGACCATGACCGCCACGGCATTGTCACGCCTGCTGCCGGGCTGCTGCCGCCGAACCACTTTCTCGCCGTGGCCATCGACTACCTGTTTCAACATCGACCCCAGTGGCCCGCGAGCGCCGCCGTGGGTAAGACGGTGGTCAGCACACAGTTGATCGACCGCGTCGCAGCGCGTCTGGACCGCAAGCTGTTCGAGGCGCCGGTCGGCTTCAAGTGGTTCTCGCAAGGATTGCTGGACGGCAGCCTCGGCTTCGGCGGCGAAGAAAGCGCCGGCGCCGCCTTCCTGCGCCACGACGGCACTGCCTGGACGACCGACAAGGACGGCATGATCGCAGCACTGCTCGCGGCCGAGATCACCGCACGCTGCGGGCGCGACCCTGGTGCGCTGTACCTTGAGCTCGCCAGCCAACTCGGCCAACCGGTCGCCGATCGCGTCGAGGCGCCAGCGACGGCCAAGCAGAAGAAGCGGCTGTCTGCCCTATCGCCCAAAGCCATCGCCTCGACTGAACTGGCCGGTGAGCCTGTCATAGATGTATTGAGCCAGGCGCCGGGCAACGGCGCGCCCATCGGCGGCATCAAGGTCGTCGCCAAGAGCGGTTGGTATGCCGCACGGCCGTCAGGCACCGAGGAAATCTACAAGATCTACGCCGAGAGCTTTCAGGGCAAGGCGCACCTGCAGCGCATTCTGCAACAGGCGCAGGCCACCGTCGACGCGGCGCTGGCGGAGAGGGTGGGACTCTTTAGGCAACAGCACTAACCCAATGAATACACGCGACATTCTATTCTTGTTGAGTGAAAGTGTCCCATACAAACCGGTACCCCGAAATGCGAGACCTAGCATTGTTCCGGCATGGCGGGGACACGTCAATCATTGACACCAACTAAATCCGGTACTAAATTTAGACCTAGTGAATTCTAGGAGGCAACATGCGGTCCATCGCCAACATCAAGTCCATTTCGTACCTGAAAAGCCATGCGGCCCAGATTTCTGAAGATCTGGAAATGAACGGAAATCCATTTGTTATCACTCAGAATGGTGAGGCCAGCATGGTGATTGAGGGCGTCAAGCAGTTTCAGGAAAAGGAAGCGCTCATTGCCGCTTTGAAAATCATTGCCTTGGGCGAAAAGGACCGCATACAAGGAAAAGGTATTTCCGCTACGGAATCACGGGCGCAACTGCTGGCTGCTCGTCAAAACCGCAAATAATGGCGGTCATCATTCTTCCAGATGCCCAAGCAGACTTGCTTTCACTCCAGGACTACATGCTCGACAAGTGGGGCGAAGTCGCATGGCTGAAAGCTGAGGACGAGATTTTTGAAAAGCTGGAGAAGCTTGACTCTCGCATTTTCAATGGAACGCCCGTTCAAGAACTGGCATCAGTAGGCATCTTGGACTACCAGCATGTCTATACCTCGCACCACAAATTGGTCTACCGACGGATCTGCAACGATACCTATGTGTACCTTGTTGCCGGGCATAGGCAGGACTACCCCACAACTCTGGCGAAACGGTTGTTGCGCAGGTGATTGGCTGATTAAGTGTTGGTGCTCATACAGGGCATTGATACGTGGTACCACTCAGCGCCACATCGGCTTTAACGCGCAGTTCGTTAACCCAGCTTTACAAAAGCTCACCATTAACCCAGTCATCATGTGAGATATTCTGCTCCCCACTTGAACGCGTCGTGGAGTTAAGCATTGGGTTATACGAAAAACCCTGTCGTTCTCAAGCTATTGATTAGCAAGGAAAAACAGGGCTTTATTGATGCTGGCGGAGAGGGTGGGATTCGAACCCACGGTACCTTGCAGTACGCCTGATTTCGAATCAGGTACATTCGACCACTCTGCCACCTCTCCGCAGCGGCCGGGATAATAGCACAAGAGATGCACTGGATAAAACGACTATCACTGCTTACCATCTGTTTTTTCATCGCCAGTTGCGGTGAGCAGGGGCCATTGCACAAGGCAGCCTCCCTGCCATTTCCCACGCCTGCCCAGCATGATCTGGTCGTGCTGACCACCCCCGGCCCATTAACCTATTCCACTGACGATAACGGAAATCCGATTGGACTTGAGTACGACTTGACCCAGGCATTTGCCCAGGAACTTGGCGTCGATGTGAAATACGAAATCGTTGAGCCCGGCGAACTGGAATCCCGACTGGCCAACACCAAATATCACATTGCCACCGCTTGGCTTTCGCCAGGTAGCAACAGCGACCTACAGGCCACTCCACCGATTTTTCTGACGCGCGACGTGCTGGCGCAGCACGACGCCTCGCTACCTCTCACCGACCCGAAACAACTGGCCGGCAAAACAGTGCACGTCATGGCCGGCACACGCCAAGCAAAAACAATGCGGCGACTGAGCCAGGAAATACCTGGTATTCAGGTTGTTGAAGTTGGCACCGGCGACATTCTCGAGCTCCTGGAAAAAGTAGGTGAACACAGCGTCCAATACGTCGCCATGGACGAGAATTTCGAGGACATTGCCGATCAATACATTCCCAACCTGCGTACCAGCCTGGCCCTGAGCGAAACCCAGCCAGTCGTCTGGCAACTCGGCAAGCAGCCCAATCCGGAACTGCGCGTCCGCCTCGATGCATTTATCGAGCGCGTTCAGCACGATGGAACACTGGCCCGCATTGAAGACCGCTACCTCGGCCATTTAAAGCGCCTGGATCAGGCCGACATCATCAAGTTTCTTGGCGAAGTCGAAACGACCTTGCCCAAGTACCGCAAATATTTCCTCGCGGCGCAGGCACTGACCGGCATCGACTGGCGACTGATCGCCTCGGTGTCCTACCACGAGTCGCGCTGGGACCCCAACGCCACCAGTTACACCAACGTTCGCGGCATCATGATGCTGACGGAAGAAACCGCCGACCGCCTGCAAGTCGGCAATCGGCTTGATCCGAGCGAAAGCATTCTGGCTGGCGCCCGTTATATCAACATGCTGAAGGACTTGCTGCCCGATGAAGTTGAAGAGCCGGATCGCACCTGGCTGGCGCTTGCCGCCTACAACATCGGACCCGGCCATTTCAACAGTGCTCGCGTACTGGCCAAACAACTGAAGGCCGACCCCAACGCCTGGTATGACATGAAGCGGGTGTTGCCAAAACTGGCTCAGGCCAAGTATGCCCAACTGGTGAAATCCGGCCGGGCTCGGGGCGGCGAAGCGGTCATCCTGGTCGAGAATATCCGAAACTATTACGACATCCTGCTCCGCAATGCCGATCCTTTTGCGCCAACGCCATCAGCCGCCGAAGGCCTGAAGCGCCTGGTGATGGAGGTGGAAGAGCGACGCAAGGCTTACGTCAAGCGGATCGCGGCAGCCAAGGCAATCACTACCGTAACCAGCACCGACGAATCAGGCACGCCCGCGCTTCGCCTGCCCACCATCGATCAGAATACGAGCCCTGTCGCCCCGGCCAACACCGGACAAGTTGAAAGCTTGCCCAAAAGCTAGCGCAAGAGGCCGACTACGCCCCTGGTTTGGCCGAGAGAACTTCCAGCCCGCCCATATAAGGCCGCAGCACCGCCGGAATTGTCACGCTGCCATCGGCCTGCTGATTGTTTTCCAGAATCGCCACCAGCGTGCGACCAACCGCCAGACCGGAGCCATTCAGTGTGTGGCAAAGCTCGGGTTTATTTTTGTCATTGCGGAAACGCGCCTGCATGCGACGGGCCTGGAAGGCGCCGAAGTTGGAGCAGGACGAGATTTCGCGGTATGTGTTCTGGGCTGGCAGCCAGACTTCAAGATCGTAGGTCTTGGCGGCTGAGAAACCCATGTCGCCGGAGCACAGCGCCATGCGGCGATAAGGCAACTCCAGCTTTTCCAGGATGACTTCGGCGTGACGAGTCAGCGCCTCGTGCGCCTCGGCCGACTGCTCCGGATGCACAACCTGAACCAACTCGACCTTGTCGAACTGGTGCTGTCGAATCATGCCGCGCACGTCACGACCGCCGGAACCGGCTTCGGAACGGAAGCACGGCGTGTGGCAGACGAACTTGAGCGGCAGCGCTTCGGCGGCGATGATTTCGTCGCGCACGATGTTGGTCACCGGAACTTCGGCCGTCGGGATCAGGTAGAGCGGATCCTGATCGCCGCGCAGCACCTTGAACAGGTCTTCTTCAAACTTCGGCAACTGACCGGTGCCGTACAGGCTGGCGGCATTGACGAGGTAAGGGGCATAAAGCTCGGTATAGCCGTGGTCAGCCGTGTGGGTGTCGAGCATGAACTGGGCAAGCGCGCGGTGCAGGCGGGCCAGGCCGCCCTTGAGCAGCGAGAAGCGGGAGCCAGCAATCTTGGCAGCGGTGGTGAAATCGAGCTGGCCGAGTTGCTCGCCGACATCGGTGTGATCCTTGACTTCAAAATCGAACGTACGCGGCGTACCCCAGCGCTTGACTTCAACGTTGCCGGTTTCATCGCTGCCAATCGGCACGGAATCATCGGGGATATTCGGCAGGGCTGCGAGGATCGCGTTGAACTGTTCCAGCAATTCGCCAAGCCGGGCCTCGGAAGCCTTCAGCTCGTCGCCCAGCGCACCCACCTGCGTCATGACTTCTGAAGCATCCTTGCCCTGCCCCTTCAACATACCGATCTGCTTGGACAGCGAATTGCGCTGGGCCTGCAGCTCCTGCGTGCGGGTCTGCAGCGTCTTGCGCTCGGCTTCCAGCGTCTTGAATTCGGTGAAATCGATCGGCTTGCCGCGCTTGGCCAGGCCTTCGGCAACGGCGTCGAGATTGGAACGAAGTTGTTGGATGTCGAGCATGGTTATTCCTGAATGTCGCGGTCGACCGGAAAAAATGGCCAAAATCGAAATTATACGCGAGGGACATGGGCAAGCCGAGCAGCGCTACCGTGATCGACATTTGCGCCGCGCAGGCCGGCAAATTTTGTGTACCATGAGCTGTATAAAAAACATATCCGACAATGCCCGCGCACACTCGGAGACCGCAATGGAAAATCCATTTCCCGTTGCAAGGCATTTGCACAGCAAAGCCGCATTGTTCTTTCGCCGCTTCACCGCGGCCTGCCTACTGGTTGGCGCCAGCGTACTGTCGGCCGCCCATGCCGGCGACTTGAGCAAGGCTGACATCGAACGTCGCTTTGAGCCGCCGTTGCACGTACAGGACAAGCTGACCCAAATTCCCGCCTGGCCGCTGACCAGCGAACTGGAGCCGGAAGGCGGGCCGGTTGGCTATGTTTTTGAATCCATCGACCTGGCACCCGTGCCCGGCTTTGAAGGCACACCGATGAATTTCCTGGTCTCGATCGACCGCAAGGGAAATTTCATGAATGTTGAACTGCTCCGCCAGCACGAGCCGGTCTTTCTGAGCGGTCTGGGCGAGCCGCCCTTGCGCGAGTTCGTCACGCAATACGCCGGCCGTAACCTCAAGCAACAGTTTCTCATTGCCCTCAACGCCGACCGCAATCGTACCGGCCCGGCCGACAAGCGTAGCGACCAGACGACGCTGGATGGCGTTGCCAAAGCTACCGCCTCGGTGCGCATCGTCAACCAGAGCGTTCTCGGCGCCGCCCTCGAAGTCGCCCGCGCCAAGCTCGGCTTTGCCGACCGCAGCAAGCGCGGCCCGTCGGCGCAGGTGCGTACGGATGTCAACGACACGGTTGCCTTCGCCGACATGCTCAAGAACGGCATGGTCGGCCACTTGCACCTGACCAACGCCGACGTCGAGAAGCTGTTTGTCGGCACTGACGGCGCCGGCGTCGATGAAGAAGGCCTGGCCCAACCCGACGCCGTCTTCACCGATATCTACATCGCCTACCTCAACACGCCCAGCATCGGCCGCGCCATTCTCGGTGACGCCCAATACAAAGAGGCAATGACCCGCAATTTCGAGAACCGGCATCTGTGGTGGATCGCCTCGTCCGGGCGCTACCCCATCGTCGACGACAGCTTCGTGCCGGGTGGCCAGTCTTCGCGTCTGAGCATGTCACAGGACGGCCTGTTTCTTGAACTCCGCGACCAGGGCTTCGAGCCCAAAGTCAGCGTCGGATTACCGGAACTCAACACCTCCCGCCTCTTTGGCGTCTATGCTGAAGCCGGCCTCGACCCCGGCCGCCCGCTGGACCTGACGCTGAGCATCACCCGCGCCAAGGGCATGATCCTGCCCGTCCTTACGCACAAGACCGTCACGCTGAAATACGCCCCGCCCGAGCGCCTGTTCACCTACCCGCCAAAGCCGCTGCCGGAATGGGTGCTGGCCTGGCAACAGCGCTGGGTCGATCTCAGCATCCTGAGCACCGCGTTGATCCTGCTCAGCATCGTGCTCGCCCGCCCGCGCTGGATTTCCATCGATGCCAGCCGACTGAAAGTGTTCCGCCTCGGCTTTCTCGCCTTTACGCTGATCTACATCGGCTGGACCGTACAGGGGCAACTCTCCATCGTTCAGGTCACCGGCGCGCTCAAATCGCTGAAATCCGGCCAGGGCTTGTCGAGCTTCCTTTACGACCCGATTTCGCTGCTGCTCATCGCCTTTACGCTGATCACCTTCGTCGTCTGGGGGCGTGGCACCTTCTGCGGCTGGCTTTGCCCGTTCGGCGCACTGCAGGAGTTTGTCGGTCTGCTGGCCCGCAAGCTGCACCTGCCGCGCCTGCACATTCCGCTGGCCATGGCCAAGCGCCTTGAGTGGGGGCGCTATCTTGCCCTCGCCGTGCTGGCCGGCGCCGCGTTGTTCTGGCCGCATCAGGGTGAAAGCCTGAACGAACTGGAACCCTTCAAGACCGCGATCACCGTCGGCTTTGACCGAAGCTGGCCATTTGTCGCCTATGCCGTCGCGCTGCTGGTCGCCAGTGCCTTCTATTACAAGTTTTTCTGCCGCTTCATCTGCCCGCTCGGCGCCGTGATGTCGCTCGGCGGTCGACTGCGTCGTTTTGACTGGCTGACCCGCCGCGTCGAGTGCGGCAAGCCGTGCCAGAGCTGCAAGTCAAAATGCGCCTACGACGCCATCGAACCAACCGGTGAAATCCGCTATGACGCCTGCTTCCAGTGCCTGGACTGCGTCGGCATCTACCACGACACCCAACGCTGCCCGGTGCTGCTCTACGAAAAGAAGGGAAAAGTCCTGACGCCAAAGGCCATCAAGAGCGCCGGCGCAGGCGGCTGAGCAAGGCCCGGAAGCGCGTCAGCAACCAACCGGCCAGCAGCAGAAAGACGACGAGCAAACCCAGGAAAACCAGCGGCGAGGCAAGCATGGTCCACAAGCCGCCGAGCACCATGCCCTCCTCGCTGAACGACGCGATCCAGTTGGAAAACGGCTCTGGCGAGGTGTTGATCGCCAACCTGCTACCAGCCTTGGCGAAATGGGTGCCGGCCGTGATCGTGCCGCCGATCAAACCGGCCGCCACCGTCCATGCGGGATCAACATCGCCCATGGCAAAGGCCGCCAGCAGCGCGCCAGCCGGGATGCGGATGAAGGTCTGAACGCTGTCCCACAGCGAATCGAAGGCCGGAATCTTGTCGGCGATCAGCTCCGCAAAAGCCATGATGCCGGCCGCGCCAATGACCAGCGGGTTGTGCAGGACGGCCAGCGTTTCCGGCAAATGCAGATAGCCGAAATAGCTCAAAACGCCGGCCAGAAAAACCACCAAATACAGGCGCAAGCCACTGGCCCAGGCAAGGCCGGTGGAAAGCGCGATGGTCTGGACCAGGTCCATTATTTCTTGCCTGCCTTGCGATCCAGTTCCCGCAAATGGGCCAGCTTCTGGCCAATCTGCCCTTCCAGGCCGCGCGGTGTCGGCTCGTACCAGCCCGGTTCTGGCATGCCGTCGGGCAGATAGGTTTCGCCGGCGGCATAGGCTTCCGGCTCGTCGTGGGCGTAGCGGTAGGCGTGGCCGTGGCCGAGTTCCTTCATCAGCTTGGTCGGCGCGTTGCGCAAATGGTTGGGCACCGGGCGCGAGCCATCCTGCTTCACGTAAGCACGGGCTGCGTTGTAGGCCATGTAACCGGCGTTCGATTTGGCGGCCACGGCCAAGTAGATCACCGCTTGCCCGAGCGCCAGTTCGCCTTCCGGCGAGCCGAGGCGCTCAAACGTTTCGGCTGCGTCGTTGGCGATCTGCATGGCGCGCGGGTCAGCCAGGCCGATGTCTTCCCAGGCCATGCGGACGATGCGCCGGGCGAGGTAGCGCGGGTCGGCGCCACCGTCGAGCATGCGGGTCAGCCAGTAAAGCGCGCCATCCGGGTTCGAGCCACGCACCGATTTATGCAGGGCCGAGATCTGATCGTAGAAGGCATCGCCGCCCTTGTCGAAACGGCGCAGGCTTTGTGCCATCGTTTTTTCGATAAATTCCCCGTTGACCGTGGGAATGCCTGCCGTGCGTGCTGCGGTACGAACCTGCTCGAGCAAATTGAGCAAACGCCGGGCATCGCCATCGGCCAAGCCGATCAGGCGTTCGCGGGCCGATGCATCGAAGCTCAGATCAGCCAGCGCCTGAGCACAGGCCCGGTCAAAAAGCTGGCCCATTTCGGCTTCATCAAGTGACTTCAACACATAGACCGAAGCACGCGACAGCAAGGCTGAATTTAGTTCGAACGACGGGTTTTCCGTCGTTGCGCCAATAAACGTCAGCAAACCGGATTCGACAAAGGGCAGGAATCCATCCTGCTGCGCCTTGTTGAACCTATGAATTTCATCGACAAACAGGATCGTCCGCCGGCCTTGCGTGCGCCACATTTCGGCCTGCGCTACCGCCTCGCGCACCTCCTTGATGCCGGAAAACACGGCCGACAGCGCAATGAACTCGCACTGAAACTGCGTCGCCATCATGCGCGCCAGTGTGGTTTTACCCACCCCCGGCGGCCCCCAGAGGATCATCGAATGCGGCTGGCCGGATTCGAATGCCAGTCGCAAAGGCTTGCCCGGCCCGAGCAGGTGCTGCTGGCCAATCACATCATTCGGCGTTTGCGGCCGTAGTTGCTCGGCCAGTGGCGCGCCGGCATCCGGGCTGGCTTTGGCAAACAAATCGCTCATCGCCGTTATCCCCAGGCCCGGGAAAATACTTCGTCGAGCGCCGCCACCACGCAGTCACCCGCTTCCGCCAGCGAAGCAACCTTAGGCCCCAGCGCATCCAGCGACACTGAAACGATGTCGAGCGGGTTAAGCACGACCCGCCGCCCCTCAACCGTGAAGGACGGATTAACCGGCGAGGCCGGCAAATCGACCTCACGCGCCAGCAGATCGCCGGCAACCAGCGGCACGACCACGCGCCGCCGCCGCGCATCAAATGCCGCCGACTGCACGACCACGACATAAGGCACCTGCGCCGCCTGCCGACCGATATTGCGATGCACGTCAAACTGGCTCATAGCGTCGAATGCTCGTCGGCAAACGAACCGTGCGCCTCTTCAAAACGGTTCCAGGCGCCGGAAACCTCGGCGTAATGCTGCTGTTGATCCTGGCGCAATTGCTGCTCACGGGCGACGAACTCGGCCAGCAAGGTATCCACGGTCGACGACAAATTTCGGGTAAAACGCCGCGCCTGCTGAACCGTGCCTTCATTGAGCAGCAAATTAACCGGGCGTTTAGCCGGCGACGTCTGGGCATGTGATTTCATACAAAAATCTCCTCTGCGCATGGTATGCGCAGCGATTCAAAAAAGCCAGTCAGCGCACCGCATCGAGCGGCGACACCACCCCACGCCCACCCCGGTTCAGCACGTGGGTGTAGATCATCGTCGTCGATACATCCGAATGGCCGAGCAGTTCCTGCACCGTACGAATGTCGTAGCCGGATTCCAGCAAGTGAGTGGCAAACGAGTGACGCAGCGTATGCGTCGACGCCGGCTTGGCGATGCCAGCCAGCCCAACCGCCGCCTTGATCGCCCGCTGCAAGGCCTGCTCGTGCGTGTGGTGGCGGCGCTCGATGCCACTACGCGGATCAGTCGACAACTCACGCGCCGGAAACACCCAGAACCAGCCCCAGGCCTTGGGGGCAGAAGGATACTTTCGCGCCAGCGCCTCCGGCATTTGCACGCCGGGCCGCCCGGCCGCCTCGTCGCGCTCCCACAACACCCGAACACGGGCCAGATGCGCCTGCAAGGCCGGCACCGCCGATGCCGGCAGCACCGTCAGGCGATCCTTGCCGCCCTTGCCATGACGCACCGTCAACTCGCCGCGCTCGAAATCCACATCCTTGACCCGCAAGCGCACGCACTCCATCAACCGCATGCCTGTTCCGTAAAGCAAGCGGGCCATCAGCGCATGCGTGCCCTCCATCACCGCCAGTAGTCGTTCAACCTCACCACGAGAGAGCACAACAGGCGTCCGCTTTGGCTTCTTGGGTCGATCCAGATCAGTCAGCCATGGCAGATCAATGCCCAGCACGTCACGATACAAAAACAGCAAGGCCGACAAAGCCTGCTGATGGGTGGAAGCCGCCACCTTCAACTCGGCAGCCAGATAGCCGAGAAACGCCCGAACCTCCTCCGCCCCCATCTCCCGTGGATGACGACGACCGTGAAACGCGACGAAACGGCGCACCCACTCGACATAAGTTCGCTCTGTCCTTATGCTGTAGTGCTTATAGCGAATCACTTCCCGAACGCGCCCCAGCAAAGTCGATGATTGGTTCAATTCCATGCCGTACCTGCCAACAAAAATATACTGTGTATAAATACAGTAATCCATGTTTAACCATATGACAAGTACCTTTGGAGGCGCCATGTTCGCCAGCATAGACGGCGCGAGTCCGGGATACACGGCGCTAACGCCGCATATCCCGGCACCGCGCCATATTTCACCGCCATCCATCCTCGGAAAGCACTTGGCCGCCAATCCAAAAACCCGCTCTGGCCGGCCATCTTCGCCTGAAGTGCTGCCAAGGATGGATGGCAGGTTTCCAGAATACACGGCGAAAACGCCATCCACTTTACGTTGGCAGGCAATGCCGGCACTGCATCAACCGCCGCGTCTAGCGCTTCGGCCCGTAGCGTGTCGCCAATACCATCAATCACACTCCAGTGCTGGCCGCGCCGGAGCTTCCGGTAGCGCTCCGCGTCATTCATCGCAGCAACCGTCTCGGGGTGGTCTTCCAGCGTGTCAGCGTCCGGATCAACAACCTTTTTGTCCGGGTCAAGCATAACGTACATACCCCAAATCACGCGGCCAATTGATCCACCTTGCAGAATGTCCAAAACGTGACGCAGCGCCTGGCCGCAGTGCGCGTCGTCGTTGCGGTAAAATTCCTCCGGGTCGTTGTCGCCTTCCGCTCCATCCGGGAAAAACCGGCGGTCAATCGCTTCCAGTGCGCTGCACAGTTTCAGCGCCATCTCCATATCGGCCGCGCTGGCCTTTGCCATCTTCATATTCGTTCTCCAAAAATGCCTGCCAACACAACGCTCGTTCGGACCGTGCGCAAACACCCGCGCACGTCCGCACAGCTAAGCGTTAGATGCTATGTCTATTGCCCCTGCACACGCCGCTGCTTTTTATCGAGAAGTCTCCGAGCATCAGGTTGTCTGGGCCATCAGCGATTCAGGTGGCTTCGCCGCCCCTCTAGCCACTGATGGTAAACGCGCTATGCCTTTCTGGTCTTCTCAATCAAGAGCCAATGCAATTATCGCGGGCGTGTCTGCTTATGCAGGCTTTCATCCGGTGGCAATCGACTGGAAAGCCTTTTGTGAGCGCTGGGTCCCTGGGCTCACACGCGATGGCTTGCTGGCCGGTATCAATTGGTCTGGGCCAAACGCATCTGGTTTTGATGTCACCCCTTCTGAACTGCAACGCAATGTTGAAGCCCTGCGCCATGGCCGCATCTAACATCCCGGTCAAGGCGCTCCCTCCGGTCGCTGGGACACGCGGCGAGCCGCGTGCCCCTTACCTACAACGTTGGGCGTCTTGAAAGGATGCGCATGAGCAAATACCTTCCGTTGGCCGAGTACCTCAGTAGGCTAGAACAGAACGAGGT
This sequence comes from Betaproteobacteria bacterium, assembly GCA_016709965.1. Taxonomy (NCBI): domain Bacteria; kingdom Pseudomonadati; phylum Pseudomonadota; class Betaproteobacteria; order Rhodocyclales; family Azonexaceae; genus Azonexus; species Candidatus Azonexus amarohabitans. The sequence goes on from JADJLT010000001.1 coordinate 604,967, forward strand.
TCGCTTGTCATTCAGCGACATCGAGAAAATCATAGGTTCTACGTTACCCAGAACTGCACACGACCACGACGCTTGGTGGGCAAATTCTAGAACCAATGACTCGCATAACTGGGCGCATTTATGGCTGCGTGCCGGGTGGGAACGAGCGGATCACAATCGCTCCCAACAATGGGCTGTCTTCCGCCGAATTGAACACTACCAATTCAGCGATGTGAAAGCACAGGAAGGATACGAGTACGACGCGAAAGTAATTCTCAGAACAAGAAATGCGGCGCTCGCGCTTAAACGAAAAATGATGGACAACTACACATGCCAAGGTTGTGGGTTTCACCTTCAAGTTGGCGAGTCTTACGTCATTGAAGTTCACCACTTGGAACCGTTATCTGCAACAGGGGAAAGAGAGACAAAAATCGAAAAATTAGTTTCGCTTTGTCCGACATGCCATCGGATTGCTCACCTCCGAAGCACGCCATACTCTGTAGAAGAAATTCGGGGTATTCGGGGTGGCTAACGGGAGACGCCCAACATCCCGCTCCACCGGACCGTCAGCCAGCGTTGCTGGCTGCCGTCCGGTGAGCTAGCACGTTAGACATTATGAAAATTCCCGCTCTGCGCATTGAAGTAAATGGCGAGCTAGTCGCAATCGCCGGTGCTGAAGATCTTTCTATTTTGACCGGCCAAGTTGCCTTTGGCGCAGGCAAAGATCGGACAATAAATGTAGGCCAAGTAATGTTCAGCGTAATGGGGCTTGCCGTTCACGGTCCGCAGCCTCGCCAGCTCACTTGGGGCAATGATGTTCAATTAAAACTTGGTGACCGCGTTACCTTTGAAATCACGGAAATTGAGCAACCAAGTCCGCCTCAAGCAATTGTACGCACGCCAAGCTCCGCTGAACTTGCAGCAGCAGCCGCCGCAGAAAAGAAACAGAAGCGCCAAGGGAAGCAAAATGTCTAACATGGCGCTCAACCTCGCTCCTTCCAGTCGCTGGACGCTGCGCGAAAAAACCGCGCAGCGCCGGTTAGCTCTACGTTGGGCCTCACTGTGACCACCACCGGCACCACTCACAATACCCAGCTTGCAAAGGCTGCGAAGAAGCACCTCGGCCCCATCGGCATGAAACGCAAGGGGCAGTCTCGCTTGTGGTTCAAAGACAATGGATGGTGGCTGGGAGTTGTCGAATTCCAGCCAAGCTCTTGGAACAAGGGTAGCTACTTGAACGTGGCGGCGATGTGGTTGTGGAACGCCAAAGACTATTGGTCTTTTGATGAAGGTGGCCGAGTAGAGAGGTTTCACGAATTCAAGGATGCTGATCAGTTCGCCGATGTGGCAGACGCGCTGGCCATGCGTGCAAGAGATGAGGTCCTTGCCCTGTCCCAGAGATTTCCGTCACTTGCCATAGTCGCGGCACATCTGGCTCGGAACTCCGATGAGAATCCTTGGCACAGTTATCACGGGGCAATGGCCGCGCTCGCCATCGGAGATGTCGAGCATGCGCAGAAGCGCCTTCGCGCTCTTCTCGCTTTCAAAGATCAAGCCCCCTTCATGGTCGCTCTCAAGGCCAGGGTGCGGAGCTTTTCTGAGCAGGTGGCATCGGGCATAGAGCCTTCCGCACTCGTCAGGCAGGAGGTCGCGCAGACGAGAGCACTACTGAAGCTAAGCCCCGTCGACACTGCACTCCTATGGCAGGCCGCAGGGTGAGGCCCAACCCATCATTCCACCGGACCTCGCGCATACAGCCGCGCGAGGCCTGTGAATTCAGACGTTGGGCGTCTGGAGTCGCGAATGTACTGTGAAAAATGTGGCGCAGACAATCTTGAGACATCGCTTCGCTGTATCCAATGCGGTAGCGACCTCGTTGCTAATTTCAACAAATCCACCTCACCGTCTGTTGAATTGCCTAACACTCCCGATTCGTCAAATGAAAAGCATCCGTCGCCTATGCGGGTTGGTCTGGCCTGGCTCAGCGCAATCGCTGTTTCTATCGTAACGGCCTTGTCCGTTGGAGCCGTGCCACGTACTGTTGGCCAGTGGGTTGGATTGGCATTGTTCGGCCCGATACTGCTGATGGCAATCGATATGTTGTTCAGTTCGAAATCAAAGAAATGAACGTAACCTCGTTGCTACGCCCAACCCATCATTCCACCGGACCTGCGCAAAAAGCCGCGCAGGCCGGTGAATTCAGACGTTAGCCCTTTTCCTCATGGCCAATACACGCCCTACCAAAATCTCGTTTTTTAAAGCGGTTTACTACTGCTTCCTTGCGATAGTCATGCCGCAACGGTTCGTAGCTGAAGAAACTGCTGACAATGCACTTCTAAATGCGTTAGCACCTCAAGAGCCAGAAGAAAGGGCACTTAAGCTACGCCACGCTTTATTCAAAGCATTTCAGCTCGTTTTCGCCTCCGGGATTTTTGGCGTAGTAATCGGTCTGTTGGCCCATCGATTCTGCGGGCCAGCATCCAGCAACACGATTGCTGCCCTACAGATTATTGGTGCCTTGATATTGTTGTGGGGCACGCTTGCCGTCAGAGGATGGGACATCCAAACGTACGGTGGTGTCACCCTAACCGAGAGGGTGAATCAATGGATTTACCGTTTTCTGTACTGCTGTGGCACAGCAGTATTAGTGCTCTCCTTGTCATGGCCCACAACTTAAGCCGGGCTAACATCACGCTCCAGCGGACCGTCGGCCAGCTTCGCTGTCCGTCGTCCGCTGAGCTAACACGTTAGGCCCCATGTCCGCCACCTTTCTTCGCGAGGTCTCGCTCAATCCAGCAAACGCTGCCATTCTCGCGCGCTGGCAACAACTTGAGCTTCCGAACGCTTGGCTCGTCGCCGGGTGCTTGTTCCAGACAATATGGAATCTTCAGTCCGGCCGACCTCCTGAGTCTGGAATCAAGGACTACGACCTCTTCTACTTCGACGCCGACGATCTAAGCGAATCCGGAGAGCAGCAGGCCCAGGCGAAAGTCAGTACGGCCTTCGCGGACCTCGGAGTCACTATTGAGGTAGCCAACCAAGCACGTGTGCATCATTGGTATCCGGGCCACTTCGGTCGTCCTTACCCGGAACTCGCCTCCTCGGAAGACGGGATCAAACGCTTTCTCGTTCTTGAAACTTGCGTTGGTGTTCGTCCTGGCGTGTGCCACGCGCCATACGGCCTAGCCGGCGTCTACGAGGGAACGCTCTCACCCAATCCTCTTACACCGTACCCTGAGTTGTTCGCCGAAAAGGTAGCGAGCTACCGTGCTCGTTGGCCCAACCTCGGCAAAGTGCCGTCGTCATCAATGGCGCCTAACCCTTCGGTCAAGGCGCTCCCTCCGGTCGCTGGGACGCTGCGCGATAAAACGCCGCGCAGCGCCCCTTACCTTGAACGTTCGGCGGCACCTGAACACAATCAACTCTCCCTAGTTGGCTCAATAGGGAAATCATTGCGTCAAGCTCTCCGCGTTCAAAATGCAACTCCATTCCGTTCATGTTGAACATGTAGGAATCTGCGGTCGACTGATATACGAGCCTGCCTTTGTGCCCAGGACACCCACTAGGCATGCAGTCGTCGCTACACCGATAGGTCACTTCTCGTTCTATGGTTGCCATTCTTTCCTCCGTTCAACCAGCCGCCGAACCCGTCGTTCCAGGCGAACTTCGCTACGCCCGTCGCCTGAACTCAGGCGTTCGGCGGCACAAGTTCGCGGGCGCGTTGCCATGCCAGCGGCTTGCGCCTGTCGTAGTCGAGGCCCATGCCGCCTTCTTCGCGCAGCAGCATGAAGCTGAGTTGGTCTTTCATATCCTTCAGCGCCACCAATTCGGCCAATGCTGCCCGCAGCGCGGCGTTCTCTCGGTGCATCTCAACAATCTTCCGTCTCGCGCTATTGCTCATTCTGTCCTCCGTAATGTGCCGCCGAACCCGTCGTTCAACCGGACGCGCCGCGATAAAGCCGCGTCGCTCCGGTTATCTCAGGCGTTAGAAATCATGCTCAGACACTTTCTGCTATTTGCCTTTGCTACCCTAGCCTCATTCTCGGCACATTCGGTAACAACAACATTCCGAGTGTGGGGAAGCCCTTGGCTTTATTACGTACCTCCAGAGCAATTCAACCAGGCTTTTGTTGGAACGTTATCTGATGGCAGCACAATTGTACATGTCTTGGTAGTAGCCACAGGTAGCGAGGCCGTCGATCCAGAAAGCGGCAAAATCGTCATCAAAGGCGACAAAATTTCTCTTTGTTACGGAATGCGCCCAGCTCGTTACTCCTCTGGGGCTGCAGGTTTCATCCACGCGGTGGCCATCCCTGCTGTTACCTATGCACAAGCACTTGAATATACGATCGCGGGACTCCCAAAAAATGCCAAATACTCCTATCAGGTCGGCATTGGGTGCAATTGAATTTCCCAAAGAGAAAAATCCAATTCACGTTAGGGTGCAGACAATGACTGAACTGATAGAGGTACGCACGCAGTTATGGGTAAGAGTGCTAATTGTCGTTGGGTTGCCCTTGCTCGCTTGGGCCGGGGTTTACACGCTTTGGATAACAATAGCAGCAGGCTTTCATCCGTTATTTATGAGCATTGTGCAGTTTGGCGCTGGTGTATTTTGCGTTGTGGCAGTCTTCAAAGGCATACCTCTACTTCGTTTCTTCAGACACAAGCTCATTTTGCATTCCGAAGGTATTGAAATTGCCTCCGGAAAAATCTCCAGGTATTTCACTTGGGCGCAAATCGGATCAATTAGAGCTAGCGATACATTCAATATTCTTAGCGTTTACGACCAGGCTGGTAGCCTTATTTATGCTGTCGACTATTACGCTGAAAATTTCAGGCATTTAGCGGGGCAGTTAAGTGCGTTATCAACCTCTCACCCCTAACTTTCGTTAGAAGGCAACGGTTTCTCATGTCACCTCGCCTCCCGTCGCTTGCTCTTGGCTCCGTGCTGATTTTGGCCCGTCGGCTCAGCGTTTCCGTCGTTGCTACGATCAACCGGAAATATCAGCCAAATTCAAAATCCACGGGTTTGGGGGCTTTCCCGGCTGCCCAGCATTTTCCGTTTGCCGCCAGCGGTCGCGGCTTCAAGCAGTTCGCTGGCGCCGCCGCTTTCCCGGCAAACCCTTCTAACACTGCGGTCAAGACCGCTCCCTCCGGTCGCTGGACGCTGCGCGATAAACCGCCGCGCAGCGCCCCTTACCTCCAACGTTGGGCATCATGATCTTCGTTGCTGAAACTGAGGAGCGCTCGTTCTACGCATTTCCGACTGAAGCGGAAGCCATAGCTCACTGCGAAGGCTTAGATGTTGAGGCTGCTACCTGGCTCTTCTGGGACGACTCAGGAAATCCTCTGGAACCTCTGTTTTCTGAGCCAAATAAGCGCGGTCTATTCACCGTCGCCAACGGCGTCTACTCCCTTGTGCCGGCTGCGCCAGAACATCATGGTACGTTGGCGGAGGTTCTGAATGAGTTTCTTCACTTCGAGGCTCCAGCACCGTTCAATTCCGAGGCTGGTGTTCGTAGCTATATTTCCCGAGGGCAGGCTGCACAGCATGCGTAACGCCTCTTCGTTGTCACACATGCTGCCCAACATCACAATCCACCGGACCTCCGGCAAGCTACGCTTGCCTGCGTCCGGTGATTTTCAACGTTAGGCCTCATGGGAGACTACGAGTGAATGCACAGGTTTTTATCCCGGTAGTCGCGGCACTAATTGCTGCGCTGGCAAGCATAGGTGGCGTTCTGTATTCCCAAAATAATGTGCTTCGTGTGGAGAGCGTTAAATGGGAAAAGTCGCGCGCCGACGAGACGCGACGGGCACAAGCGTCCGCATTAAGTGACTACGCTCGAGAGATATCAACCGCTGTTCAGCGTATTACTTACATCATGTGGCAAGTAGAGATGACCTCCAATGCTCTAACGAGCAAGGAATTTTCCACTTATGAGCAGGAAACAAAACAGCAATTTCCTCGACTGTTTGCTTCTCAGGTCATGCTCGCTACAACTAACGTTTGCGCCTATAACCTCGTTGAGCCAGTGGCCCGGAAATTTTATAAGCTTGATGAGAGGATAGTTGTGGCGGGGCGTAGATTCACCAAAGACCGCCATCAGGTGCTTCGCGAACTTACGGCGGACAACGACGCTGTGATGGAGTTACAGAACCACATGGTATCCGCGCTCAAAGAAGCAGCCACTGCCATCAGTCAAGGGAACTCTGAATCATGTCGCTGAGGCCTAACCAGGCGTTCAACACGGACAGTTTGCAGCGGGGCATTTTGCTACGCAAAATTTTTTGCCCCGCCGCAAACCACTCCGCCGGCAAGCGGGCTCCGTTCTGCCGGTTAACTTGGCGTTGGGCGTAACTAAACCATCCTCCTTATTTGAACGTATTAGAGAGTTATCGATATGAAAATAAAATCCGTAGCACTATTGCTTGTCGTCATATTTTCTTCAATATCGGCATTCGCTGAAAATCGATGCATCGAATGCCGACAGGCTGCGCTGCGTGAATGGCAAAAATGCATGGAAAGCAGTAAAACAAACACCGACATGGTCGCTTGTAAAGAGCAGGGTACCAAATTGCAGGAACAATGCGATAACGGTGAAGGCATATGCAAGGTAACTCTATCGGACCAAGAAAAAAAAGAATGGGCCCTGGTTATTGATTTCGTCAAAACCAATAAGGATGTAATTCGTGAGGTTGGAGATTTCAAACATGCGGTATCGAAGGCCAGTTATAAAGCGCCTGGGGAACCGATGCCATCAAGATACATGGCGTACGTTCTTGGAGGAAACAAACCGACTTATGCCGTCGTTGATGTTTCACGATTATCTGGCGAGACGAAACCCACGTTGGCTTGCATCACACATATATCGCCACCGGAGTTCCGGGGTCCATTAAAAGACATATGTAAATGAATGGCATGCTGAATATCTGCGAGATGCCCAACTCATCATTCCACCGGACCTCGCGCCTGCGGCGCGCGTCCGGTGAATTCAGACGTTAGATGCTATGTCTATTGCCCCTGCACACGCCGCTGCTTTTTATCGAGAAGTCTCCGAGCATCAGGTTGTCTGGGCCATCAGCGATTCAGGTGGCTTCGCCGCCCCTCTAGCCACTGATGGTAAACGCGCTATGCCTTTCTGGTCTTCTCAATCAAGAGCCAATGCAATTATCGCGGGCGTGTCTGCTTATGCAGGCTTTCATCCGGTGGCAATCGACTGGAAAGCCTTTTGTGAGCGCTGGGTCCCTGGGCTCACACGCGATGGCTTGCTGGCCGGTATCAATTGGTCTGGGCCAAACGCATCTGGTTTTGATGTCACCCCTTCTGAACTGCAACGCAATGTTGAAGCCCTGCGCCATGGCCGCATCTAACATCCCGGTCAAGGCGCTCCCTCCGGTCGCTGGGACACGCGGCGAGCCGCGTGCCCCTTACCTACAACGTTAGCCATATCTTGAGTCCACTTACTAACACCCTCAGAATCATCGTAGCTTTGACAGGCTCGCTATTCTTGCTGGTATTTATGGCTTTATTCGGCGACCAGACACTCAGTCATACGTTTATGGGGTTTGGGCTATTGTCATTCTTTGCCCTTGCGTATTGCGCTCTAACAGCTTCAGGTCTCGAATCGACAAAAGCCTCAGCAAGGGCAAAAAAATACTACCTAGCAGCAAAAACCCTCGGCAACACCGCAATATTCTTTTTCGTGCTTTCTGAAGTTATCAATATCGCCAGAGACAACCCCAATCCGGCGGTTCCTCTTTTGATATATCTACCGCTGTTACTTTTTCTAGGTGTAACCATTGGCAAACAAGCATTCGCTCTTGTTACCACGTTGCACAGCCGCCAATGAGCACTATGGCTAACATCCCGCTCCAGCCGACCGTCAGCCAGCTACGCTGTCTGCCGTCGGCTGAGCTTCCACGTTAAGTGCTCACATGAATGCCACCGCAAAGAAAAAATCCCTTTTTGTGCGCACAGGTGACCTATTGCGCTCGAATCCTTTCAGCGGCTATTGGGTCGCCAGTGTTGTGCTTGCTACACAGGAAAGAACTGATCAGTTTAGTGAGCTGTGCTTGGTGGGAGTTACCGGCACCGTTCTCTCTCACGAGTTCACAAAGGATGATCTCGACATAGAAAAACTAACGTTGCTAAGGCAACCCAACAGGCTCCAAGTCGAAGTTCCGTGCATCTATATCTACGCGGCAAAGTTAAACGACTCCGTTTCAGTTGTAGGCAACATTGATTCACCACATCTCTACAGCGAGCCGCTACGGTTCGAGATTGGTGACGGCCAGAATGGCAAATGGCCTTCATGTGGCAAGCTGGTGCCGTCTCTTGGTTCCCAGTCAGTTCATGCTTGGCGCAAGATAAACGACTACGAGCAATGGTCACGCGATGTTGAGGCTGCCCGACAGTCCCATCAAGAAATGATTGCGCGCTTGAAAGCCAAGGCCAAATGAAGCCAGCACCTAACCCGGCGCTCAACCTCGCTCCCTTCGGTCGCCGGACGCTGCGCGATAAAGCCGCGCAGCGCCGGTTAGCTCTACGTTGGGCGTCTTAGCAAATGCTTCCACTCGATAGCCCCCTTTGGAACTCATTGGAACATGCCTACGGGTATGCATCTGATGTCCCTGCCCTACTGGTGCAACTTGAAAGTTATCCGCCATACGAAAACTGGCAATCTGAACCCTATTACTCACTCACCAATGCGCTTTGCCACCAAGGCGATATTTATAGTGCGTCATATGCAGCCGTCCCCCACTTCGTCCGACTGTTGTCATTAAACCCGAAGGCATCTTGGGCCCTTTACAGTTTTCCGGCTGTCATCGAACAGTGTCGTCTCAAAGGAAACGCTCCAGAAATCCCTGGGTATCTTTCCGAAAGCTATTTCTCATCTCTAAACAAAATACCCAGTATCGTGGCCGAAGCAGCAGAGGCCCCGTGGGATGAATTACGTTGTCGAGCTCTTCTTTCAACCATTGCAGTCGTGAAAGGGCATCAACTGTTATCCGAGGCCATTGATATGCTGTACCCAAAAGAACTTGAGCGGCTTATGAATCATTGGAATTCGGAATGAGCAAACCGCCCAACAATCCGCTCCAGCCGACCGCCAAAAAGCTACGCTTTTTGCCGTCGGCTGAGCTTTTACGTTAGAGCGCTTATGACAAAGGCCATGTGGCTCCTCCTGCCGAGCCCAAGCATATTGATGGTTATAGTGCTAATTGCAGACGTTGTGCCGCCTGGTTATGGTGGCGTCTACGTAGCATTCGCAATACTTCAGGCGATCTTTCTTCTGGCAGCTATCGAACGGATACGACGCCAACCACATTTGCAAAATTGCGGAAAAGTTGCGATGCCAAAATGGCAAAAAGCAATTCTCTTTTTATTTATTGGCTACGCTGTTCTCCTGGTATTCGTCGGCAGCCTGACTTCTCAATGAAAACAAAAATTGCTGTATCAGGCCATAGCCTAACCAGCCGCTTTAGCCGACCGTCAGCTGAGCTTCAACGTTAGGGGTGCAAAATTATGCCAACGAGTAGATTGCTTAAACGGCTAATTGTTACGCTTTTCTTAATTGGGGCTTGCATCTCTGAAAGCATGGCACAAGACACCCCGACACAATCAAAGCCACTTCCTTCATGGGCACCGGATCGGTCATGCATGGAAGAGTTTGAAAGAACAACTCAACACAGCGCCAGATGCAAAGAACAACTTTCCATTGCCACTAAGCGCATGCAAGAAGAGTCAAAGAAGTGCAGTGATGCAATGCAAAAAGTGTACGGCTTATGTGGCATTGGACAAAATTCCAACGAAGCGTGCTACAAGAAATACCGCCCCGATCTAAATGCCGCTTGTAGTGGCATGTAGCCCCCCTCTAACATGGCGCTCAACCTCGCTCCCTTTGGTCGCTGGACGCTGCGCGATAAACCCGCGCAGCGCCGGTTAGCTCTACGTTAGGCCATGAGCGACAATTACCTCCTCCCAAGTGAGTTCGCCTTATTGCTGCTCTTCTGGTTTGGGCTACCACTTCTTATTTCGTTCGCGATCATTGGCCCTCTCTTCATCAAGCGGGGGCTGCTCCGCTCCCATCCATGGCGGGCACTTGTTGCTCTTAGTTTGTCCGTTGTTCTTAGTGTCGTACTGGGCGTTGGTGCTTTGGTTATTTCACCCTCGCTCCCCCGCATCCTTGGGATTCAAGATATTTTCTTCGCTGGTCATTCTTGGCCTGTTTTGCCTCTTTCATTTATTGTTGTGGCAGTCGTTTCAACAGTTGCCGCGTGGTGGGCTCTTCGTGCAGCCAGGCCTAACACTGCGGTCAAGCGGGACGCGCCGCAAGCGGCGCGCCCCTTACCTTAAACGTTAGGCACCGCAAAAACACCTTTTGCAACGATGAACTCCCGAAAATCACTCCCAGATATCCTCGCTGTTAAAGATGGCTCCATGCAGCAATCGATCCCTACCGCTTGGCGGTTGCCATTTAAGAACGTGGCGAGTGCATTCGCGAGAGGAGACTACCGCCTTAAATCTGGGGTGATCGGTGTATCCGAGATCTCGGCAGAGATCGCTGCTCACATTCAGGATTCCGTTCAAAGCTATGGCGCAACGCTGATCGAGCTTCCCGAGGAAACCTGGGAGTCCTCGGTTTGTATGTGGTACGGAACGTACTGGGACGCACTCGTTGACTTATGGACCCAAGAAGAAGGCCGCAGCGATTTGGTACTGAATGTGCGGGTCACAGAATCCTCGTTCGGCTTCTCATTCAAGGTACACATGGTCTATGTACCCTAAGCCAACTCTGCCTAACATTGCGGTCAAGGCCGCTCCCTTCGGTCGCTGGACGCTGCGCGATAAAGCGCCGCGCAGCGCCCTTACCTATAACGTTAGGCATTAAAGTGACGGAAACCAGATCGCTTTGCTCTGCATGCGGCCATCTTTGTCCTGACAGCAATTTCTTTTGCCCGCGGTGCAAAGAAGTGAGGCCGTTTCGTTTCATTGCCTGCCTAGGTTGTTCGCTTATTTTTTTGGTTTTGGCTGGCGCCGGAATCATAAATATTCTTACAGAATATAGTTCTGGCTATACCCGCCAGGGAAAGTTCGTTGAATCCTTTGGCCTCCCAGCTATCGCACATGGAATATTGCTCATTTCCAGCGGCACGCTTTTCCTAGCAGTGGGTTGGAAAGGGAAATTTGGCTTCGCCACAGGGCTATTCGCTCTCGCTGGCATATTGCTTAGTTTTTCTGTTCTTTATATGTCAAAACACCATGCCTAACATCCCGGTCAAGGCGCTCCCTTTGGTCGCTGGGACGTCCCGCAAGCGGGTCGCCCCTTACCTTCAACGTTGGGCATCGTTTCCACATCCGTCATGACCGTTGATTCCAAGAACCTTATCGTTCAAGTAGAACAAGGAGCGTGGATGATGGTATTCACGCCCTTCCTATTTGCCGCGTTTGCTGTAGAAATGCATCGCATTGGAATAAATATCTTATGGTGGGCGCCACCGTTAGGACTCTCGTTTGTACTTCTTCTGGCAGCGCTATTACGAAGGCCACGAGAAGTTGTTTTTTGCCCTCAAACGCAAACCATGGTGATTCGGTTTTGGTCAGGGATGGCAACAAGGGAGCATCCATTCGCTGAATTGGAATTCATCAAGTCATACGTAAAGACATCAGGCGAAAACGACACATACATTCAATTGGCGATTCAGATGAAGAATGGCGATCAAATCGCTATAAAGACGGAAATGCCTTCTTGGGACAAATCGGCGGTTATCGGCTTAACAGGATGTTACGAGCCGGAAACTCTCGCAAGTTTGCGAAGGAAGATTGCATCGCTCACAGGAATAGAAGACCGTGGCTTCATTTAGCCATGCCCAACAATCCGCTCCAGCCGACCGTCAGCCAGCTACGCTGCCTGCCGTCGGCTGAGCTTCCACGTTAGCCATCTTCGAATGCGCACCATTCCACCTCATCCACTGATTCGTTACAGGCATGCGCTGCTGGCTATAGCCATCATGGGCTGGATCATCGCAGGAGTGACCTTGCTCCAATTCAAGGGCAATGCGGATGTGCCGGTGGCCACCATAGTCGGGCTAGCCGGCTTGGTCTTCATTTGGGCCAATGGCATGTACTGGTGGGTCCTGCTTCGCTATCCGTATATCGACCTCGGCAACGGCAACTTCGCGAGCCGCGATGAATGGAAAGGCGAGAGTCACGGCGCGTTCTTTGTAGCCTACTTCCTGCTTGCCGCTATTGCCTCTATCGGTTGTCTTCGGGTGGCGATCGATGGCTAACCCGCCGCTCAACCCCGTTCGCTTCGCTCTCTGGACGCTGCGCGATAAGGCCGCGCAGCGCCGGTTAGCTCTACGTTAGCCGTCTTATGCCCGTTCGTCATCTGACCAAACTCAGTCGCATCGTGGAAACACCGTTCCGGCCAAGTGGAGAGCTTCTTACGTGAGCAAATGCAAGTTCATCCGGCCCGCGTTGTTTGTTGCGGCTTGCGCGTTGCTCTTGCTCGCGCTTTGGTCACTGCTTTGGGTATTTTCTTCAAGCAGTCTTGCGTGCGTTGAATGTAACTGCACTTACTCACTCTTCGCGTCAAATCCTCGCTGCCGCAATCCATCCGTCGCCGGCTTGCTCTGTCTGAGTAGCTTCGCTCTCGCCATAGTGGCAGTAGTTGTCGCTGTAAGGTCAGGCAAGTGAAAAGCAAAACCTCGCGGCATCGGCAATTCCAGACGGCTAACCCTACGGTCAACCGGAACGCCAACAGCTGCGCTGTTGGTTCCCTCCGCGCTGCGCGCTCCGGCGTCCGGTTACCTTCACGTTGGGCGTCATTGAAGTTCATCCCTGACCATTACGAGTACTGAAAGGAATCAATCATGGCAGCGTATGGAAATGCAGCCTTGCGCGCGGTAGAACTTCTCAAACGCAGAACCTGCGAGAGCCCCGAGGATGCTTGGCGCCTCGCTGCTTCTGAGGTGTTCGCACACAGCCCGTCCGCGCAAGCGAAAGTTTGCCCACGCGGGACATTCCTTGGCCTGTGCAGCAGTGGTGTAGTTGAAGGCGTACCCGCTGGAAATTACACACGGTCAGAAAAAAACAAGCTCTACGGTCTACGCGCTCTAGAAATTCTCCGGAGATCACCTGCTCTTGCAAACGACGAGAACACCCTGTGGGCGAAAGTCATAGACGGTGAAACCAAGGTTCCAAACTACCAGATGGAAGTCGTGACTTCGCTTTGGAAAAATGGGTTCCTTTCAAAGTGAGCCATTGCCGCCCAACCCGGCGCTCAACCTCGCTCCCTTCGGTCGCTGGACGCTGCGCGAAAAAGCCGCGCAGCGCCGGTTAGCTCTACGTTATGCCTCTAGAGCATGCTTGCCGATACGCCACAGCGCTAGTACTTAGGGAGATTGAATAATGCCAGGAGAAGAGGTTGTCATTACCGCAGCAGTGGCTGTTGGTGGATACGTCGGAACAAAGCTATTCGGAACTGCTCTGGCCACTATGGGCGATGACATCAACAAGCTCTACGTGAAGGGACGAGACAAGATCGTCGATGTGGCCACAAAGAAGGTGGACAACCCGGACGACGGCAAGAAAGTAAATCTACGCGCTGCACGAGACGTGCTTTGGAACGGCGCGATCACTGAGGATGAAGTTTGCGCTGAATATTTTGGCGGAATGCTCGCTGCCGCGCGCAGCGAAGATGGAAAAGATGATGGCGTGGTCCATTACGTCGACACCATCAAAGCCATGTCGGCTCGACAACTCGAACTGCACTACGTCATATATAAGGCATGGCAGATGCTCTTGAACCAAGCTGGAAAGCCCATCAACGTGGCGCAAAGCTCAGACGTCCAATCATGGCACGTCTTTATGAATGGGTTGGAGTTGAGCGCAAGGCGGCTTCCTTATGATCGTGATTTGACGGTGCTTCATCGACTCGGCCTCGTCTCTCAGTTCAAGTATGCCAGCCATGTTGTTGGCGAAAAGTCTATGCCGTTCGCTGACGTCACGCCGACAACCTTTGGTGTCATGCTGTTTGCGGAGGCACACAACAAGATCGACACATGGCGAAATTTCGGGAATGAGGCTTACGAGTCGGCAGCGGGAATTCAACCACTCGGCTACTTCGCGGAAACTTTGGAGAAGCTTTGTAATGCGTCTGGCATGCCATTCAAAGCCGAGGCATAACCCTGCGGTCCACCGGATGCTGCGCGATAAAGCCGCGCAGCGCCCCTGACCTCCACGTTGGACTGCAACTAAGTAACCGTTGAAATTAGCAACGCCCAACCCATCATTCCACCGGACCTGTGCAAAAAGGTAAGCCCCCGGCGAAGTCATCTGTGAATTGAAGGCTTAGACCGTGAAGATAGTGTCCACTAAGAACGATGGTGGACACTATGGAAATTGAGAAGCCAAGCCGCCGCAGGCGGAACCATACCGAAGAGTTCAAGCAGGCAATGATCGCGGCCTGTTGTGAGACCGGGGCATCAGTCGCCGGCATTGCACTCGCCAACGAGGTGAATGCAAATCAGGTCCGTCGCTGGATGCGGGAAAGAGGCATTGAGCCACCGAGCCGCAGCCTGCCGGCACGGTCGATTTCATCGAAGTGCATTGCCGAACCGGCATTTGTGGCGGTAGCGATTCCCCCCATCGTCTCGAGCGTCCCCGACATCCGAATCGAAGTCCGGCGAGGCAACACGGCGGTGAAGATTGAATGGCCCGGACAGGCAGCGAGTGATTGTGCCGCCTGGTTGCGAGATTGGCTCCGGTGATTCGGGTCGATGCCTTGTGGCTATCGACCACACCGCTCGACATGCGGGCAGGGACCGAGACGATCCTGGCCAGGGTCGTCTCGATGTTTGGCGAAGCCCGGCCGCACCACGCCTATCTGTTTGCCAATCGCCGAGCTAACCGGCTCAAGGTGCTGGTCCATGATGGCTACGGCATCTGGCTAGCGAACCGTCGGCTCAATCAGGGGCGATTCTGCTGGCGACATGGCAATACGAGTGTTGAACTGTCCCGGTCGCAGTTTGATGCACTCGTCCTCGGTCTGCCCTGGGAGCGCCTGGCAGACGGCGGTGTAATCCGGATCGTTTGACTGTCCACCAGTAGGGGAAGTCCACGATAGCCAAAGGCTGTGGTGGCCGGCATCATGCCGGTCATGTCCTTGCCCGCCAACCTTGATCAACTCAGTGCTGACGAACTTCGCCAATTGGTGATTCGTCAGGCAGGCTTGCTGGCCGAGAGTGATCGTGAACTGAACTGGCGGCAGGGCAAGATCGACAAATTGACGCATGAATTGGCCGTGCACAAGCGCTGGCGCTTCGGGGTCAAGACCGAGCACTGGCCGGTCGAGCAGCGGCAACTGTTCGAGGAAACCATTGATGCCGATCTGGCCGCGATGGAAGAAGAGCTGGCGCAACTTTCTGCAACACCAGCGAAGGCGAAAGGCCAAGCCAAGCGCCAGCCGTTGCCGGCAAGTCTGCCGCGTACCGACATTCATCACGAGCCGGAATCGACGGTCTGCCCTTGTGGCTGCACGATGAAACGGATCGGCGAAGATGTGTCGGAGAAGCTCGATTACACGCCCGGCGTCTTCAGCGTTGAGCGCCACATTCGCGGCAAGTGGGTCTGTGGGCAGTGCGAAACACTGATCCAGGCACCGGTCCCGGCACACGTCATCGACAAGGGCATTCCGACCAGCGGACTGCTCGCGCAGGTGCTGGTTGCCAAGTACCTCGATCACCTGCCCCTCTACCGCCAGGAAGCGATGTTCGGCCGGGCCGGACTGGCCATTCCGCAATCGACGCTGGCCCAATGGGTTGGGAAATGCGGCGTGGCCCTCCAGCCGCTGGTCGATGCCCTGAAGGGGGAGATGCTCGGGCATCGGGTGCTTCACGCCGATGAAACGCCAGTCGCTATGCTGGACCCGGGGGCCGGCAAGACACATCGGGCCTATCTCTGGTCATACAGCATCGGCGCCTTCGAGCCGACCAAAGCGGTGATCTATGACTTTGCCGAAAGTCGTGCTGGCAGGCATGCCCAGGAATTCCTGGGGGACTGGCGCGGCACGCTGATCTGTGACGATTACTCAGGCTACAAGGCCCTGCTGGCCAAGGGCCTCACCGAAGCGGGCTGCATGGCGCATGCCCGACGCAAGTTCTTCGATTTGCACAGCCAGAAGCAGAGCCTGATTGCAGGTGAAGCACTGGAGTATTTCGGCAAACTCTATGGGGTCGAGCGAGAGGTCGTTGACCTCGATGCCGATGAGCGACGACGAATCCGGGAAGCGAAAGCCCAACCGATTGCTAATGAGCTGCATGCCTGGCTGACCCGGCAACGGCAGGGGGTGCCCAATGGTTCAGGGACCGCCAGAGCCATCGACTACAGTCTGAAACGCTGGGTGGCGCTGACGCATTACCTGTCCGATGGTCAGGTGCCGATCGACAATAACTGGATCGAGAATCAGATTCGGCCTATCGCGCTTGGCCGCAAGAACTGGTTATTTGCCGGCAGCCTGCGTGCCGGCAAACGCGCCGCCGCGATCATGAGCCTGATCCAGTCCGCCAAACTGAATGGTTATGATCCGTTGGTCTATCTGAAAGATGTCCTGACGCGCCTGCCGACCCAACCAGCAAGCCGTGTCGGCGAACTACTGCCGCATCGCTGGCAGCCTCAAACTATCGCCTGACTCAGAAAACAACCTGGGTTCGCCGGGGGCTTACGCAAAAAGCCGCGCTGCGCCGATTAACAGCACATCCCAGCCGGTATCGCTTATTGGCGATATGGCAATTGATTCATCAAGCGGGCATAACGGTTTTGAATTTTTGGCTTTTTTTCCGGTCGACCGTGGGGACATTGCTTGTCCGTACGGTGTGGGATCAGTTGTTGCAAACCCGGTCGCCGAAGTAGGTTTGTGCCGCTTTTGCCATGCACCATTCACTACAACTCCAAGAGGTACGTCGATGAAACTCATCAAGACATTGCTGACCGCTACCTTCATTGCCTTCGCGTCCCTGGCAAACGCGGCTGATGGCCTGGTTTCCCTGAAGAGTCCGCATAGTGCCCGGGAGACGATGGACAAGTTTGAAAGCCTGGTCAAAGAGCGCGGCCTGACTGTGTTTGTCCGTATCGATCATGCTGCAGGCGCGGCAAAAATTGGCAAGCGCCTGCGCCCGACTGAAGTGCTGATCTTCGGGAATCCGCAGGGGGGCACGCCGCTGATGGAATGCGCACAGACCAGCGGGATTGATCTGCCGCTCAAGGCACTGGTCTGGGAAGATGCTGCGTCCCAGGTCTGGCTGGGTTACAACGATCCGGCCTTTATCGCACAGCGGCACGCGGCAGGTGAATGCCCGGTGGTGGCCAATCTGCGCAAGGCGCTCGGTGGACTGGCCGAGGCTACCGTCGCCAAATAATGGCGCGAGCGTGAGTCGACGATTTACTCGCCGACAATGTCGACACCCGCCGGCGGGGTGAATTTGAAGAGCGTGGCCGGCAGGGCCGGATTGCGTTCGAGCTTGGTAAAACGAATGAGCGTGGTTTGACCGAAGCTGTCATGCAGTTCCATGGCCTTCAGGTCGTTGCCGGCAAAGCCGAGGCGAACGGATTCGAATCCGCTGTCACCCACCTTGGGCACCGCCTCAACCCAGACGAGGCCTTCGGATTCGCCAGCGTCCTTGAGGGTAAAGTTCTTTTCGAGATCGTTATTACCGGAGAGCAACGCGGCCGGCGAGCCGCCAATGGCTTGCCCGGCTTTGCGAACCGTGACCTGCTGTAGCTCGGGGTCATGTATCCAGATTTTTTCGCCATCGCCGACGATCAGTTGCGGATAAGGTTTCTGGATTTCCCAGCGCAATTTGCCGGGCCTTGAAATGGCGACAACGCCGGACGATTGTTGCGGCTTGCGACCACCTCTACCGATCACCGCCTGCGAAAAATCTGCCTTCAGGGTGCGCGTGCTTTTCAGGAACTCGTGCAACTGATCAAGCGCGCCGGCATGGGCAGCGATGGGGAAAAGCAGCGGTAGCAACACGACTGCTGCGGTCAACCGGAATTTTTGGGCAAATTTCATTATTTCAGCTTAGCGCATCAAGGCGTGGCGCGTTGTTTCAGGGTGTAACAAATTGCTGATGAAACCGCCGGCGAGAATTACTCGGCCGGCTTTTTCATAATGACTTCGCGACCGCCACGGCCATCCATGCCGGACACCAGCCCGGCTTTTTCCATGGCCTCAATCAGCCGTGCCGAGCGGTTGTAGCCGATGCGCAGGTGACGCTGGACCAGTGAAATGGAGGCGCGCTGGTTCTTGAGCACGATGTCGACAGCCTGATCGTAAAGCGGGTCGCTCTCGGCATCGTTGCTGCCCTCGCCGGCTTCGCCACCTTCTTCGTCGTCACCGCCAGCACCGGTGAGAATATCTTCAATGTACTCCGGCGCGCCCGTGGCTTTGAGGTGTTCAACAACGCGATGCACTTCGTCATCGGAGACGAAGGCACCATGGACACGGGTCGGGTAGCCGGTGCCGGGTGCGAGGTATAGCATGTCACCTTGGCCGAGCAAGGCTTCGGCGCCCATCTGGTCGAGGATGGTGCGCGAGTCGATCTTGCTGGAAACCTGGAAGGACAAGCGCGTCGGGATGTTGGCCTTGATCAGGCCGGTGATGACATCGACGCTCGGGCGCTGGGTGGCCAGTACGAGGTGAATGCCGGAAGCGCGCGCCTTCTGGGCGAGACGGGCGATCTGCTCTTCAACCTTTTTGCCGACGACCATCATCAGGTCGGCCAGCTCGTCGATGATGACGACGATGAAAGGCATAGTCTGCAGCGGCTCGGGCGTTTCCGGCGTCAGGGACAGCGGGTTCGGGATGTGTTCGCCACGCTTTTCGGCATCGCGAATCTTGGTGTTGAGGCCGGCGATATTGCGCACGCCCATCGCCGACATCAGCTTGTAGCGCTTTTCCATTTCGGTAACACACCAGTGCAGCGCGTTGGCGGCCTGCTTCATGTCGGTGACGACCGGTGCCAACAGGTGTGGAATGCCTTCGTAAATGGAGAGTTCCAGCATTTTCGGATCAACCATGATCAGGCGCACCTGATCCGGCTCGGCCTTGTAGAGCATGGAGAGAATCATCGCATTGACGCCCACCGACTTGCCGGAACCCGTCGTACCGGCGACCAGCAGGTGCGGCGTCTTGGCCAGGTCGGCAACCACCGGCAGGCCGCCGATGTCTTTGCCCAGGCAGACGGTCAGCGGGCTGCTCATGTCGTTGTACGGTTTGCTGGAGATGATCTCGGAGAGCTTGACCATCTGCCGCTTCGGATTTGGCAGTTCGAGCGCCATGCACGATTTGCCGGGCACTGTCTCGACGACGCGAATCGACACCATGGCCAGCGCGCGCGCCAGATCGCGCGCCAGATTGACGATTTGTGCGCCTTTGACGCCGACCGCCGGCTCGATTTCGTAGCGGGTAATGACCGGCCCGGGCATGGCAGCAAGCACCTTGACCTGCACGCCAAAGTCGGCGAGCTTGCGCTCGATCAGGCGTGAGGTGTATTCCAGCGTCTCGGCGCTGACCGTTTCGGTGGCTGGTGGCGCCGGGTCAAGCAAATGCAGCGGCGGCAACCGGCCGCCAACAATGGCCTCGGGGAACAGGGCTACCTGCTTTTCACGCTCGATGCGCGCTTCGGCCTTCTTGGAAACGGGCACGTCGGGCGGAGGCGTTTCGATGAAGATCGGCTCATGCAGCTCAACGCGCCGCTTTTCTTCCTCAACGACCACTTCACGTTGCTGGGCGACTTCCTTGCCGATCTGCCGGTCGCGCCAGGCGTCGACGCGACCGTAGAAAAAGCTGAGCCCACGCTCGAGCACAACGCCCAGTTGCTCAAAGGCCCACAGCCACGACATCCCGGAGAAAACGCTCCAGCCGGCAGCCATCACCGCCAGCAGCAGCAGGGTCGAGCCAGTGTAGCCAAACTGGGTAGCCAGCACGCGACCGGCTTCAACCCCGAGCAATCCACCCGGCGCCAGCGGCAAGGCTGCCTTGATTGAATAAAAGCGCAAAGCCTCAAGCGCGGAACTGGCAACCAGCAGCACTGAAAACCCGGCCAGTGCGATGAACAGCGGATGCTGGCGATGCGCCTCGGGCGAATTGAATTTACGGAAGCCCCACCAGACGAACATGCCGAGCAGGACGATCCACCACCAGGCCGAAACGCCGAAGAGGTAGAGCATCAGGTCGGCAATCCAGGCACCGGCCCGGCCAGCCGGATTCTGGGGGGAGGCTGAGCCGACGGCGTGCGACCAGCCCGGATCTTCCTTGCTGAACCCCCACAAGGCCATGATCAGGAACAAGGCAACAGCCCCGACCCCCAACCAGCGTGATTCCTGCAACAAGGTGCCGATTTTTTCCGGCAGCGGGCTTGGCGCCGCTGCCCGATTGACCATCCGTGCCCCCACCGTCAGGCGACCCCGGGGATTACCAGCAGGTCATTCTCATAACGAATGTAACCGCTCAATTCCAGATCGCGCATGACTTTGCTGACCATTTCGCGCGATGCACCAATCATTTTCGCCATATCCTGCTTCGACATCTTTTTCTTCACAATACGATTTCCGTCCACGATCTCCGACATATCCAGCAGGAGGCGCGCGACGCGGCCATAAACATCGAGCAAGGCCAGGCTTTCGATCTTGCGGTCGGCTTCGCGCAGTCGCAAAACGAGGATCTTCATCAGTTTCTGAACGACCTCGAAATTGTCCTGCAGGCAGCGCTGCAACGAATCCTTGTCGAGAAAGAGCAGCTCGCAGGGTTCTGCAGCAACCACATTGGCCGAACGCGGACTACCGTCAATCATGCCCATTTCACCAAAAAACTCGCTGGGTCCGAGCCAGGCCAGAATGATTTCCCGACCTTCTTCATCGGTATTGGTAACTTTCGCTCGCCCACTGATCAGCACATACAGCGAATCGGTACTGTCTCCGGCACGCACGACAAATGCACCACGTTCAACACGCTTGCGCCCGGCAACTCTGGAGAGCTTTTCCAGCTCATGCTCATCCAACCCGGAAAATAACGGCACATTGCGCAAGACAACAAGGCTTAATCCACAAGGGGCAGCTGACATAAATCAGTTTCCGTTCATATAGTTACGAAAATATTATAAACCTGTTTCCCAAATTTCATAGGAACTTCAAGAAAATTGCGGGCTCAGAGAACGCTATAATTTTCAAATCGACCACCCAAGAGGATGACCATGTCCCAGAATGTCCGCCACACTCCCCTCATTATCCTCGGCTCCGGCCCTGCAGGTTACACCGCCGCCGTTTATGCTGCACGTGCCAATCTCAAGCCGGTCATGATTACCGGCATGGCCCAGGGTGGCCAGCTGATGACCACCACCGATGTCGACAATTGGCCCGCCGACGCCGACGGCGTGCAAGGCCCTGAACTGATGGCCCGCTTTGAAGCGCATGCCCGTCGCTTCGAGACCGAAATCATTTTCGATCACATTCATACCGCCAAGCTGACCGAGCGGCCCTTCACCCTGATCGGTGACACCGGCACCTACACCTGCGATGCGCTGATCATCTCCACCGGCGCCTCGGCCCAGTATCTCGGCATGCCTTCCGAAGAGGCATTCATGGGCAAGGGCGTTTCAGCCTGCGCCACCTGCGATGGTTTCTTCTACCGCAACAAGCCGGTCGCTGTTGTCGGCGGCGGCAATACTGCGGTCGAGGAAGCACTTTATCTCGCCAATATTGCCAGCCACGTAACGTTGATTCATCGTCGCGACAAATTCAAGGCCGAGAAAATCATGCAGGACAAGCTGTTCGAAAAGGAACGCGCTGGCAAGATCACCATCCTTTACAACACGACGCTGGATGAAGTGCTTGGCGACGACTCGGGCGTCACCGGCCTGCGCGTCAAGAACAAGCAAACCAATGCGACGCAGGATCTTGCTGTGCACGGCGTGTTCATTGCCATCGGCCACAAGCCGAACACCGACATCTTTGCAGGCCAGTTGGAGATGGACAACGGCTACCTCATTACCGAGGCCGGCCGCAACGGTAATGCGACACAAACCAGCATCGCCGGCGTTTTCGCTGCCGGTGACGTGCAGGACCAGATCTACAAGCAGGCTTGCACCTCGGCCGGCACGGGCTGTATGGCGGCACTGGACGCCGAGCGTTTCCTCGATCAACTCGCCTGAATTTGATCGACCCAGAAGACCTTGCCGTCTTCCACGCGGCAGTGGCTGATACCAGGCCACTGCCGCCGGCGAACCGTGTTCAACTCAATCGAACGAAGCCAGTGCCGATAAAACGTCCTCCGGACAACGAGCCGCCCGCTTCCAAAAAGAAAAAATCACGCGGCGACGCCTTGCCGGCGCATTGGAGCAGCGGAGCAGAAGAAGCCCCGACGCGACTGACCGACCCTGAGCAAGCGGCTTTTCGCACTGCGATGGCTGGCGTTGAGCGACTGCCGCCGCCCAATCTCGTTCAGCATGGCAGTTGCCCACCTCCGCCCCGTCCGTTGCAGCACCTAGCCGACGAGCGGGCAGCACTGCATGAAAGCCTGCATGGCCGCATCGAGCTGCAGGACCGACTGGAAGGCGGGGATGAGCCCCATTATCTGCATCAAGGAGTGGCGCAACATGTGCTGCGTGACCTGCTCCGCGGGCGTTGGGTAACTCAGAACGAAATCGACCTGCACGGCCTGAACCGCGACGAAGCCCGACACCAGCTCGCCGCCTTCCTGGCCGAATGCCTGCACCACGGCAAGCGCTGCGTGCGGGTTGTACACGGCAAGGGACTGGGCTCGCCGCAAAAAACATCGATCTTGCGTCAACTGGTACGCGGCTGGCTGGCGCAGCGCCAGGAGGTGCTGGCCTACTGCCAGGCAAAACCTCATGACGGTGGCGAAGGCGCACTGATTGTCCTGCTGCGCAATCAGAAATGACAAAGGGCAGCCTGGCTGCCCTTTTCAATTTTGGCTGTTTTTTCCGGTTGACCGCAGCAACACGAAAAAACGCCGAACCGGCGCCTGCGGTTAAATGGCAGCCTCGTTGGTTTCACCGGTACGGATGCGGACAACCTGCTCTACCGGCATCACGAAGATTTTGCCATCGCCGATCTTGCCAGTGCGTGCAGCCTTGATGAGCGCTTCAATGGCTGCATCGACGTGTTCGAGACTGACCACCACTTCGATCTTGATCTTGGGCAGGAAATCGACCACATACTCGGCACCGCGGTACAACTCGGTATGGCCCTTCTGGCGACCGAAGCCCTTGACCTCGGTCACGGTCAAGCCGGTGATGCCGATCTCGGAAAGGGCTTCGCGGACTTCGTCGAGTTTGAACGGCTTGATAATGGCTTCAATTTTTTTCATTGATTGGCTCCTCTTCTCTCTTCAGGTTCTTAAAATTCGTCTGGATATCTATTGGTAATAGGATACCGCCAATCCCTGCCAAAACCACGCGGCGTGATGCGGATCCCGATCGGTGCCTGGCGGCGCTTGTATTCGGCAGTTCTCAGCAGACGAACGACGCGCCTGACTGCATCCTCCGGCAAGCCGGCTGCGATGATTTCACGCGGACTGCGGTCTTCTTCCATGTATGCACGGACAATGGCATCAAGCACCTCATAGGGTGGCAACGAGTCCTGATCGGTCTGATCCGGCTTCAGCTCGGCCGAAGGCGGACGAACGATGATGTTTTCGGGAATGACAAGTGGACCATCGCCGCACAGCGTGTTGCGATAGCGCGAAAGACGATAGACCAGCGTCTTGTAGACATCCTTGATCACCGCGAAACCGCCGGCCATGTCGCCATAGAGCGTGCAATAACCAACCGCCATTTCGGATTTGTTGCCGGTCGTCAGCACCAGCGCACCCGTTTTGTTGGACAGCGCCATCAGGATGTTGCCACGGATGCGTGCCTGAATATTCTCTTCGGTCGTATCGGCCGGCATGCCAGCGAACAACGGATCGAGCATCGCGCCGTAAACGTCCATCGCCGGAGCAATGGCGATTTCGTCATAACGCACACCGAGCACGCGAATCATTTTGCGGGAATCATCCAGGCTCATTTGCGCGGTGTAAGGCGATGGCATCATCACCGCCCGCACTTTGTCCGCCCCCAGCGCATCGACCGCGACACACAGCGTCAATGCGGAGTCTATGCCGCCGGACAAGCCGATAATGGCGCCCTTGAACCCTGTCTTGCCAAGGTAGTCGCGAACCCCCAGAACCAGCGCCTGATAGGCCTCTGCTTCGAGTGAAAGCTCCTCCGCCATGTCGTCGGAGCGCAAACTGCCGGCCTCGAAATCGACGATACCCAAGGCTTCTTCGAAAGACGGCAAACGCATTCGGCATTTTTTCTGGGCATCGAGTGCGAACGAGGCACCATCGAAAACCAGCTCATCCTGGCCACCGACCAGATTGCAGTAGATTGCCGGAATACCGGTTGCGTCGATGCGGTTACTCAACACCTGCATACGTTGCTGGTGTTTTTCCAGATGGCAGGGTGAAGCGTTGAGGACAAGCAATAATTCTGCACCGGCCTTGTGTGCCATCTCGGCGGCCCCCTCTTCCCAGACATCGGCACAGATATTGATGCCGCAACGGACACCACCTAGTGTGACGACACAGGCTTCGGTGCCCGACTCGAAATATCGCTTCTCGTCGAAAACCTCGTAATTCGGCAGGCGAATCTTGCGGTAAACCGCCTTTTTCTGCCCGTTTTCAATAATGGTTGCGGCGTTGTAACAACTGCCATGATGTTCATCGGGATGCCCGACGACGACGGCTATGCCTTCGACACGTGCCGCCAGATCATCAAGCGCCAGCTTGCAGGCCCGGTAAAAATCAGGACGCAACAACAGGTCCTCAGGTGGGTAACCACACAATGCCAGCTCAGGTGTCAGCAGGACCTGAGCGCCGCGTGCTTTCGCGTCGGCAGCGTACTTCAAAATGCGTTCGACGTTGCCCGTCAGGTCACCGACGGTGGCGTTAAACTGGGCAACGGCGATACGCAACATCACAGCTTAGTAGTTCGGCTTGTCTTTCGCGTCGTTGAAACGCTGGACACCCGTCATGATTTCGTTCTTGGCGGCATCAATGCCTTCCCAGCCATTGACCTTGACCCACTTGCCCGGCTCGAGATCCTTGTAGTGCTCGAAGAAGTGCGAAATCTGCTTGCGCAGCAATTCCGGCGTGTCTTCGAAGGTCTTGACGTCCTTGTACAGCGGGGTCAGCTTGTCGACCGGCACGGCCAGCAGCTTGGCATCTTCTCCACCTTCGTCGGTCATCGACAGCTGACCAAGTGGACGGCAGCGGACAACAACGCCCGGCGGCAGCGGGAAGGGGCTGATCACCAGCACGTCAACCGGATCACCGTCACCGGCGATGGTGTGCGGAATGTAGCCGTAGTTGCAGGGATAGTGCATGGAAGTCGACATGAAACGATCGACGAAAATCGCGCCGCTGTCCTTATCGACTTCGTATTTGACGGGGTCGGAATGCGCGGTAATTTCAATGATGACATTGAAATCGTCGGGAAGGGACTTGCCGGAAGGAACGTTGTTAAGAGCCATCGTTATCTCTCTGCAGTTAGGTTTTGGAACTTGCAATTATAACGTCGCGTTTGCGCTAATTTATCGCCAGGCAGCGAGAAACTCCTGCCAATGTGACGTACCGATCTTGGCGAGTTGGCCTTTGACGAATTCGATTTCGGCATTTTCCTCGACGCCAGTCAGCTCTCCGCGCAGTCGGCGGAAGCGGTTGTAGACCAGATAGGTATTGATTACATCGGTTTCGCAATAGTCTCGGATCTCCGCACTCTTGCCGGCCTGCCAAGCTTCCCACACTTTGCCGCCATCCATGCCGAGCTTGCCGGGAAAGCCATAGAGTTTGGCCAGATCATCAAGCGGTGCATTGGCGCGAGCGTTATATAGGGCCAGCAAGTCCATCAGGTCGAGATGGCGCATGTGGTAGCGGCTGATGTAATTGTTCCACTTGAAATCGCGCGAATCGGCATAGTCGCCGTCACCAAGATCCCAGTAGCGCGGCGCACTGACGCCATGGAGCATGCCGCGGTAGTGCAGTACCGGCAGATCGAAGCCACTGCCGTTCCAAGAAACGATCTGCGGCGTGAATTTCTCGATGCCGTCGAAGAAACGCTGGATGATGGCGCCTTCATTCAGGTCTGGCTCCGATAGCGACCAGACCTTCAGTCCCTCGCCAGTGCGCAGTACGCAAGAGATCGTGACAACACGCTGCAAGTGCAACTGCAGAAAGTCGTTTCCAGTCTTGGCGCGCCGTTGCTGAAAAGCGAGTTCGGCGACTTCATCATCGGAAAGCCCATCCGGCAAATCGTTCAGACGACGCAGCCCTGCAACATCGGGAATGGTCTCGATGTCAAAAACCAGGACCGGTTTCATGCCGGGAAAACACCAGTCGACAGGTAGCGATCACCCCGGTCACAAATGATGCTGACAATCACCGCATTCTCAAGCGTTTGCGACAGCCGCAAGGCGACTGCCAGCGCACCGCCGGATGAAATGCCGGCAAAAATTCCCTCTTCCATCGCCAGGCGACGGGTCATTGCCTCGGCATCGGCTTGGCTGACATTTTCGACACGGTCAACCCGACTTTTATCGAAAATCTTCGGGAGATAGGCTTCCGGCCATTTGCGGATGCCGGGAATCTGGCTTCCATCCTCTGGCTGGCAACCGATAATCTGGATTGCCGAATTCTGCGTTTTCAGGAAGGCAGACGTTCCCATGATGGTGCCGGTCGTACCCATACTGGAAACAAAATGGGTGACCTTTCCATCTGTATCGCGCCAGATTTCCGGGCCTGTGCCTTCGAAATGGGCTAACGGATTATCCGGGTTGCCGAACTGGTCAAGAATAATGCCCTTGCCTTCATTGCGCATCTTTTCAGCAACATCGCGGCACAATTCCATGCCGCCATCCTTGGGCGTCAGCACCAGCTCGGCACCGTAAGCGCGCATGCTTTGGCGGCGTTCAATACTCTGGTTCTCGGGCATGACGAGAATCATCCGATAGCCTTTGATCGCTGCCGCCATAGCCAGCGCAATGCCGGTGTTACCGGAGGTTGCCTCAATCAGCGTGTCACCCGGCTTGATATCACCTCGCAGCTCAGCGTGGACGATCATCGACAATGCCGGCCGGTCTTTTACCGAGCCGGCCGGATTGTTGCCTTCCAGCTTGGCAAGAATAACGTTGCCACGCCTGTCATTGTCAGCGCCCGGAATCCTCACCAGACGAACCAGCGGGGTATTTCCGACAAAATCCTGCAGGGTTTTATACATTGCGATGAAGCCACTCGATATATTGGGAGACGCCCTCCTCAACCGTGGCCATCGACGCGTCGTAACCGGCAGCACGCAGTTTGCTCAGATCAGCCTGCGTGAATGCCTGATACTTGCCCTTCAGCGCCTCGGGGAAGGCCACGTACTCCAGCAAGCCTTGTGCCCGCAACTGCTCGAGCGATAGCGAAACTTCGCCTTTTGCCGCTCTACAGCCGTTGACCGCAGCAATCGCAACATCATTGAAGCTTTGCGCCCGTCCGGAACCGAGATTGAAGATTCCGGATTTCTCCGGATGGTCGAGAAAGTACAGATTGACCTTGGCAACATCGCCGACAAATACAAAGTCACGCTGCTGCCCACCATTCTCGTAGCCATGCGATCCCTCGAACAACTTGACCTTGCCATCCGCACGGAACTGGTTGAAGTTGTGGAACGCCACTGAGGCCATACGCCCTTTGTGGGTTTCGCGCGGGCCATAGACGTTGAAATAGCGGAATCCGACGATCTGTGACGACGGGTGCTGCGCCAGCCGCTGACGAACAATCTGGTCAAACAGAAACTTGGAATAGCCGTAAACGTTGAGCGGGCCTTCGTACTGGCGCTCCTCTTTGAAGACATTGCTGGCGCCGTAGGTCGCCGCGCTGGACGCATAAAGAAACTGGACGTCCTGATCCAGGCACCAATCGAGCAAAATGCTGGAGTAACGGAAATTGTTCTCCATCATGTAACGACCGTCAGTTTCCATGGTGTCAGAACAGGCACCTTCATGAAAAATGGCGTCTATCTCGCCATCAAAATGACCCGCCTGGATACGGTCGATAAAATCGTTTTTATCAATGTAATCAACAATCTCGCAATCGATCAGGTTCCTGAACTTGTCAGCCTTGGTCAGGTTGTCGACCGCAATAATTTTGGTCACACCGCGCTCGTTGAGCGCCTTGACGATATTGGAACCGATAAAGCCGGCGGCGCCGGTAACGATGGTGTACATGATTTTTCCTTACAATGCGGCAGCGAGCTCATCGCGGCTGACAACAGCGGTACCGAGTTTACCGACGACTATGCCGGCAGCAATATTGGCGACCCGAATGGCTTCCGCCCAATCGGCGCCGGCGGCGATCATGACTGCCAGCGTGGCAATGACGGTATCCCCCGCTCCCGAAACGTCAAAAACCTCCCGTGCCTGCGCTGCCTGATGATGAATTTCATCAGCAAACAGGGTCATCCCCTCTTCACTACGGGTCACCAGCAAGGCTTCAAGTCCGAGGTCGCCACGCAGCTTCCGGGCCTTCACGGCAAGTTCCTCATCGGACGACCAGCGGCCGATCACTTCCTTCAATTCGGAGCGGTTCGGCGTGATTACCGTCGCGCCGGCATACTTCCCCCACTCATCGCCCTTGGGATCAACCAGAACGGGCTTGTCCTGGGCACGGGCGATACGAATCATCTCGGCAATGTGCGTCAGCCCCCCCTTGCCATAGTCTGAAAGAACAATGACATCGGCCTGGGAAACACGGCTCTCGAAATCCGCCAGCTTGGCCTGAAGGATTTCGTGCGATGGCGTGGTCTCGAAATCGATCCGCAGCAACTGCTGCTGACGGCCGATGACGCGAAGTTTGACTGTGGTATCAATCTCGCGGTCAACGTGCAAATTGGCATCAATTTGTCCTTCTTCCAGCAAGCGTCCCAAGGTACGGCCAGCTTCATCATCACCGACCACCGACAACAAGGCAGAAACTGCGCCCAGTGACGATGCGTTACGAGCAACGTTGGCAGCGCCGCCAAGGCGCTCTTCCATGCGCTGAACCTTGACCACCGGCACCGGTGCTTCCGGCGAAATCCTGCTGACTTCGCCAAACCAGTAGCGGTCAAGCATCACATCGCCGACCACCAGGAGGCGAACCTCCGAAATCTTCTCCAGCATGCCAGTGCTCATCACTCAGCGCCCGATAGCGAAGTATTCGATCCCGGCATCACGCACGAACTTGGGGTCGTAAAGATTGCGGCCATCGAAGATCACCGGATTCTTCAGCGTTGCCTTGATGGCATCGAAGTCCGGACTGCGGAACTCTTTCCATTCGGTCACGATGACCAACGCATCCGCTTGATCAAGGGCGCCCATCGGGTTCTCTGCGTACTGCAGGCGCGGTTCATCACCGAAAACACGCTGCGCTTCATGCATGGCAACGGGGTCGTAAGCGGTGATGGTCGCACCCGCAGCAAACAAGTCAGCGATCAATTCCCGGCTCGCTGCTTCGCGCATGTCGTCGGTATTGGGCTTGAAGGCCAGCCCCCACAGGGCGAAGTGCTTGCCTTTTAGATCGCCAAAACGGGATTTCATCTTGCGAGTCAGCACATGTTTCTGCGCATCGTTCGCTTCTTCGACGGCAGTCAGCACCTTGAGCGTGATGTCGGCATCGTCCTGAGCGGTCTTGATCAGCGCTTTGACATCCTTGGGAAAACAGGAGCCGCCATAGCCACAACCAGGGTACAGGAAGTGATATCCGATGCGGGGATCGGAGCCGATGCCCTGACGAACCATTTCAATGTCGGCACCGAGCACCTCAGCCAGATTGGCCAGCTCGTTCATGAAGCTGATGCGCGTTGCCAGCATGGCATTGGCAGCGTATTTGGTCAGCTCGGCGCTCTTGACGTCGGTGATGATCAGACGCTCGTGGTTGCGCTGGAAAGGTGCGTAGAGCGCACGCATCAAGTGGATAGCCCGTTCATCATCAGCTCCGACCACAATACGGTCAGGGCGCATGAAGTCCTCGACGGCAGCACCTTCCTTGAGAAACTCCGGATTGGAAACCACACTGAACGGTATGTTGACACCCCGCTTGGCGAGTTCGTCAGCTATGGCTGCCTGTACTTTGGCTCCAGTTCCCACCGGAACGGTGCTCTTGTCGACCACCACCTTGTAGTCTGTCATCAGACGACCGATATTGCGTGCGGCGCCAAGCACATATTGCAGGTCGGCCGAGCCATCTTCGTCCGGCGGTGTACCGACGGCAATGAACTGGACGGTGCCATGTTGCACGGCCTTCTCGATGTCCGTGGTGAAATGCAGGCGACCAGCCGCTACATTGCGGCGCACCATCTCTTGCAAACCGGGTTCGAAGATCGGAATCCCGCCCTCTTCGAGAATGCGGATTTTTTCCGGATCAACATCCAGGCAGAGAACATCATTACCCACTTCAGCCAGACAGGTTCCACTGACCAAGCCAACATAGCCGGTACCAACAACGGTTATTTTCATGGAGCTTCCTACAAGGATTGATCGAATTCTTCACTGCGGCGTGGTGGATAGGTTTCCCAGCCCCCACAAGCCGGGCAGCGCCAGTAAAACTGGCGCGCCTTAAAGCCGCAATTATTACATCGATATCGTGACAGGCGCTTGGTATAGCCCTGAATGATGGTTTTGGCCAATTCGACATCCGGCCTTACCTCTGGCGCCACCAGCGGCAAACGCGCACTCATCAATTTCTCAAGGCCGAGCAAAGTGGGATTCCGTTGCAACTCCGCTCGAACAAGACGATAAGCAGACTCGATGCCTTCGCTTTCGAGTACAAGTTGATAAACCACTTCCAGCAAATCCAGTGACGGATAACGTTCCAGATATCCACTTAAAAGAGCGATACCTTCCGCCGGTCGCTCAAGTCGTCGATACGCTTCCAGCAAGCGCTGAGCCACCAAAGCCAAGTAGGCAGGATCCTGTTGCTCAATTCGTTGCCATGCTTCAATGGCACTAGCCAAGCGGCCCTCCTGCAACAACAAATCTCCTTGCAAAAGACTGGCACGAACGCATTTACGATTTTCCTTGGTGGCGACCTCCAGATATTCACGCGCCGACTCCGGACGAGAACGCATGATTTCATTGGCTGCCAATTCACAGTAATACTCCGCAATCTCGCGGCGCGATGCCACATCGGGTAATTCACGAGCAATCTCGATTGCCTTGAGCCACTCCTTCTCAACCTGATAGATCTCGAGCAGATTGCGCTTGGCCTCTTCTTCGAAAATAGTTCCCAACAGCTTGTTGAATATCTCTTCAGCCCTGTCGAGCAAGCCAGCCTTCAGGTAATCCTGTCCAAGTTCCGACAAAGCCTGTAATCGGACTTGCTCCTCCAGGTCCGGCAAATCGATCAGATTCTGGTGCATTCGAATAGCACGCTCGGTTTCACCTCGCCGACGGAACAGATTGCCAAGCGCAAAATGCAATTCAACAGTCTGGGAGTCAACCTTAGCAACTTCGAGAAACGAGTCAATAGCCTTATCAGGTTGCTCATTCAGAAGAAAGTTCAAGCCCTGAAAATAGGAGCGAGGCAGCGCACGAGACTCATGTACCACCTGCTGCATATCAATGCGAGCAGCTGTCCAGCCGAGTACAAAAAAGACTGGAATCAGCAGTAACTGCCAGTATTCAAATAACTCGCTCATTCGAGGTGCGAAACTACTTGCTTGCCTGAAACGGGGGCTCGAGTCTCTACACGCTTCAAGCGCGAGATTTCATGACGCTGACGAAAAATCACGCCGAGCAAGGAAAGCGCTCCGAGCATCACTCCTCCGACAAAGAACACCAGCAAGGCCGTCACAAGTGACACCTGCCAGATAACCCCAGGAAGGAGACGAAGACTCACCGGATCGGCATTTTGGGTTGCGAAAACAACCAGAAAAACAAATATAGTTAGGCGAATGGCCCAGGTCAGAGCTGTCATGACATTCAATAAAAAGGGCAGTGAAATAATTCACTGCCCTGAATCTACCACATTGGGCCAAGCCCGGCGTCAGATTGCCAGATCAACCCGTTCGCGCAATTCTTTTCCGGCCTTGAAGTGGGGAACCCACTTGGCCGGTACGCCAACCTTTTCCCCTGACTTGGGGTTGCGGCCAGTACGCGGTGGCCGGTAGTTGAGCGCAAAGCTGCCGAATCCGCGGATCTCAATGCGATCCCCTCGCACTAGTGCTTCGGACATCGCATCAAGAATCATCTTGACCGCAAAATCTGCATCTTTCGCCACAAGCTGAGGAAAACGCTCCGCCAGCCGGGCGATGAGCTCGGATTTGGTCATGCTTATGCCTTATCAGCCTTGCTGGTTAAGCTTGGCCTTCAGAAGAGCACCCAGGTTGGTCGTACCGGAAGCAGCGGCGGAAGATTCAGCAGAAAGTTTCTGCATGGCTTCGTGCTGTTCGGCATTATCCTTGGCCTTGATGGAAAGATTGATGCCACGTGTCTTGCGATCTACGTTGATGATCATGGCTTCAACCGTGTCGCCCACCTTGAGGTGTTGCGACAGGTCGTCGATGCGATCACGCGAGAATTCGGAAGCACGCAGGTAACCTTCGTTCTCACCATCCAGCGTCAGCACGGCGCCGCGAGCGTCGACCGTCTTGACGGTGCAGTTCACGATGCTGTTCTTCTCGTGGGTAGCGATGAAGTTGGTGTACGGATCACCTTCCATCTGCTTGATGCCGAGGGAGATACGCTCCTTCTCGACGTCAATGCCGAGAACCAGCGCCTCAACTTCGTCACCCTTCTTGAAGTTGCGGATGGCTTCTTCGCCAGTCGCAGACCAAGACAGGTCGGACAGGTGAACCAGACCATCGATGCCACCCGGCAGACCGATGAAGATACCAAAGTCGGTGATCGACTTGATGGCGCCCTTAACCTTGTCACCCTTCTTGTGGTTCATCGCGAAGTCGTCCCACGGATTGGCTTGACACTGCTTCATGCCGAGGGAGATGCGACGACGCTCTTCGTCGATTTCGAGGATCATGACTTCGACTTCGTCGCCGAGCTGGACAACCTTGGACGGATGAACGTTCTTGTTGGTCCAGTCCATTTCGGAAACGTGAACCAGACCTTCGATGCCTTGTTCGATTTCAACGAATGAACCGTAGTCGGTCAGGTTGGTGACCTTGCCGAACAGACGGGTACCAGCCGGGTAGCGGCGGGCAATACCGACCCACGGATCGTCGCCCAGTTGCTTCATGCCCAGTGAGACGCGGTTCTTCTCAGCGTCGAACTTGAGGATCTTGGCGGTAACTTCGTCACCAACATTGAGCACTTCGCTCGGGTGACGGACACGGCGCCAGGCCAGGTCGGTGATGTGCAGCAGGCCATCGATACCACCGAGGTCAACGAATGCACCGTAATCGGTGATGTTCTTGACGATACCCTTGACGGTCGTGCCTTCCTTGAGGTTCTCAAGGAGCTTTTCGCGATCTTTGTCAGCAGTGGCTTCGAGCACAGCGCGGCGTGACATAACGACGTTATTGCGCTTGCGATCCAACTTGATGACCTTGAACTCCATGGTCTTGCCTTCGTACGGCGTGGTGTCCTTGACCGGACGCATGTCGACGAGGGAGCCAGGCAGGAAGGCGCGAACACCGTTGGACATGACGGTCAAACCGCCCTTGACCTTGCCGGTGATGGTGCCGGTAACCAGGGAGTTGTTGTTCAGGGCTTCTTCCAGGAAGTTCCATGCGGCGATGCGCTTGGCGCGATCGCGGGACAGGCGCGTGGCGCCATAGCCGTCTTCCAGCATCTCGATGGCAACCTGGACGAAATCGCCCACTGCCACTTCGAGTTCGCCCTGATCATTCAGGAATTCTTCGAGCGGAACATAAGATTCCGATTTCAGGCCGGCATTGACCACAACGAAGTTGTGATCGATGAGCACCACTTCTGCAGTGATGACTTCGCCTTGACGCATTTCCTGGCGAGCCAGGGATTCTTCAAATAGTTGAGCAAAAGATTCCATTACGGAGAGAACTTTCATGCCGCGAATCGTGAAACTCACAGCGGGTTAGGGTTTGAAACAAATTACCGACCACCTGGCCGGCAACACCTTACTGCAATGCTTCCCTGCTCCAGACCAGCACCTGATTCACCGCCTGTTCGATGGTGAGATGCGTGGTGTCGAGCAGCTTGGCATCAGCCTCTTGCCGGAGTGGAGCGACGCTACGCTGCGAATCGCGTTCGTCACGTTGCTTCAGGTCCAGCAGAAGGTCGGGGAGATTAGCAGATAAACCTTTTTCGATCAACTGCTTATAACGACGTTCGGCGCGCGCTTCAGCACTCGCCGTCAGGAAGACCTTAAGCTCAGCCCTGGGGAAAACAACCGACCCCATGTCGCGCCCATCACCGACCAGGCCGGGCCGCTTGCCGAAGGCTCGCTGGCGAAATAACAGCGCCTCGCGAACTGCCGGCAATGCAGCAACGATTGAGGCACCAGCCGACATTTCTTCGGTTCGGATCGCGTCGCCAACAACAGCGCCGTTCAGGTGAATATCGTTCTCGGAAAACTCGACGTCGAGACCGGCGGCAATAGCTGCTACGCGTGCCTCATCAGCCCAATCAACACCGGCCTGCCTGGCGGCCAGCGCGGTCAACCGGTAAAGAGCGCCAGAATCCAAATAGGCGTAGCCAAGTGCCGTAGCCACCCGCGCTGCAACCGTGCCCTTGCCGGAGGCCGATGGGCCGTCGATAGCGATAACAGGCGCAGCCAGAGTCACCGCGGCAAAGCGGTCGAAGTAGTCTGGGAAGGTCTTCGCCACACACTTTGGATCGTTGATACGCAATGGTGTACCGAAAGCGGCCAATGAGAAACACATTGCCATTCGATGATCGTCATAGGTATCGATGGCAGCAGGTTTGAGGGTTGCCGCTGTAACGCAGATGAAATCCTCGCCCTCCTCGACCACCGCACCCAGTTTGCGCAGTTCGGTTGCCATTGCGGCAATCCGATCAGTTTCCTTCACTCGCCAACTGGCGATGTTGCGTAGCTTGGTCGTTCCTTTGGCAAACAAAGCGGTCGTCGCCAGCGTCATAGCCGCATCGGGAATATGGTTGCAATCCAGGTCGACCGCAACTAGACCATCTTGCGGCGCCCGCGCCGACATCCAGTTCGGCCCCATTTCTATTTCGGCGCCCATTTTGGCCAATGCTTCAGCAAAACGTACGTCGCCCTGAATCGAATCTCGTCCGACTCCCTCGACGCGAACCGGCCCGCCACCAATGGCACCCAAGGCTAGGAAATACGAGGCCGACGAGGCATCGCCTTCGACGTAGATCGTCCCCGGCGAGACATAGCGACTGCCGGCTACTACCGTAAAACGCTGCCAGCCATCACGCTGAACCTGCACGCCAAAACGCGCCATGGTCGCCAGAGTGATCTCAATGTAAGGCTTGGAAATCAGCTCACCGATGACTTCAACCACAACCGTTTGCCCAGTCAGCGGCAAAGCCATCAGCAAACCCGTCAAAAACTGACTGGATACATCGCCTCGAACCTTAACCACTCCATTTTGGAGAATGTTTGCCGGTTTCAGATGCAAAGGTGGATAGCCTACATTCTCCAGATAGTTAACATCAGCCCCGAGCTGGCGCAGACCATCCACCAGATCGCGGATCGGCCGCTCATGCATGCGGGCCACGCCCTTCAGTATGTAGTCTCCGCCCGACAGTGCCAGCGCCGCAGTCAGCGGGCGAAATGCCGTTCCGGCATTACCGAGAAAGAGTTCCGCTGTTCTGGTCGGAAATGTGCCGCCACAACCCTTGATCTGCCAATTTTCACCACCCAGATGGGTAACGCCCACACCTAACACCTTCAGCGCATCAAGCATCCGCTCGGTGTCATCCGATGCCAGCAAATCGCGGACTTCGGTTGCGCCTTCTGAAAGGGCGGCCAACAAAAGGACTCGATTGGAGATACTTTTCGAGCCGGGAAGGCGAACAACGCCGGATGCGGACAAGAGTTGGGGTAGGTCGA
The DNA here is from genome assembly GCA_016709965.1 of Betaproteobacteria bacterium. Lineage (NCBI taxonomy): Bacteria > Pseudomonadati > Pseudomonadota > Betaproteobacteria > Rhodocyclales > Azonexaceae > Azonexus > Candidatus Azonexus amarohabitans. The sequence continues at coordinate 641,065 of JADJLT010000001.1, forward strand.
GAAATTCCATGATCGGCAGAGTGGGGGAAATTGAATAGTGTACCTGTACAAAAGCAAAGCCCGAGGCTCTCCTGCTAAAGTCAGGCGACTGGACTGGTTACGTACTCAGGCACAAAACGGCGGAGACCCGCCTTAACCTCATTACTCGGACGAACCCCGGACTGAAGCCAGGCTAGCAGTTCAGCGTATTCATCAGCAAGCAGGACATCCGACAGCCTGGCAATCCGCAGCTTCGGGTGCGGCGTTGGCAGAGTAGCCTCATCATCAGCCAGCAATTCCTCGTAAAGCTTCTCGCCCGGCCGCAGCCCTGTAAATTCGATTCGAATTTCCTCGTCAGAGAAGCCTGAAAGCCGAATCATGTCGCGAGCCAGATCGACGATCTTCACCGGTTCGCCCATATCAAGGACAAAAATCTCCCCCCCTTGCCCCATACTTCCTGCTTGCAACACCAGTTGCGCCGCCTCGGGAATGGTCATGAAGTAGCGCACGATGTCCGGATGAGTGACAGTGACTGGCCCGCCACGAGAGATCTGCTCGCGAAACTTGGGAATAACGCTACCATTGCTGCCAAGCACATTGCCGAACCGGACAGTGACGAACTTCGTCCCGCCTTCCGCATGGACTGCCAGGCAGAGACGTTCGGCCAAGCGCTTTGTGGCGCCCATAACATTGGTCGGATTAACAGCCTTGTCGGTCGAGATCAGCACAAACTTGTCGACCCCAGCCCGCTGCGCCGCGCGCGCCATGGTGAAGGTGCCCAAGGCATTGGTCCGTACCGCCTGCCAAGCATTGACGTCCTCCATCAGCGGCACGTGCTTGTAGGCGGCGGCATGGAAAACCACTGCCGGCGCTTCCGCCAACAGGATCTCGGCTACCCGCTCGCTATCCCGCACGTCAGCCGCCCAGCATTGACAAGCCAGCCCTGGAAACTTGCTGCGCAACTCTTCATCGATCGTGTACAGCGCAAATTCAGAAGAATCGAGCAGTATCAGCCGCGCCGGTTCGAAGCGAGCGATCTGCCGGCACAGTTCCGAGCCGATCGATCCACCGGCACCACTGACCAGCACGACACACCCGCGCAGCAAATCATGTAGACCATCGTCGTCAAGCGTCACCGCCTCTCTACCGAGCAGGTCTTCCAGTTCCACCTTTCGAATATTGGAGACGGACAAACGACCAGAAAGCAGGTCGTCGTACGAAGGCACGGTCATCACCGCAAGACCGGCCGCAGCCGCCAGTTCGGCCACCCGCCGCCGTTCTCCGGGACGAGCCCCAGGCATGGCTATGATTGCGTGCTGTGCACCAAGACGCTCTGCGACCAGTCCGATTTGATCGATAGGAGAAACGATGGGCAAGCCACGTAATTGACGGCCACTACGGCCGGGGCTGTCCTCTAGAACGGCCACCGCATACCATTGCCCACTTCGCCCAATCTCGCGCAACAATGAATCGGCCGACTCGCCGGAGCCAATCACCAGAACCGGCTGCCCCCGCAATTTAGCCGGTCCATATAAGCGATGCTCCTTCCAGCTCCGATACGCAAAGCGGCTGCCACCCATGATAACGGCCAGCAGCATAGGATGGAGTACCAGTACCGATCGCGGAATGTGTGGCACGGTAAAGAATGCGACAACTGCCGTTGTCAGCAAGGCCCCAACCCCGATCGCGGCGATCAGGTGATGCAGGTCCGAAATACTGGCGAAACGCCACAGTCCGCGATACAGGCCGAACAAGTAGAACAACCCGGCGAACAGCGGCACCAGCCAGATTAATGCTACTCGAGCCGCCTGTGCGTAGTCCACCGGCACATCAAAGTTGAAGCGAAGCCAGTAGGCGAGCAACCAAGCCAGCATAGCTGCGGCCACATCATGGGCAAAGGCTGCAAACGTACGCGGATTGGAGAATGGAACCAGTTTTGTTGTCTTGTTTTTCATTTTTCTGCCTGAATACCGTCAATGCGACACGCCCTCGCGACGAATGACCTTCATGGCTGTCAGCCAAAGAATATACACGTCGAATGCCAGTGAGCGGCGTTTGAGATACGCAGCATCAAGCACAACCTTCTGTGGAATCGGCAGTTCGTCGCGACCATTGACCTGCGCCCAGCCGGTCAGCCCTGGCAGCAGTTCATGAACCCCCGCCGCCGTCCGCAAGGCAACCAGATCATCTTGATTAAACAGGGCCGGGCGCGGCCCGACAAAACTCATATCACCCTTCAGGATGCTCCACAACTGAGGCAGTTCGTCGAGACTGGACTTGCGCAGGAAGGAACCGATCGGCGTCAGATAGGCATCCGGACTCTGCAACAAGTGGGTGGCGACGGCCGGCGTACCGGTCTGCATGCTGCGGAACTTTGGCATCTTGAACACACGGTTATTACGCCCGACCCGATCGGACCAGTACAGCACAGGCCCAGGCGACGTCAGTCGCACCGCGAGGGCCACCAGCAGCAGTGGCAGGCCAAGAAACAGCAGTGCAAACAGAGCAAGCTCTATGTCAAAGGCGCGTTTCATATCCGCAGCATCTCCCGCAAACCATCCTTGAGGTGAACAGCAGGTTTCCAGCCTATTTCCACCTGAATTCGCGAACCATCGTAACAAGCCGAGCCGAGAAGGCGCTGCAGTACCTCGCCATTGAGAAGCAGACGACGCCCTAGAAGCTTGCCCAGGCCATCGCCGGCCCCGGCCAGCCGCCTCAACAGGCTTTCGGAGATTGACCAAGAGCAGGGATGCATGCCCGACACTTCGCGGAGCGCATCGAACAATTGCCGGCCCGACGGCGCCTCTGGCCCGCAGACGATGTAGGTCTTACCGGCAGCCCGCCCGTCGCCGGCAACAATGAGAATCGCCGCCACCACGTCATTGACATGAACCATTGAGCGCCGATTGCCGGTCTCGGGCAGCGGCGGAAAAAACCCTTGGCGAACCAGACGCCCCATCCGCTCCAGGTTGCCGCGCCCGCCGGCACCATAGACCATGCTCAGCCGTAGATTGACGACATGCATCCCATAGGTCCGGGCCGCGTCGACAACCGTCGCTTCGGCGGCGCGCTTAGACAAGCCATACTCGCTCTCCGGCTCGCCTGGAAAATCCTCATTGGCACAGGCATCGCCCGGCTCGGCCATGGCTTTGACACTCGACAAAAACACAAAGCGGCGGACACCCGCCCGCCCGGCGGCCTCGATCAGGTTGCGCGTTCCTTCAAAGTTGACCTGCCAGTGCTGGCGAGCTTCATCGCTGGAACGGGCCGAGAACGCATGGGCATAACCGGCGCAATGAATCACGCAGTCAATGCCGGCGCAGGCCGCCACCAGAGCCGGCACATCGGCCAGATCTGCCCGCACGGTGCCCGGATCGCCCCCGTCGCAACGCACCAGCGACCGAAATTGATCACCGCGACGAGAAAGCGCGGCAAGTACCCGGCTACCAACGAAACCAGTGCTCCCTGTAATCAGATAGTGATCGGCAGCGCCCTCCTGGCGCCCTGTCGATATAGAGTCTTCCTTCATCTCCGGATCAGGATTTGCGCCAGACGGTCCGGTTGATGTAGTCCGTGTAGCTCAGGACTATCCGCACCACCTGCTTGGAAACCGGACCGGCCTGATAATCTGGCACCACCGGAATCACCCGCTTATTGGGATCGTGCTGGGACAGCACGATCCTGACGGCATCAAGCACCGGTTGGCGTTTCAGACCACTCATGATCAGCACGCCCTCATCCATGCCTTCCGGCCGCTCGTGGGCATTGCGCAGTGTAATCGCCGGCAGATTCAGCAACGAAGCCTCTTCGGTAATCGTGCCGCTATCCGACAGTACGCAGAAGGCCGACATTTGCAGCTGGATGTAGTCGAGGAGACCATAGGGCTTGACGAAGCGGATCAGCGGATGATCCAGCGACTCGCCCAGCGCCTCCAGGCGCTTGCGCGTGCGAGGATGCGTCGAGACGATGATCGGCAGGCGGTACTCGTCGGCCAGCGCGCGCAAGGTATCGAGCAGATCGCGCAAGTTTTCCGGTGTATCGACATTCTCTTCGCGGTGGGCGCTGACGATGAAGAAGCCTCCCTTTGCCAGCCCTTCGCGCGCCAGCACGTCTGATTTCTCAATACGCGGCATGTAGTACTCGAGCACCTCCTCCATGTGAGAACCGGTCTTAATGATGGTTTCCGGGCGAATGCCCTCGGCCAGCAGATAGCGTCGGGCGTGTTCGGTCAGGACCATGTTGATGTCACTCAGGTGGTCGAGAACCTTGCGATTCAGCTCTTCCGGAACACGCTGGTCGAAGCAGCGATTTCCCGCCTCCATGTGGAATACCGGAATCTTGCGCCGCTTGGCCGGGATAACAGCCAGACATGTGTTGGTGTCGCCATACAGCATCAGCGCATCCGGCTTTTCGCTTTCGAATACCAGGTCGACCTTGGCAATAATTTCTGCGATCATCTGTGCCGCCGTTTCCCCGGCAGCCCCAAGGAAATGGTCCGGTTTTCGGATCTCGAGATCGTCGAAAAATACCTGATTCAGTTCGTAATCGTAGTTTTGTCCTGAATGAACTAGAACGTGATCGACCTGGCGGTCGAGTTCGGCGATCACCCGGCTCATCTTGATCAGCTCGGGCCGGGTGCCAACCAGAGTCATGACTTTAAGCATCGAGCTGCTCCTTGATGTAATCGAGCTTGAGCAGCAACTGCTTGATGCCTGGCACATCCAGGCGCTCGGTGTTGTGCGATGTGTAGTCGTCCTGCTCGGAGATCCTCTCTTCGCCCTCGACGAAGTACTTCTTGTAGTTGAGATCGCGATTGTCCGCTGGAATGCGGTAGTAGCGCCCCATATCTTCGGCCTTGGCCATTTCTTCGCGGGAGACCAGCGATTCATAGAGCTTCTCGCCATGACGGGTGCCAATTACCCGCACCGGGTTGTCGCGACCGAACAATTCCTTGAGCGCCTGGGCCAGGTCACCGACGGTGGAGGCCGGTGCTTTCTGCACGAACAGATCGCCCTGCTCGCCATGCTCGAAGGCATGCAGCACAAGATCCACCGAGTCTTCAAGAGACATAAGGAAGCGCGTCATATGAGGATCGGTGACCGTAATTTGCTCGCCACTACGCATCTGATCGACAAACAGCGGAATCACCGAGCCGCGCGAGGCCATCACATTGCCGTAGCGGGTCGCACTAACCACTGTGCCACCCTCTGGAATCATGCGTGATTTGGCGACCATCAGTTTCTCTGCCATCGCCTTGGAAATGCCCATGGCGTTGATCGGGTAGACAGCCTTGTCGGTACTCAGCACCACCACGCGCTTCACACCGCTGGCGATGGCAGCGTTGAGGACGTTCTCGGTGCCGTTGACGTTGGTACGCACTGCCTCCATCGGATAGAACTCACAGGAAGGCACCTGCTTGAGCGCAGCAGCATGAAATATGTAGTCGACACCGACCATGGACTGCTTGAGGCTGTCGTAGTCGCGCACATCGCCGATGTAGAACTTGACCTTGTCGTTCGCCAGGGCAATGCGCATGTCCTCCTGCTTCTTCTCGTCACGGGAGAAGATGCGGATCTCGCGCACTGCAGTATTGAGAAAGCGCTTGAGCACCGTATGGCCAAAGGAACCGGTGCCCCCGGTGATCATCAATACCTTGTCGTCGAACATAGAACCTTCCAGATCGCAAACGCGTCCAATCAGGCCGCGCGAATAAATAGTAAAGTTGTCGCCACGTCACTCATCGCCCTTCCCTGACAATTCGAAGCAGCGAAGAAGTCCCGTAACCTCCTACCGCTCCACATACATCAAGCGAATCAGCTCGGGCCAAGTAGGTGCCACATAACCGGTGGCCTCGCGGAAACACGTCCCGTCTAGAGAGCGGTTGATCACCAACGCATCATCTGGCCGAATCTCAATCTCCTTGCCATACTGCAAAGCCACCAACTGCAATAGATCCCGCTTGGCGATTGGCTCGGCGGCGACATGATACAGGCCATTGAGCTGAGGTAGTGGAACTACAAAATCCTTCATTACCCGAGCCAACTCCACGGTCGGAAGACCAGAGAAAATTGCATGGGAGTAACCCTTTACGCTACCTTTTTGTGACAGAAACCAGTCCACCAGCGCGTAATTTGAGCTGAGCTCATGACCAATGATCGAGGTACGCAGCGTAATCGCGTTGTGCAGATCGTGCAGTTCGCCGATGTATTTGGACTTGCCATACAGGTCCTCGGCGTCAGACAGATCGCTCTCCAGATAGGAGCCCTTCCGCCCTGAGAACACGCAGTCGGTGCTTATATGGATCAACCGTGCACTAGCCAGCGCACACAGCCGCGCCAGTCGATGCGGCAGCATGGCATTGATCGGCAGTGCAGTCAGCGGATCCTTGGCGTCGGCCAGCTGCTTGATCAGTCCAACGCAATTAATCACCACATCCGGCCGCACCTTCGCCAGCACCGCAACCAGCGTATCCTGGTCGAGCACATCCACACCCGTCACCAGCCGAGCATGGCGCTGCTGCGGAAAATACCGCAACGCTGCACCACTGCGCAGCGTGCCCCAGACCTCATGTTCTGCATCTGCACCGAACACACGAAAAACAGCATTGCCCAGCATGCCAGTAACGCCAAGAACAAGTACCTTCATTTGTCACTACCCTTGCCAGCCTCAAAATCCAAGTACTTTACCAGCACCTGCACCTGCCGACTCATATCAAAATTCACATCGAAATAGGCCCGCCCCGAGTTCCCCATTTCCTTGCGCTCCGCATCCCCAAGCGCCTTCATGCAACGAATATTCGCCACCAGTGGCAACACCTTCTCAGCCGGCGAGACAAGGCCTGCGCGAGCTTCGCAGACAACCCGGGCGCCCTCGCCGTTCATGCAGGCAATGATCGGCTTCCCGGCGGCCAGATACGCTTGGATCTTGCTAGGAATGGTCTGCGCGAAAGCTTCTTCATCGTTGAGCGAAACTAGCAAGGCCGAGGCACGCTCGAGAATCTGCGGCATCGCTTCCATCGGAAAGCGGCCCGGAATCACCAGATTGTCCAGCCCATAAATCTGCTGCTGCGCCTTAATCCAGGCAAGGCGGCTACCGCTACCGACCAGCACGAGGCAGATCTGTGGATCATCACGCAGATGCACTGCGGCCTGAACCAGCGTATCCAAGGCCTGAGCGGTCCCCAAATTGCCAGCGAAGACCACGCAGAAATGCTTTTCCAGCAATTCACTCAACTCCGATGGTATAGGCAGCAGCACAACCGGGGGCCGTACATCCATAGAGTTGGGGTAATAGAAAATCTTCTCTCGCTCGGCATAGCGCGCCACCGGCTCGATGAACGCCCGCGACTGCACCAGCAGGGTATCGCTGCAGTGGTAGATGGCCTTGACCATCCAGCCCACAGCCTTAAGCAAATGAGGATTCCTGACAAAGCCAGTTGCGGCCAGGCTTTCCGGCCACATGTCCTGAACCCACAAGACCAATTTAGCCTTCTTCAACCATTTGAGTGGAATCGCTGGAATCGTTTGGGTAATGGGCGAAGGCGCGAAGACCAGAATCGCATCGAACTCGCGCTTGCGTAGCATCCAGGGCAGGAGCAACAGGCCTGCGAACACGAATGAAAGGTAGTTGAGGACAAGGTTCTTAGCGCCACCCTTGCCTCGAGGCCAGAGTGGCACACGCAGCACCTCGACCTTGTTCAGGTAACGCTCACGCTGGGTCCCTCTGGCGCGATAACCTTCGAACACCTCGCCATCCGGATAGTTGGGCTTGCCGGTAGCGACCACGATATCGTGTCCCTGCTCGTCCAGCATGCGCACGATGTCATTGATGATGAAACTTTCGGGCCAGAAATATTGGGAGACGATGAGCAGTCTCATCGCACCGATTCCGAAAGAATACGTTGATAAAGTTTGAGATACTCCGGTGCCAGTGCTATCCAGGAATACCTGCGATCAACGAAACTCACCCATGCCGGCGACAGTTTCTCCAGAACGCCGGGCTCTGCAAGGAGACTGACCAACCCGTCCGCGATGCCGCCCACGGAGACCGGCACTTCAAGCCGTTCGTCGATTGCCCTGATCTCGCCAAAACCGCACTGGTCGGTCAGCAGCACCGGCACACCGCAGATGCCAGCTTCTATCGCGACGATGGACATCGCTTCCTGCCGCGATGGAACCACCAGCAGGTCGGCCATGCGGTAGGCCGCCGATTTGTCGGCCCCGCCGACATAACCGATGAAATGCACCATTCCGCTCATGCCAGACCGCTCGGCGGTCTCAAACAGCTTGGCCAACATGCCTCCGTCCGGACCAGCAAACACTAGATGATGTTCCGGAAATGCCTGTCGCGAATTCAGGAACGCCTGCAACAGCAGATCCGGTCCTTTTATCAGGTTGAGCCGCCCCATGAAGAGAATGGTCGGCGCATCCGGCAGGCCATGCCGGCGTCTGAAGTCGGCGATATCCACGGACGGAAAATCTTCAGCGCTCACGCCGTTCGGGATCACCGTCACCCGGGAACGGGGCACACCGTATTCCTCAAATTGGGGAAATTCTCCTTCGGTGACCGCGATCCAGCCTGATGCATTGCGGACGATCAAGTTTCCGATGACAAAATTGTAGAAGCGCTTCAACCATCTTGACCTTCCGAAGAACGGCAGAGCCCCCGCCGGACAGACCACATAGGGCTTGCCAGCGCGCCGGACCGCCAGATAGACGACCGCATTCAGCACACTCCAGTGCCCCATGAGGTGAACGATGTCAGCCTCTTCGACTGCGCGCCGTATGGTCGCCAATCGACAGCGGGGAACCTTGAATCTTCGCAACAGACACGGCAGCACAGAAACCCTAACCGGCTCAAGCGCCTCAATCCGTTGTGCGTCGAGATGATCGGTATCGATCGTCAACACTTCGCAGGACACGCCTTGGCGCGCCAGGAAGCGACTCATCTGGAAAGTCCGCTCTGCCGTCCCTCCGCCCGTCTTTACGTCGAGCATGTCGTTGACATTAAGTATCCGCAGTGTCATGAAGGCTCCTGCACCTTTTCGCCGAGTTGAGTAGCGCGATACCAAGCAGCGTATTCGGCCAGCCCCTCACTCAGAATCACTGGACTCTTGAAGCCCATCCGACGTAGCTTGCCCGGATCAAAGTCGCAGCGCGGATTGACGTTGTTCCGCCCCAGCGACAGAAGCAACCATTTGAGCAAATCCGGCGGAAGCGGAAAGCGCGGCAGGATATCCGCCTTCACCCCCAGCGCACCCTTCAGAAATCTTTCCACATCTAAGAAGTTGTTCTTCGGATCATCGTCATCCGAGACTATGAATATCTCACCTTCAAGACACTTGGTTGCACGTACCAAGAAGACAATTGCTGCCACCACGTTCGCCACATGCACCAGATTCATCCGGCGCCTGTCGAACAGACAGGATTTAAGATAGTTTTTCCAGCGGTTTCCGCGACTGAGGTCCGCCGCCAGTTTCTTGAGCGGCTCGCCACCGATACCGAAGACTGCTGTCGGTCGCAGAACGACCGCCTCAAACTCCCCCCTTGCTAAGTCAATGATGTCCTGCTCAATCCTCAACTTGGTTACGCCATATTCCGTAACGGGAAGACAGCGGGTGGTTTCGTCGACCAGGTCGTTCTCCACCCGCCCCACCACGGCAGCGGTACTGCAATGTATCAATCGGGTGACCCTAGCCTCCTTGCATGCCACCAGCAGGTTGCGTGTACAGGCCCGATTCCTTTCCTCTCCGGCATCCCAAAGGTACACAAGGTTGATGACTGTACAGCCGGGTACAAGAAAACCTTCCAATGTGTGCTGATCATCAAGAGCCCCCTCGAATATCTCCACACCTGCGCCGAACCTCGCTTCACGCAAGTCGCGCTGCCTGTCCCTGGAAAGCACCCTGATGGCATACCCGCCGTCGCGCAGCAATTCCGCGACCAAGTATTTTCCGATAAAACCCGATGCACCGGATATTGCAATCGTGTGCTTGCCGATTTCATGCATGGCCAGTTCTTCGCCCAGCCAGAGGGAGCTCCGCCTTTATGATTATTCTGGCGCAAAGTATCACCACCATCGCCTGTAGATACTCGATGTAGGCCCCGAACCATCCGTTCATCAACCATATCAATCCTGCGAACCAAGCAAATTCGACTAGCAATCCCGCATTCTCCTGTTTCTTTGCTAGCCAGACACCCAGCCATGCCAGCAACAAGAGATACCCCACATAGGCCAACCACCAGCCGGGTGTAATCCAAAACCACCCGACCAGCCCGGAATGTGTGTTGCTAACGACGCCCTGCACTGTCGGCCTGAACACGGCAAAGTAGTCGAGCAGTCTCAGATGTATATCAGGTATGCGCGGCAGTTCGAGCAGGCGTTCCAGCGTAAACTGGGGCAACCCTTCTTCAAAGAAATACAGGAACTCCCTAGCCCGCACTTTTTCGTACAGGAATGTCGAGTTGTTGATGATCACCGTCACGTTGTCCACATGCTGCATGCGCATCAGTGACCGCTCTATCGTCAACAACATGGATTGCCACCAGTCCACCTCCCGTACCATATCCATCAGGTCGCTGGCGCTTGCTAGGAAAGCGTAGCCATGGTCGCGCATCTTCCATTTGATCTCGACCAGATAAGGAATGAAAATGACGAAGACCGTTAGCAATGCTGCGATCCTCTTCCAGTTGAAGCGTCGCTCCCGGATCAGGTGTGCCCCTTCGATGAACAGTATAAGAATCCAGAACCCTAGCCAGCCCCGCAGAATATTGGAAAGGACATAGACGCCCAGATTGGGAAACACTAAACGCGACCGCCTGTACAAGCAGTAATAGACCATAAAGATCGCATCCGCAGGAAAGAACACCCACACATACTTCAGCGGCAAATCGCTCTGTCTGGTCGATCCTGCGATACCCACCCGTTCAACTAGGCAGTAGACTAGGAAAGTGAACTGGAGAAAGAATACTAGCAGGGAGAGCAACCGTTCGGTGTGCTGCTCTCTCCTGCCTGGGGGGGGCAGAAGGGTTTTGACTCGGACGTTCCCCATCCAGTTGAAGATGGGCCCCATGCATAGCAGGTAGGCAATCACTATGCTGCCAGCCGCAACCAGCACGGTGGTCGGGTTGGAGATCACGACCCCCTTGAAGTCTCCGTCCAACTGACCCCTGATGGTGAACAGGCACGCGGCCACAACTGCAGCCATCACATACACTCCCAGCCAGAATGCCTTGTAATATCTCACTTCATATTCCCACGTTGATCCGCTTGAACCGTTTCAGTTGAGTAATGAACTCCCACGGCGAGACCCAGCAGAATGACCTAAACGCCAGCTTCAGGAACAGGAAAGCCGATGTACGCCGATTCTTCAGTTCCACCAGCAGGTATAGTAGGCTGTTGATGAAAATCTCCCGTCTGTGGCCAGGCAGCAACGCGAGATAGTGATCCAGGTGCTCTGCATACAGCCGCATGACCGTTTGCGGACCGCGCCCTTTTCTGGAGATACCGGTGTCGCTGTTGTAGCGGTACTTACCCAGTATCTCCTCCAGATATTTTCCATAGCCGGAAACGAGCATCTCGACAGTATAGAAGTAATCCAGCGTCTCGCCCTCGACACACCGGGTCCTCCTAGCGTTCGCCCGGTACATCATTGCACTGTGATAGCCGACGCTCCCGAATCTGAGGGCGTCGGACAAGAGCACGATGCCGTCCTCGAACACGCCCACATCGTGCAGATTCGGTTTGCATAACGTACCGGCATCATTGAAGAGCAGCACGCGGTGCCACACCACCGAACAGTCTGGGTGTGCCTCCAGGTAGTTAACCTGTGCCTGGAGTTTGCCCGGCAGCGCGATATCGTCGCCATCAATGTGGGCGACATACTTTCCTGCAGCCCGATTGTGCACCGAAATGAAGTTCTGAGTTCCGCCGACCTTGTGCGGATATAGCAACGGAACGATCTTGCCCGGATAGCGCTCCGCAAACTCGATCACGGCCTCTCTCGTACCGTCGCAGGAGCAATCGTCACCGACGATGACCTCGAAATCGAAGTCAGTCATCTGGTCCACGATGCTTTGCAGGCATTCGCGTATGTATGCCTCCTGGTTATATGTGATCACACAAACCGAAGCTTTCGGGGGAGTCCTGGTTGCTTGCATCGGCTATCCTCGGGCAAATTGGCTGCACCATCTGCTGTTTATCTTTTCTCTCGCCCACGATGAACTCGCGACAGCCGCTGCGGCCAGTCCCAAACCTATCGCTACTAGGCCCATCGCTATCATGGATCGCGACTGCGGCAATGTCACCCAGCGTTGCAGGCCAAACGCAAGAACCATCGGCAGCACCACGACTGGCATCACATCCTGCAGTATCCACCGGGCATGCAAACCCTTCACAAAGCGGCGGTGCACGAGCGGGAGCCAGACGAAGAATGGAAGCAAGTTCGCCCCTATCCATGCATATCCCGCCCCCACCATCCCATGCATGTTTACAGCCCAGACCAACATCGGGATAAATATCACCAGGAACAATGCGTTCCCGATCAGATGCAATTTCAGATCGCCTTTGGCGAACTGCAGAAAATATGGGAAGGCTGCTAGAGCAAGCAGTCCGTTCCCCAAGGCATAAAGCGTGAGCACAAGGGCGGATCTCTGCGCGATGACAATGTTTCCTGTCCACGCCCACAACACCTGTTCGGGAAAGAACGCCAAGACAAAAGTGGACGGAACGATGATAATCCCCACCAACTGCGTCGCCTGCCGATACAGCCGTACCAGTCCTTCCTCGTCGCCTTCGGCATTCATTTTGGTCATGCGCGGAAGCAGCGCACCGCTGATGGGCGCACTGAGCATCAGGATACTGCTGGCTACCAGTACCGCCAAGGTGAAATAGGCGTAATCGGACAACAGTAGCATGGTAGAGAGGATTAGCTTGTCGGTCTGCGTGACCAGTACCCATACCGCGCCGGTGAAGGCGATGCTCAGAGAGAACTTAAGAACGCCACGCAACGGCTCCCATTGCCACGGAATGTGCCTTTCCAGCACTTCAGGCAGGAGCGCATAGACCTTGATGGTCAGCCATATCACTTCTATCACTGCGACGACGACTTGGTATGTAAAGAAGGATGTCGCGCTGGTATCGACAAAGAGGAGGAATGGGATCACCAGAACGAAACGGGCCGTTGCAACGGCCGTATTGAACCAGCTCAACCAGACCAGATGCTCGAAACCGTTGATCACGCCCCGGTACAAACCGCACAACCAGCGCAGTGCCACGATAATGGCCATGAGCATGATGGCGTTAACCACATCGTCCTTCGGAAGCATCTCGACCCTGAGCCACCGATTTGCGATGCTGTCCGCTCCCGCGATGATCACGACCACGCCAAGCACGGCCACACCAATGAAAATACCCTCCAGGGCACGCAACAACCTGCGCAACATGAGCACGTCCATCGCACCGCCACGGAAACGCGCGACCTGCCTCACCATTGTGGGAGTAAGCCCCATGTCCAGCAGCATGAACCATGCTTGCAACATCGAGAAGAAACCTACGAGCCCGTACGCCTCCACACCCCATGTACCTAATGTATACGGGGATCATGACGATCCCGATCAGCGTGACATAGAACTGACTAAGATAGTTGGCAAGGATGTTCTTCCTCAGCGACATCAAGGTGCTTCCGCTTATCTCGCGTCACCCCGCTCGCACATTAGGAAGATACTCGAACACAGGTCCGGATAGTGCTGCCCGAGTTTGTAGCAGCCTTCCAGATATTCCTTGGAGATGATGTCCGTCTGCAGCAAGCGATCCCACTGGAAGTTCGCCAGAGCCTTGAAGAAGATTCCGGAACGATGAACCACTTTCAACCCCGCAGCTTCCACATCGCGCTCCAGCGTGTCCAGCGAATAGGTGCAACGATGGCCATGCTCAGCCTCAGCTGGGGTAACCGCCGCATTGTGCGTGATGAGACCCATCTTGACCGCGATCTGCCGCGATGGTGCATTGGCGTTCGGGCATACCAGAAAGAAGCGTCCTCCTTCGGCCAGCCATTCATCGTTGATGCGCTTCAGCACCTGCACCGGATCATCCAGATGTTCCAGTACGTGGGTCAGCACGATATTGTCATAGCGCTTGAGCAGGGTCACTTTTTCGAATAGCGAATTAACGAACTTCACTTTGTCGCCCAGTTTATTCCTGGCCTCTTCGACTGCCACATCCGAGGCCTCGACGCAGGTGACGTCATCAAAATAGGGCAGGAACCTTCTGGTGAAGTCGCCTTTGAAACTGCCCAGTTCGAGCAAGCTACCCTTTTTGAAGAACGGCTCGAATGACTTGATCATGTATGGATGCATCACGTCAAAGTCGAAACCGTAGGCGTACTTATGGTCGTTGGCGTCTTTTATTTCGACGTTGTAATCACGTTTGCTGTTCATTCTTTATCCCCGCTATCATTCCAAATATAGATCCATGGCAACAAATGATGCATAGGTTTTGCCTGCTACAAAACCACTCTTCTCGTACAAACCGATGGCCGGTAGATTATCGCTCGCCACTTCCAGACTTATCTGCCTCATCCCAGATACTCTTGCATGCGCGATGCACTGCTGAATCAAGCTTTCAGCGATGCCCTTGCCCATCCATTCCTTCAGTACACTGACACTGGTGATGAAAGCGACACTTCGCTGCTGATCGTTGCAGTACGCCCCTACCAACCCCACCAACTTATCGCCAGACCATGCCTCAAACCGCATCGCTTTGTTCGTGATCTTATTGGCATAGTCGTTTATCTCGACCCGATCGCTTAGCGGCGGCACGAAATTGGCATCACAGTGCCACAAGTGCCCGACAATCTCTGCTTCGGACGCATTGTTCAGTGAGAATTGGATACCCTCACTCACCTTTCCAGCTCGGCCAGTCCAAACCCATAGCGCCCAAACTCGTTGCCGTTATAGAGCAGATAGATCTTGCCGTCGCACTCGAACACATGCGGATAGCACAGCATGTCCGAATCCCAGCCACCGGGAGTAACATCGAGCAATGGGTTCTGGTCATCACGTGTCCAGTTCACCAGATCGTTTGACCAAGCATGGCCAATGCGATAGCCGCGGCCGCTGTTATTGCGGAAGTCGAACGATTGGCGATAGCAGAAGAACATGTGATGCAGACCATCAATCCCGATCACCGTCGGTAGTGCCTGGCTCTCATCCGGCCCTAGTTTGTCCGAAATGATCTGGCGTGCCTCTTCTTTCACCCAGTTGATGCCGTCGCTGGAAGTCGCATGGCCAATCTTGTAAGTGCGGTCCGGCGCGGCGTCCGGTGAGAACTTTTTCCAGCCGGTGCCAAAGATGTACCACATGTGGAATACGCCACCGATAACCTTCACGAAGCCATCGCCGACCAGGCAAGGCTCGTGTAGCGATGCCGCCAACACCGGTCCGTCGCCAATGCGCAGGAAGGTAAGGCCGTCGTCGCGGCTGATGGCCAAGCCGATGGCGGTATCCACCGATACCGACACACGGCGATTCCAGCCGCAGGTGTAGCCGAACACCGCATCGCCGTGGCGCATGACACTCATCGGAAAGATGCCGTGTTCATCGAAACTGCCAAGATTGCCGAGCTGGATAACGGCCTGCTCAGACAGGCGGATCACGTCACGCAGGTTCTTCTGCATGTCGACGAAGGCGATATGGCTCAGATATTTCCCATTGCTCTTGTCCACCGAGCGGGTGGAGAAATAGATACGCACAAAATCATCGAACACTAGCGCCTGCGGTGACTGGGCGAACTGCACGCAGTCGTGCGGCAGTGTGTGCAGTGTCGGATCGAATATCTTGCCAAGCTTTTTCCACTTCATTGCTTAATCCAACTTTCCATCCAGCACGGCCAGCCCAAAACCGTGTCGGCCAACCTGGTTGCCGAGGTAGGCCATATAGGTCTTGCCATCCAGTTCGAACACATGCGGGTAACTTATCATCTCGGCATCCCAGCCTTCTTCCGACACTTCGATTCCCGCCTTGGCATCATTGCGCACCCAGTTCATCAGATCGGTGCTGGAGGCATAACCGATGCGGTAGCCATTCTGCTTGCCGCGGTAATGGCTACTGTAGCGGTAGCAAAAGAACATATGATATTTGCCGTTGGCGTAGAACACGTCCGGACTGGCCTGAGCTTCGTCTTCTTCTATGCGGCTCTCGATCAGATCCTTATTGAGCTTGTTCCAGTGGATGCCATCGCCGGATGTTGCCATGCGAATCTTGTAGACCGGCTCCGCGCGCCCATCCACCACCTTCCACTTGCGCCCAGCGATATACCACAGATACCAGGTTTCGCTAAAACGTCGGATCTTCGGCCCGCTCAATACGAAGGGTTCGTCAGGCGAGTACGACAATATCGGGCCAGTTCCGAGTTTGGTGAAGGTATCGCCACCGTCACAGCTGGTCGCCATGCCGATGGCAACGTTGAACGGCACGGATTCACAACGCGTCCAACCTGCGTAATAAGCGCGCAGTTCATCGCCATTGCGGATAACAGAGACGGGGTAGGTGCCGAACTCGTCGAATTCGCCCAGTCCTCCCAGGTTCAAAATCGGCTGCTCGCCGACATGCCGAATCTTGAACATATCTGCACGGTCAAGATCGACATAGGTAGAGTAGCTGACAAACTGCCCATTCTCATCCGCCGGCGGGCGGCAGGAGAAATATACGCGCACGAAATCGTCGAACAACAGTGTGGCAGGCGCCTGTGCGAACTCCTTCAGCCAGCTGCGCCCTTCCACTTCCTGCGGGGTGAACACCTTGCCTAGTTTCTTCCACTTGAACACGGTTCAGATCAACTCATAGTTGGTTGTGATACAGGTACGGATGGCATCGAGAGGATTGAACATCATCACGTCAACGATTGACAGCCAGGGTACGAACTCATCACCGAGCTGCGCATATTCGAGCGGCTTCGATTTGATGAACTTCAACTCGACGCCTCCCTTCAGGAAGGCCTCCTTCGAATACAGCTCCATCCCGCCGATAGTGTTCAAATAGGTGGTCGCTCCGGCCGCTTCACATAGGGCGAGTACTTTGTCCTGACTTTTCAGGCCGTGGTCGATCGCAATGTCGGATGAGACTCTGATCATGGTGGTAATGCCCAGATGTTTGCATGTCTGGGCAATGGAATGGTGCAGATAGCGGAACAGGTTCGCGTCTTCGTATCTCACGATCTTTTCGAGCAGCGGGTAAGTTTGCTCGAAATAGGGCGCGTGCCGGTATGCGCCTTTGAGTTGGTTGAGCAGTTTGTCACGATTGAAGTCCGCCGCCAGTTCACGTTCGCACACATCCAAGAAGTCAGAATCGCTCTTCAATGGCAATGAGAACATCACGTCCTTTCCGTTCTGGAGCATGCGGTTGCGGTTGATCCAGCCCTTCTTGGTGTACTTTATATTGTCGTACACGATAAATTGGTCGACTGCCGCAATCAACTGAAAGTAGCCGATGTAGGGGAAAAAATATGGTTGCATAATGGCCAGCCTCATCCTGACCATCCTGTGAAGCCGACTGTTTGCTTGGTATCCACTTTATTGCGCCGCGATAAAACGGGTAACCTCGTCAACCACCGACATCTCCAGATCTGGATAGATCGGCAGGCAAAGGACACGTTGCGCCGCGACAGTGGCTACCGGCAGATTCTCGCGATGAGAAGAAGGTAAACCGCGATACATGGGGAAATCCGATATCAGGGGATAAAAGTAGCGCCTAGGATGGATGCCGTAGTCCTTGAGCTTTTGATAGAGATCGTCACGGCTGATCGGGTAGTCGGCACCCACCAGAATCGGGAAATACGAATAGTTGGCAACCTTTTCGCCCGCATCGTTCAAACAGTGAATACCCTTTACACTTGCCAACCGCTCGCGGTACTTCGCATCGATCGCTTTGCGACGCGCGAGTGCCTGATCGATGTATTTCAATTGCAGCAAACCGAGCGCCGCGTTGAATTCGCTCATCTTGCCGTTGATGCCTGGGGCCACTACAGTAACTTCGCCCACATGGCCGAAATTCTTGAGGTGGTCGATGCGCACTTTCGTCTTAGCATCAGGACAGACGATGGCACCCCCCTCAAAGGTGTTGAAAACCTTGGTGGCGTGGAAACTCAGTACCGACAAATCACCGTGCCTTAATACGCTACCCTTTGCATCTTCCACGCCGAACGCGTGGGCGGCGTCGTAGATGACCTTGAGGTTATAGATGTCGGCGATATTCTGTATGGCTTCGATATCACAAGGATGCCCATAGCAATGCACCGGCATGATCGCGGTGGTATGCGGAGTTATGGCCGCTTCTATCTTGGCCGGATCGAGATTGAGTGTGTTCGGATCAATATCCACAAACACCGGCTTGATTCCGTTCCACAACAGGGAATGTGAGGTGGCAACGAAAGAGTATGGCGTGGTGATCACCTCGCCGGTCACGCGCAGGGCTTGCAATGCTGTCACCAGTGCGATCGTTCCGTTGGTGAACAGAGCAATATGTTCGACCCCTAGGTGTTCGCATAACGCCCGTTCCAGTTGCTGATGGAAAGGCCCGTCGTTGGTTAACATTTTATTGGTCCAAATCTGTTCCAGATAAGGAATGAACTCCTCCAGCGGCGGCAGGAAGGGCTGTGTCACATATATAGGTTTTTTTATCGTCATTTTTGACTACACCTCACTCAACAGTGAGAAAAAGCTGCTTGCAGTAATATCTTTAGCGGACAGCTTCGGCAATTCGACGAGCGGCCAATCTACCTGCAGATCCTTGTCATTCCATAAGATGCAGCGCTCATTTTCCGGGTAGTAGTAATCTGTGGTCTTATATAGAAAATCAGCCGTTTCGCTCAATGTTAGGAATCCGTGCGCGAAACCTGGAGGAATCCATATTTGCAGCTTGTTCTCTGCTGAAAGCACCTCACCAATCCACTGCCCATAGGTTGCCGAGCCTTTCCGGATATCGACGGCCACATCGAAGACTTCGCCGTGAATGACGCGGACGAGCTTGCCCTGAACCTTCGGTGGCAACTGGTAATGCAGCCCTCTCAGTACGTTCTTCGCACTCTTCGAATGATTGTCTTGGACGAAAGCGATCTCCTGTCCGACAGCATCATTGAAGGCCTTCTGATTGAAGCTTTCGAAGAAGAAACCGCGCTCATCTCCGAACACTTTCGGCTCGATGATCAGGACATCGGGAATCCGAGTCGGCGTGACTTTCATCAGTAGACCTTTTCCTTCAGCAGATTGAACAGGTACTGGCCGTAGCCCGTCTTTGCATAGCTTTGGGCTAGTTGTTCGAGCTTTTCATCGCTGACCCAGTTCTGGCGCCAGGCGATTTCTTCGGGGCAGGCGACCTTGAGGCCCTGGCGCTTTTCGATGGTGGCGATGAACTGGCCGGCTTCGAGCAGGCTGTCGTGGGTGCCGGTATCAAGCCAGGCGTAGCCGCGACCCATGATTTCTACCTTCAGTTTTTGTCGCTCAAGGTAGACGCGGTTGACGTCGGTGATTTCAAATTCGCCACGAGCGCTGGGCTTGATGTTACGGGCGATGTCGACGACGCTGGTGTCGTAGAAATAGAGGCCCGTGACGGCATAGCGTGACTTGGGTTGCATGGGCTTTTCTTCGATGCTGATGGCGTGTTGGTCTTTGTCGAACTCGACAACACCGTAACGTTCCGGATCGGTGACGGCGTAGGCAAAGACGGTAGCGCCGTTCAGGTTAGCGTTGGCGCCTTGCAGCAACTCACTGAACTCATGACCATGGAAGATGTTGTCGCCAAGGATCAAGGCCGACGGGTTGCTGCCGACGAAATCGGCGCCCAGGATGAATGCCTGAGCCAAACCATCCGGGCTTGGCTGGACGGTATATTGGAGATTGATACCCCACTGCCTGCCGTCGCCGAGCAGTTGCTCGAAGCGCGGGGTGTCCTGCGGGGTGGAAATAATCAGGATGTCCTTGATGCCTGCCAGCATGAGCGTGGTCAGCGGGTAGTAGATCATTGGCTTGTCGTAGATCGGCAGCAGTTGCTTGGAAACCGACAGGGTGGCCGGGTACAGGCGGGTGCCGGAGCCACCGGCGAGGATGATGCCTTTGCGCTGACTCATTTTGTTTCTCCGTATTGCTTGCCCAGCCACTCGCGGTATGCGCCGCTCGTCACATTAGCCACCCAGGCCTGGTTATCCAGATACCACTGCACGGTCTTACTGATGCCGGTCTCGAAGGTTTCTGCCGGTTTCCAGCCAAGTTCGCGTTCGATTTTGGTGGCATCGATGGCGTAACGGCGGTCGTGGCCGGGGCGGTCGGTGACGTAGGTGATCTGGTTTCTGTAGGGCTGGCCGTCTGTTCTCGGGCTAAGTTCGTCAAGGATGGTGCAGAGGGTATGAACGACGTCGAGATTGGGCTTCTCATTCCAGCCGCCGATGTTGTAGGTCTCGCCGAGACGGCCGGCTTCGAGGACGCGGCGGATGGCGCTGCAGTGATCCTTGACGTAGAGCCAGTCGCGGATTTGCTGGCCGTCACCGTAGATAGGCAGCGGCTTGCCGGCCAAGGCGTTGTGGATGACCAGCGGAATCAGCTTTTCCGGGAAGTGGTAGGGGCCGTAGTTATTGGAGCAGTTGGTGGTCAGGACCGGCAGGCCGTAGGTGTGGTGGTAGGCCCGCACGAGGTGGTCGCTGGCCGCCTTGCTGGCCGAGTACGGGCTGTTCGGCTCGTATTGGTGGGTTTCGGTGAAGGCGGGATCGTTAGTGGTGAGCGAGCCGTAGACCTCGTCGGTGGAGACGTGCAGGAAGCGGAATTCATTTTTGGCCGTTTTTTCCAGTTGACCGTGGAAGGCACGTACCGCTTCGAGCAGGCGGAAGGTACCGACGATATTTGTCTGGATGAAGTCTTCGGGACCGTGAATGCTTCGGTCGACGTGCGATTCGGCAGCAAAATTGACGACAGCGCGCGGCTGGTGCTCGGCCAGCAACTTGGCGAGGAGGTCAAAGTCAGCAATGTCGCCCTTGACGAAGAGGTGTCGCGCATCGCCATCGAGCGAAGCCAGATTTTCAAGATTGCCGGCGTAGGTCAGCGCATCGAGATTGATGACTTTCTCGTCGGACTGGGCCAGCCAGTCAAGTACGAAGTTGCTGCCAATGAAGCCGGCTGCGCCGGTGACGAGGATGGTCATAGGTTCTCCACGATTTTCTTCAACCGTAAATTCAATTACCGAAAACCGTTCGGATTGTTGCTTTGCCAGCGCCAGGCATCGACACACATGGCATCCATGTTTCGCTCGGCGCGCCAGTTGAGCAGTTCGGCCGCGAAAGCCGGATCGGCGTAGCAGGAGGCCACATCGCCAGCGCGGCGCGGGGCCAGTTCGTAGGCAACCGGACGGCCGCTGGCTTTTTCGAAAGCCTTGACAACATCAAGCACGCTGTAGCCGGTGCCGGTGCCAAGATTCACCTCGAAGCACTGCGCAGCGTTCAGGCGTTCCAACGCCTTCAGGTGGCCGAGAGCCAAGTCGACGACATGAATATAGTCGCGAACGCCGGTGCCGTCCGGCGTCGGATAATCGTTGCCCCAGACCTTGAGTTGCTCGCGCCGGCCAACGGCCACCTGGGCGACGAAAGGCATCAGGTTGTTTGGAATACCTTGTGGGTCTTCGCCAATCAGGCCGCTTTCGTGCGCACCGACAGGGTTGAAGTAGCGCAGGAGACCGATCCGCCATGACGGGTCGGAGCGATACAGATCGCGCAACATGTCTTCGATGACCAGCTTCGTTCGACCATAAGGATTCGTCGCCGATAGCGGGTGATCTTCCGTCAGCGGCAGACGCTGCGGCTCGCCATAGACGGTGGCCGATGAACTGAAGACCAGCGTCTTGACGCCGCATTCAGCCATCGCACCCAGAAGGCGATGCGTACCGATGACGTTGTTGTCGTAGTACTCCAGCGGCTTTTCGACCGACTCGCCAACGGCCTTGAGGCCAGCAAAGTGGATGACCGACGTGCAATCGTATTGGCGAAAGGCAGCTGCAACAGCGGCCTGATCACGGATATCGCCTTCGACCAGCTTGATTTTACGGCCAGTAATCGACTCGACCCGTTTCAGCGATTCTGGATGGCTATTGCAGAAGTTGTCGAAGACAACCACATCCTGACCAGCGCCAAGAAGTTCGACACAGGTATGAGAGCCGATATAGCCAGCCCCGCCAGTTACGAGGATCATCGTAGTTCGCCGTCAGATAAAACCGTAATTTTACCAGCCGGACGTCACCGGGGCATTACGACTAAAGTAAAGTATTGAGAAGGTGGGATGCCACCCTACTCCTCGCGTACCCTCAAGAAACTGGCAAAACGCGGCAATCCCTTGGCGGTCAGATCACGGTAGCGATAAGTGACCGTGGTACCCGGTGCCGGTGGCTCGCGTCTCTGGGCATCCGAAAACCCCGTACCCAGCATGAACTCTCGCCCATCCGGCGTGCGCACTCGCAAGGCCCCGAGCAAACCGGCAAAACGCCCCTTGCCTGGCTGATGGCCGACCACCACCGCTTCGGCGTCCAGCAGCGGTTTCATCTTGAGCAGCACATCGCTGCGCCCGGTTTGGTAGGGTGCATCAGCCAGATGGAGCATCAGGCCCTCACCACCGCCGCGGACGACTTCATCAAAGCGCTTTTTCAGACTTCCACGGTCAACCGGAAAAAACTGCTGAATTTCAAATAACCACGGTACGTTGGCCTGGCGAACCAGGCGGCGAATCTGCTCGGCGCGCTCGCTGAACGGCCCGGGCGCATCCGGCAATTCGAAAACCATGTAGCGCACTTCCCGCCAGCCGGCGTCATCCGCAACCTCGTGCCGAACAATCCCCGAAACCCGCTCAAACTGGCCGCGCGCTATCCACAATTCACCATCGAGCGGCTGCTTCGGTAGCCCCGCGACAAACCAGGGCGGCGCATTGATCGTCCTGCCGCTACGGAAACGCAAGACCTGGCCATCCCAAAGCGCCCGCACACCATCAAGCTTTTCACTGACCATGTACCGCGAAACATCAATCTGGTTGCGATAGAGATTGGCCAGCAGGATGGGCGGCGCATCGGCTGTGGTCGAATACGTTGGCAGCGAAAATGCCAGCCCAACCAGTAACGCAGCCAGCAGGCGGGACATCAGCCCTCGCCGGCCCAATTGCGCCGGGCGCGCCGGGCGATGCCGAAGACTTCTTCCAGCCGCTCGCCATCGTTGCGTGCCAGCGCAGTGCGCAGGTCGTCGAGTTGAGCCCGGTAGCTATCCAGCTCACCAAGCAGCGCCTCACGGTTGGCAAGGCAGATGTCGCGCCACATTTCCGGATGGCTGGCAGCAATGCGGGTGAAGTCGCGGAAGCCGGAGGCAGCAAAGGTGAAGAACAGATCGGCATCCTCGCGCACCGCCAGATCGTGCACCAAGGCGTAAGACAACAGATGCGGCAGATGGCTGACGGCGGCAAAGACGCGGTCGTGCATTTCAGGCGTCAGCTCGTAGATGTCGGCGCCGCACAGGGACCAGGCGCGCTTGATATGGTCAAGCGCATCGTCGCTGTTTTCCGGCAACGGCGTCACAACCACCTTTTTACCTTGATAAAGATCCCAACGCGCCGCTGCGGGGCCGCTGTTTTCCGCGCCGGCAATCGGATGCGCCGGCACAAACTGGCTTATACGATCACCCAGCGCAGCCCTCGCCGCCCGCACCACATCACCCTTGGTCGAACCGCCATCGGTGACGACTGTGTTGGGGCCGAGGTAGGGGCCGATACGGTCGAAAATATCGGCCATCTGCGCCACCGGGGTCGCCACCAGCACGATGTCGGCATCCTCGATTTCATGCGTCGGATTAATGCCGGCCCGGTCGATAACGCCCAACTCCTGCGCCTTGCGCAAGGTTGCCGGCGTCCGGCCAAAGCCGACGACTTCCTCGACCGCCCCCGCCTCCTTGAGAGCGAGCGAGAACGAACCGCCGATCAGGCCGGTGCCGAAGACAACAATTTTTCCAAACTCGGACATCGGATTACAGCGCTTTTTCCAGCGCTTCGAGGAAGCGGGCGTTCTCCGGCTCGGCCCCGATGGTCACGCGCAACCACTCCGGCAGACCATAACCGCCGATCGGCCTAACGATGACGCCCTGCTGCAGCAGCTTCTGATTGACCGCGGCGCCGTCGCCCACCTTGAACGTAACGAAATTACCGTGTGGCTTGATGTATTCGAGTCCCAGTCGCTCAAGGCCCGCGACAATCTGCGCCATGCCGCGCCGGTTCAGCTCGTAGCTGGCCAGCAGGAACTCTTCGTCATCAAGCGCGGCAAGCGCACCGGCCAGCGCCAGGTTGTTCACGTTGAAGGGCTGACGGACGCGGTTCATCAGGTCGGCAACTTCAGCAGACGCCAGCGCATAACCGATGCGCAGGCCGGCCAGACCATAGATCTTCGACAAGGTGCGGCAAACGACCAGGTTGGGGAAGTCGTTGATCCAGCTTGCGGTATCGACGCGGTCAGCCGGCGGCAGGTATTCGTTGTAGGCCTCGTCGAGGACAACAACGACGTCCTTCGGCACCGCTTCGAGGAAGGCGCGCACTTCCGGATAAGGCACGAAGTTGCCGGTCGGATTGTTCGGATTGGCGATCCAGACGATGCGCGTATCCGGCCGGATGGCGGCGCGCATGGCATCAAGATCGTGACCGTAGTTCCTGGCTGGCGTCGAGATCAGCTCGGCGCCCGTCGACAGCGTGGCCAGCGGATAAACCGCAAAAGCATGCTGGGCGAAAATCGCTGAACGCCCTGGCGCCAGGAAGACACGGGCGACCAGATCGAGCACATCGTTGGAGCCGTTACCCAGCACGACCTGGTTCTGCGCCACGCCACAATGCCCGGCCACCGCCTTGATCAGGTCAAACTGATCGGGATAGCGTTCAATGCCGCCAATCGCCGCCTCAACCGCCTTTTTCGCCTTCGGGCTCATGCCCAGCGGATTTTCGTTGGAGGCGAGCTTGAGAATTTTATCGACCGGAATGCCCATTTCGCGGGCCAGTTCGGTAATCGGCTTGCCCGGCTGATAGGGCGAAATGGCACGAACGTACGACAACGCTTGTTCAGCAAGGCCCATGACACTTCCCTCAATAAACGGCAACCGGGTAGGACCCGAGAATTTTCAGATAGGCGGCATAGCCAAGCAGTTTTTCCAGCGCGGCCTTGATGGTCGGATCGTCGCGATGACCTTCGATGTCAACGTAGAAAACGTATTCCCACAGCGCGTTGCGTGCCGGGCGGGACTCCAGGCGGCACATCGAAACGCCAGCCGAAGACAGCGGCAGCAACAGTTCGTGCAGGGCACCAGTACGGTTCGGCGCCGACATGATCAGTGAAGTCTTGTCACGACCGGAAATACCGGCATCGTGCTTGCCGAGGACAAGAAAGCGTGTCGTGTTATTCGGCTCGTCTTCAATATTCCCGACCAACTTCGCCAGCTTGTAGTGCTCGGCCGCCGCCTCGCCGGCTATCGCCGCCGAACCAGGTTCGACAGCTACCATCTGCGCTGCCAGCGAGTTGCTCGCCACCGAAATACGCGGAATGCCCGGCAGATTGCGATTCAGCCATTCATGGCACTGGGCCAGCGACTGGGCGTGCGAATAGACCTTGGTGATCTTGCTCAGATCGGTTTCATTGCTCAGCAGATTCTGGTGAATACGCAGCACCACCTCGCCGCAAATCTTCAGCGGCGTCGCCAGCAGCAAATCCATTGTCCTGCCGACTGCACCTTCAGTTGAGTTCTCGACCGGCACCACGGCGTAATGGGCGTGACCGGATTCGACTTCGCGGAAGACGTCGTCAATCGACGCCTGTGGCAACAAACGGGCAGCGTGGCCGAAATGCTTGGTCGCGGCGCTACCGGTAAAGGAGCCGAGCGGCCCAAGGAAGGAGATCCCCAGTGGCTCTTCCAGCGACAAACAGGCCGACATCACTTCACGGAAGAAAAAGGTGATGTTTTCGTTCGGCAGCGGGCCGGGATTGGCATCCTGCAAGCGACGCAAAACCTGCGCCTCGCGCTCCGGGCGGTAGATGTGCCCGGCTTCGCCATGCTCGGCCTTGATCTCGCCTACGCGCTGGGCGCAGCGGGCTCGGTCATTCAGTAGCTTGAGTAGTTCACCGTCGATGCGGTCAATTTCAGTACGCACACCCGCCAGGGCTTGTTGCAGATCGTCGCTCATAAAACTCAACCGTTACGTTTGGCAAAGTCGTTCATGAATTCAACCAGCGCCCGGACAGCGGCCAGCGGCACTGCATTGTAGATCGATGCCCGCATGCCGCCGACTGACTTGTGACCCTTCAGCGAGACCAGGCCAGCGGCCTTCGATTCGGCCAGGAAAGCCGCGTCAAGATCGGGATTGGCCAGCACGAAAGGAACATTCATGTTGGAACGACAATCCGGATCAACCGGGTTCGTATAGAAGCCTTCGGAATCGTCGATGGCATCGTACAAAATCAGGGCTTTTTCGGCGTTGACCGCAGCAATGCCCGGCAAGCCACCTTGCCGCTTCAGCCACTTGAAAACCAGGCCGGCCATGTAGATGCCGTAGGTTGGTGGCGTATTCAGCATCGAGCCGTGTTCCGCCATCACTGCATAATCCATCACCGTCGGCGTGTTCAACGGCGCCATGCCGATCAGGTCTCGATGAACAATGACCAAGGTCAGGCCGGACGGACCAATGTTTTTCTGTGCGCCAGCGTAGATCAGCCCGAATTTTTCAACATTGACCGGCCGTGACAGGATATGCGAGGACATGTCGGCCACCAGCGGCACGCCCGTATCGGCAATGCGTTCGGCCGGAATCTCGACGCCGTGAATCGTTTCGTTGGTGCACACGTGCAGATATGCCGCAAACGGGTCAAGCTTGATCTCATCCGCAATGGGCAAACGGGTGAAATGGCTGCTCTCGGTCGTCGCTGCACAACGAACCTTGCCGATGCGTTGCGCTTCCTTGAAAGCCTTCTTCGACCATGAGCCAGTCACGATGTAGTCGGCCGAACGCCCAGCCAGCAGATTCATCGGGATCTGCGCAAACTGCTGCGTTGCCCCACCCTGCAGGAACAGCACCTGATACTGCTGAGGAATCCCCATCAACTCGCGCAGATCAGCTTCGGCCTGCTCAATGATGCCGGTGAATTCCTTGCCGCGATGGCTCATTTCCATGACGCTGCAGCCAGCGCCATGCCAGTCGAGCATTTCCTCCTGCGCCTGACGCAGGACTTCTTCGGGAAGCGCAGCCGGACCAGCGCTGAAATTCCAGATGCGACTCATTTATGCTTCTCCGCCTTCATTGGGTTCAGACGATTCCGGATTTTGCTGATTTTCCGGGTTGACCGTGGGAATCTCGGATTCTGCTTCCAGCTCGGCGTCAACCTCAACCACCGACTCTGCAACCTTCTCCAGCCCGGCCAGCTTCTCGCCATCGTCCAGCGAAATGAGTGTGACGCCCTGCGTCGCCCGTCCCATGCCACGAATTTCCGCGACGCGGGTACGTATCAGGACGCCGCCCGTAGTGATCAGCATGATTTCGTCTTCGTCATTGACCAGTTTGGCGCCCACGACGATACCGTTGCGTTCGCTGTCAGCAATGGCGCGCACGCCCTGCGTACCGCGACCGGAGTGGCGGAAATCGGCCAGCACGGTACGCTTGCCAAAGCCATTTTCGGTCGCAACGAGCACGGTCTGCTGATCGTTGTCCGCGACCAGCAAGGAAATTACGGACTGCCCTTCCATCAGGCGCATGCCGCGCACACCACGAGCACCACGGCCCATCGGACGGACATCTTCTTCGTCGAACCAGACCGCCTTGCCGGCGTTGGAGACGAGCACGATGTCGCTGGTGCCACTGGTCAGCTCGACCCCGATCAGATAATCGCCTTCATCCAGCGACACGGCGATAATGCCGGCCTTGCGCGGATTCGAGTAATCGGACAGCGGGGTCTTCTTGACGGTACCCATTACGGTGGCCATGAAGACGTACTGGTCGTCGGAGAATTCCTTGACCGGCAGAACGGCATTGATCCGCTCGCCCTCTTCCAGCGGGAAGAGATTAACGATGGGTTTGCCACGGCTGGTCCGGCTGCCTTGCGGCGCTTCGTAGACCTTCAGCCAATAGCAGCGGCCACGGTTCGAGAAGCACAGGATGAAGTCGTGCGTATTGGCAACGAACAGATGATCGACGAAATCCTCTTCCTTGATCGCCGCTGCCTGCTTGCCACGGCCGCCCCGGCGCTGGGCGCGATAGTCTGCCAGCGGCTGGGCCTTGATGTAGCCACCATGCGACAGGGTAACGACCATGTCCATCGGCGTAATGAAGTCTTCGATACCCAGTTCCTGCGTGTGCAGCACGATTTCGGAGCGACGCTCGTCGCCGAACTGGTCGCGGATCGCCGTCAATTCACCAACGATGATTTCAGTAATGCGTTCCGGCTTGGCCAGAATGTCGAGCAGATCAAGGATCTTCAGCATGACATCCTTGTACTCGCTGACGATCTTGTCCTGCTCCAGACCCGTCAAGCGCTGCAGACGCAACTCCAGGATCGCTTGCGCCTGAACGTCGGACAGACGGTAACCTTGCTCGGACAAACCGTACTCTGGCGCCAGACCATCCGGACGCGATGCATCGGATGCCGCACGCACCAGCATTTCCTCTACCACCGGGCTGCGCCATTGGCGCTCCATCAGGCTGCGCTTGGCATCCGGCGGCGTCGGCGCAGCCTTGATCAGGGTGATAATTTCATCGACGTTGGACAGCGCTACCGCCAGACCTTCGAGAATATGGCCACGTTCGCGCGCCTTGCGCAGTTCGAACACGGTGCGCCGTGTCACCACTTCGCGGCGGTGGGAGAGGAAGCACTCGAGCATCTGCTTCAGGTTGAGCAGGCGCGGCTGACCATCGACCAGCGCGACCATGTTCATGCCAAAGGTGTCCTGCAACTGCGTCTGTTTGTAGAGGTTGTTGAGGATGACCTCGCCGACTTCGCCACGCTTCAGCTCAATGACGATGCGCATGCCCGACTTGTCGGACTCGTCGCGAATGTCGGAGATGCCTTCGATCTTTTTCTCATTGACCAGCTCGGCAATCTTCTCGATCAGCGACTTCTTGTTAACCTGGTAAGGAATCTCGTCAACGATCAAAGCCTGACGACCATTGCCCTTTTCCATGTCTTCGAAGTGGGTGCGGGCGCGCATGATGACGCGGCCACGACCGGTCTTGTAGCCTTCGCGCACGCCCATCACGCCATAGATCAGCGCGGCAGTCGGGAAGTCAGGTGCTGGAATGTACTCGATAAGGTCATCGATGGTAATCGCCGGGTTTTCCAGCAGAGCCAGACAGCCGGCAACCACTTCGTTCAAATTGTGGGGCGGAATGTTGGTCGCCATACCCACCGCGATACCAGACGAACCGTTGATCAGCAGATTGGGGATACGGGCCGGCATGACCAGCGGCTCGTTCTCGGAACCATCATAGTTAGGCCCGAAATCGACGGTTTCCTTGTCCAGGTCCTCCAGCAGCTGATGGCCGATCTTGGCCATTCGAACTTCCGTGTAACGCATGGCCGCCGCGTTGTCGCCATCAACCGAACCGAAGTTACCCTGACCATCAACCAGCATGTAGCGCAGCGAGAAATGCTGCGCCATACGAACAATAGTGTCGTACACCGCGGTATCACCGTGCGGGTGGTACTTACCAATCACATCGCCGACAATACGCGCAGATTTCTTGTAGGCCTTGTTCCAGTCATTGTTCAGCTCATGCATCGCAAAAAGTACGCGACGATGCACTGGTTTCAGGCCGTCGCGCGCATCCGGCAGCGCCCGGCCGACGATTACACTCATTGCGTAATCGAGATAGGAACGCCGCATCTCATCTTCGAGGCTGATCGGCAGTGTTTCTTTGGCGAATTGGTCCATGTCTCACTTCGCACCGCTTGCGCGATGCCTTATTAGTTGATTCGAGCGTAATTTGCTATTTTAACACGCCACCTTCACCGCACAGACCCCGTTTTTCATGACAACAACACCTCAAATAATTGACCTGCTGATCGAAGCGCGCTGGATTGCAGCGGTCGATCCTGATGTTGTATATAAAAACCACGCCGTTGCAATCCACGGAGGCCGCATCCTGGCCATCCTCCCAGCCAGCGAAGCGCGTATCCGGTTTACACCAGACAAAAATGTCACCCTTGCAGACCATATATTGATTCCCGGACTGATCAACCTGCACACTCACGCCGCGATGACCTTGATGCGCGGACTGGCGGATGATCGTCCACTGATGGACTGGCTGCAAAATCACATCTGGCCAGCCGAGGCGGCACACATGTCAGCCCAGTTTGTCCTTGACGGCACCCGTCTCGCCTGCGCCGAGATGCTCAAGGGCGGCATCACCTGCTTCAACGACATGTATTTTTTTCCGGAAGCTGCCGCAGCCGCTGCTTCCGAGTACGGCATGCGAGCCATGCTTGGCATTACCGCAATTGAATTCCCAACCCCCTACGCCAGTGACGCCGACGACTATTTGAACAAGGGGCTGGCGGTTCGCGAACTTTGGCTGAACAACCCACTCATCGGCTTCTGCATTGCACCACACGCCCCGTACACCGTCTCAGACCAGACCTTCGATCGAGTTATGACGCTCTCGGCGCAACTTAACCTCCCGGTTCACTGCCATATCCATGAAACCGCCCACGAAATCGAAGAAAGCCTGAAACAATACAAACGCCGACCACTAGACCGGCTTCACGAACTCGGCCTGCTCGGGCCCAACTTCATTGGCGTTCATGCCGTCCACCTCAACGATCATGACTTGGAACTGCTCGCCGACACCGGCAGCAACATTGCCCACTGCCCAACCTCGAATCTGAAACTGGCCAGCGGATTCGCACCTGTGGCGCAGATGCGACAACTCGGCATCAATATCGGACTGGGTACCGATGGCGCAGCCAGCAACAACCGACTCGACCTATTCGGAGAAATGCGCCTTGCATCACTTCTGGCAAAAGGACTGACCGGTGACGCCAGCGCACTACCCGCCAATGAAATTCTGCGCATGGCCACATTAAATGCAGCCAACGCAATCGGTCTGGGCCGGGAAATCGGCTCAATCACCCCCGGCAAATCAGCAGATCTTTGTGCCGTTGACCTAGGCGCGCTGGAAGCACGGCCATGTTTCGACCCTGTGTCACATCTCATCAACGTTGCCGGGCGAGAATGCGTCAGCCATGTCTGGGTGGCTGGAAAGTGTTGCGTAGACCACAAAACTTTATCCACCAACGACCAAAATCACTTGGAATCGGCTATTGCACTATGGCAAAATAGCTTGGAAGTCCGCCGGTAGGCTTGAATTTGGCCGAAGCGCGGGTTAAAGATTTTCAAATTTTCTTCAACGAGGGAAAACAATGATCAAGAACATCGCCAAGAAATCTCTGGTTCTGGCCCTGCTGGCCGGCATCGGTTTTACTGCTGTTGCCCAAGAACGCGTTTATGTAATCGACCAGCGCGACGTCGTCGCCAAGTCCGGTTTCGGCCTGTGCTGGCGTGATGGCTACTGGACCCCGGCCGCTGCCGCTGCTGACAAGGCCGGTTGCGAGTGCGACAAGGACCTGCTGCCGAAAGAAACCTGCGAGCCGAAGATGGCTGCCGCACCGGCTGCTCCGGTCGCTGGCGTGAAGCCGTCCGGTGAAAAGATCACCGTCGCCGCTGATGCCCTGTTCGACTTCAACAAGGCTGTCCTGCGTCCGGCCGGCAAGGCCAAGCTCGACGAACTGGTCTCCAAGGCCCAGGCCATCAAGCTCGAAGTGATCCTGGCCGTTGGCCACACCGACCGTATCGGTTCTGACTCCTACAACCAGAAGCTGTCCGAGAAGCGCGCTGCCGCCGTCAAGGAATACCTGGTTGCCAAGGGCATCGAAGCCAACCGTGTTTTACACCGAAGGCAAGGGCGAGAAGCAGCCGGTTACCGGCGACAAGTGCAAGGGCACCAAGAAGTCCAAGGCGCTGATTGACTGCCTGCAGCCGGATCGTCGCGTTGACATCGAAGTCATCGGCACCAAGTAATCGGCCGACGCTTCAATGAAAGCCCCGCCCTGCGGGGCTTTTTCTTTTCCGATCAAACTTATTCGATAAAAGCCATGCTCAACGCCGATCCCGCCGAACTGGAAAAATTTGGTGATCTTGCCCACCACTGGTGGGATCCGAACAGCGAATTCAAACCCTTACACGACATCAACCCACTGCGCTTGGACTGGATCGAGCAATCCGTAGGACTTGTCGGCAAGCGAATTCTTGATGTCGGCTGTGGTGGTGGCCTACTCTCCGAAGGTATGGCCGTACGCGGTGCCAACGTGACTGGCATTGATTTGTCCGAAAAGCCACTGAGCGTTGCCAAGCTCCACTTGCTCGAAAGTGGCCAGAAGGTCGATTACCGAAAAATTTCCGTTGAACAACTGGCTGAAGAAATGCCAGCGGCTTTCGATGCGGTGACCTGCCTCGAAATGCTGGAACATGTTCCGAACCCATCCAGCGTCATTGCCGCCTGCGCCCGCCTGGTCAAGCCGGGAGGCCAGGTTTTTCTCTCGACACTCAACCGTAATCCGAAGTCTTACCTGTTTGCAGTGATCGGCGCCGAATATGTGCTGAACATGCTGCCCAAGGGGACACACGATTATGCGAAATTCATTAAGCCGTCCGAACTCGCACGCTGGGCAAAACTGGCCAATCTCGAACCTGAAGAGGTGGTCGGCATGAGTTACAACCCATTGACCAAGACGTATGCTCTGGGACGAGACACCAGCATTAATTACCTGATGCGCGCCATTAGGCATGTTTGAGGCGGTTCTTTTCGACCTGGATGGGACATTGGCCGATACGGCACCCGACCTGGGCAGCGTCGTCAATATTCTGCTTGAGCAGGAAGGGCGACCGCAGAAAACGCTTGAAATGCTGCGCCCTTACACCTCGCAAGGCGTCCGCGGTCTGTTGAAAGCCGGCTTCGGCATTGATGCAACACACGCTGAATACGACGCGTTGGCGCAGCGCTTTCTCGACATCTACATTCAGCGCCTGTGCCTGGAAACACGTCTTTTTGAAGGCATTCCGGAACTCCTCGACAGACTTGAAGCCATGAATCTGGGTTGGGGTATCGTTACCAACAAACGGATGCGCTTTACTGACCCACTGGTGAAACTACTGCAACTGACGCCACGAACAAACTGCGTGGTCAGCGGAGACACCGTTGCCGAGGCAAAACCATCCCCATTACCGGTCCTCCATGCCTGCCGATTGCTCGAATGCCGCCCGGAGAAAACCTTGTACGTCGGCGACGACCGGCGCGACATCGTGGCCGGGAATGCAGCCGGCTGCAAAACTGTAGCCGTGTCCTACGGATACCTCGGCGACAGTGGCCCGGTGCATAGCTGGGGTGCCGACCTGGTCATTGATCACCCGGACGAACTGGCCGAATACCTGGCTACGCAAGCCAGGCAGAAATAAGCAAATTGCGTGGGGTCAGTTTCCGCTCACAAAAACTGCCCAATTCCACCACATAGCCTCGGCTTTCCAGATAACAGGACAGATCAAGCGCCAGCCACACTTCGAGTGCCCGGCGAAAACCGTGGCGCACGATGGACAATCGCATCATTTCATCACGCCGCTGCCAGCCTTGCTGCTCAAACTCTGCTGCAGCACCTGACTTCGGCGATGGCAAGCCTTCACGTCCGCTCATTCTTACGAGGAAATCGGCAAATTCAGCACGCAACCAAACGTCCGGTACCGACTTGAACGAGCGATAGGTATTGCCCGAAACGACGCGGCGATAGGCATCGAAACCTAGCTTCCAGGCAATTGCACGATCCCGCTGCCGTGTTTCACGCGGCGCTGAAGTCACTGTTTCGGTGACAGCAAGACGTGTATCGTCCCTGCTCAGGACAAGCTGCAAGCCAGTGGACAGCGGCTGATAGGTTTCAGCGACGCCACGGTAGTAGCAGCACGGTGCGACATCAAAGCGGCTAACGCCTTTCTCCACTCCGCCCGTAATCAAATGGCGATGCAGGTCACCACAAGCATGCAACGCCACGGCATGTTGAGTCGCCCGTGGCCAGTCGGCTACGCGCAAGGCGTCAGCAACAACAAACTTCTGGTTTACTTTGGCTCGGACTGCCAAGTCAGTTCCGGCAACGCACAATCCAGCATCAATTTCCAGTGTATGCACTGGCGCCTCCCAAGCCAAGGCGAGCAGACGCCCGAGATGCCCCTTGCCGCCGCACCAGTCAAGCACCGGCTGGCCACTTCCCCGCGCCACCGCTGCAAATGCCTCGATCTGCCGCTGTTTTCGTCCCGGAATCTCCCAGGCCCAATTCGTTCGACGACTGGGCAAAATGCCTTCCGGCCTCGCCGGTAGCATGGCTAATGGACCAATGTCGGCAACTGCCGGAATATGTCGGGCCAACAGGGCTAGCGCAGCAGCAGAATCGTCGTTAAGGCGCTGCACGTCGGCTTCCGGCAAACTCAGCAATTCGTCCAGCAAGGCAGGCCACAGTTCGCACCACGATGGGCGAATTTCCCGAAAAGGCTGCGGATGCCACAGATCACGAAAGGACAGCAGCGCCGCATCCAGTTCTCGCTGCCGATCGGCCAGCCTCACCTCAGTGCAGCTCGACGTTCACGACGGCGATAACCAATGGCGGCAGGCACAACTGCCAGCAAAAGCACCAGCAAGCCAAGACCAAGCGGCCAGACTACCGGAGCGTTCCACTGGCGACGGGCGGTCGCACGATCTTCGGCGTCGATGCGCTGGTATTTGAGAATGTTGTTGCCGACATCGTTCGGCTTGCGATTCTTCAGCCAGCGATGGCCGAGTGTATAGCTCTTGGGATGAAGGCCGAACACCCAGGGTGCGTCGTGTTGCAGGATGTGATTCATCTGACGGACGATACCGAGGCGCTCCGGGGTGTTGTCCATGTTCTTCATGCGGAGGAACAGCTGATCGAATTGCGGGTTGGCATAATTCGAGGCATTTTCACCACCCTTCGCTACTTTGCCTTCGTTGCCATCCAGCAGGAAGAAGAAGTTCTCCGGGTCCGGGTAATCGGCATTCCAGCCCAGATAGTAAAGCTGGACGTTACCCTTTCGGATTTTGTCCTGAAAGCGATTGAAGTCCGTCGAGCGAACGACCAACTGCACGTCAATCTTGGCAAACTGTCGGGTCAGCCAGTCCAGGCGGGACTTTTCGCCCATGCCACCGCTGGTCGTGTCGAGATTGACCACCAACGGCTCACCGGTCTTTTCATCGCGACCATTGGCGTAACCCGCTTCGGCGACCAGCCTTTTCGCTACTTCAACCCGCTTGCGCTTTGGCTTGCCATCGACCCAGTCGTAGACCGTGGCATCGATACCTTGCTCGCCCGGTTCGTGACCAAAGATCCCCGGCGGTAATGGACTCTGTGCTGCAATGCCGCGGCCATTCTGGAAAATAGAAATGTACTCTTCCTGATCGATGGCGATCGAGATCGCCTGGCGTAACTTGGTCGCCCGCGGCGACAGCCCGCCAACAACAGGATCCAGCATGTTGAAGCCCATGTAGAAGGTCGAAGTCTTGACCGAGGTCAGCAGTCGGATGCCCTTGTCGCGCATTTCATCGGTCAACGCAACATCGCCGCCGACATTGACGCGCACCGCCTGATCGAAGCTGTCCGAGGAAATCCCCGAGGCGTCGTAGTAGCCTTGCAGGAACTTGTTCCAGTAAGGAATCGCCTCCTTCTCGCGCGTGAAAATGGCCTGATCGATAAAGGGCAAGGGCTTGCCGCAATCGATCAGCAGCCCAGCCTCACGGTCTCCGGCATCGCCTTCGCAGGGATAGGTCTGGCCATGGAAATTCGGGTTGCGCGACAGCACCATGCGGCGGTTCGGATCGTTTTCGCTCAGCATGTACGGTCCGGTGCCGACCGGCCACCAGTCGAGCGTCAGGTTCTTGACTGCCATGCCGGGCTGGGCAAAAAAGCGGTCAGCCTCGCGGGGCACAGGCGCAAAGAAAGGCATGGCCAGCCAGTAGAGGAATTGCGGGTACTTGCCTTTGATGTGGACGCGCCAGGTGTAGCGATCGATTTTCTCAACTCCGGATAACGGAAAGGCATCGAGATCCAGCCATTCATCTGCCAGTTTGTCCTTGGCGGCATTCTGGAGCGTTTCGCCCAGCTCCTTCAGACCAAGAATCTTGTCTGCCATCATGCCGAAAATCGGCGAATGTAGCCGCGGGTGGGCCAGGCGCTTGATCTGGTAAATGTAGTCGTCGGCCGTCAGTTCACGCGTACCGACCTTGGGAAAATCGGCAATTGTCTGCCGTTTGGAAATTTCATTTTTGGTCAAAATTTCCGGTTGACCGTGCGAATCAAGCACAAAAGCCGGATGCGGCTGAAAGCGGATGCCCGGCTTTAGTCTCAGCTCGTAAACGCTCTCTGCTATGCGTTCAACCGGCGCGTCGCTCGGTAATTCACGGCCCGCTGCATCGTAAAAACGCGGCACCGGCACTTGCTCAACGGTGGATGGAATCAGCTCATATGGCCGCTTCAGATAATGGTATTGCAAGGGCGGCTCATAGATCTGCGCCGTAAAGGCAATCTCGTCCTCGGTATACGACTGCGCCGGATCAAGATGCTTGGGCCGATCAGTGAAAGCAGTATAAAGAATATTGCGTCCCGCATCGGCCGCCGGATACGGGTCATTCCAGGCCTGACCGCAGCCGGCCAGGACAATGACAGCAATGAGACTGACGCATATTTTTCGCATGACCCACAGTTTAGCAAATGCCCGCCGCGCCGCTTGACCTCGCAGGCGGGAATTGCCCACAATGGCTCAAACGCCAACAACACAGAGGCTTCCCGATGCTCGACACAAAAATCCCCGATTTTTCCCTGCCTGCCACCAGCGGCAAAAGCTTTAATCTGGCTGAACAGGCCGGCAAGGTTGTGGTCATTTATTTCTACCCCAAGGACAGCACCCCGGGCTGCACGACCCAGGGGCAGAACTTCCGCGACCTGTACGACCAGTTCTCGGCTGCCAATGCAGTCATCCTCGGCATTTCGCGGGACAGCCTGAAATCGCACGAGAACTTCAAGGCCAAGCAGGCATATCCCTTCGAACTCGGCTCCGACGCCGATGAAGCCATCTGCAACCTGTTCTCTGTCATGAAAATGAAAAACATGTATGGGAAACAGGTACGGGGCATCGAACGGAGCACCTTCGTCATCGACCGTTCGGGTGTCCTGCGCCGCGAATGGCGCGGCGTAAAAGTTCCCGGCCACGTTCAGGAAGTTCTGGATTACGTCAAAACCCTTTAACTCAAACCACTTAACCTTTTCCCACCCTGACCAAAGGCCCACTCCATGCCGCGCAAGCCCGCAGCCACCAAGAAGCCCGCCGTTACAAAAATATTTGTCCTTGATACCAACGTGCTGATGCACGATCCCAGTTGTCTTTTCCGTTTTGAAGAACACGACGTCTTCCTGCCCATCATGACACTGGAAGAACTCGACAACCACAAGAAGGGCATGTCGGAAATTGCCCGTAACGCCCGTCAGACGTCACGCATGCTGGACGAGTTGCTGGCCAACAATGGCGACATCGACGAGGGAATTGAGCTTTACATCCCCTCCAGCAAGCAGGCCAGTGGCCGGCTCTTCCTGCAGACCGAAGCGATCAGCGCCGATCTGCCGCAAGGCCTGCCAACCTCCAAGGTCGACAACCAGATCCTCTCGGTCGTCATCCACCTGCAAAAGAAATTCCCGAAACGCCCAGTCATTCTGGTGTCGAAAGACATCAACATGCGCATCAAGTCGCGCGCCCTCAACCTGTTGGCAGAAGACTACTTCAACGACAAGGTGCTGGAGGACACCGACATCCTCTACACCGGCATCCGTGCCTTGCCCGATACATTTTGGGACAAGCATGGCAAGGGAATGGAATCCTGGAAAAAGGATGCCAAAACCTATTACAAGGTAACCGGTCCTCTGTGTCCGCAGATGCTGGTCAACGAGTGCGTGTGGCTGGAAAAGGACGGCTTTACAGCCATCGTCAAGGAGACCTCCGGCAAGACAGCCGTGCTTGAGACCTTGGTTGACTATACGCACCCGAAAAATGCGATCTGGGGCATTACCGCCCGCAACCGCGAACAAAATTTTGCGATGAACCTGCTGATGAATCCGGATATCGACTTCGTCACGCTGCTTGGCCAGGCTGGCACCGGCAAGACCTTGCTGACACTGGCGGCAGGCCTGACCCAGGTTCTGGAAAGCAAGCTTTTCGTCGAGATCATCATGACCCGCGCCACGGTACCCGTCGGCGAGGACATCGGCTTCCTGCCGGGAACAGAGGAAGAAAAGATGGCCCCGTGGATGGGAGCACTCGAAGACAATCTCGACGTCCTCACCCATACCGACGAAAGCAGTAGCGGCCCGTACGGCGGCGACTGGGGCAAGGCGGCGACAAACGACATCATCCGTTCGCGGATCAAGGTCAAGTCCATGAACTTCATGCGCGGCCGAACTTTCCTGAAAAAGTACCTGATCATCGACGAGGCGCAAAACCTGACGCCAAAGCAGATGAAAACGCTGGTCACCCGCGCCGGCCCCGGTACCAAGGTTGTTTGCCTCGGCAATATTGCGCAGATCGATACTCCTTACCTGACTGAAGGCAGTTCAGGGCTGACTTACGTGGTCGACCGCTTCAAAGGCTGGCCGCATTCCGGTCACATTACGTTACAACGTGGCGAGCGTTCCCGTCTGGCTGACCACGCGGCCGAAGTGTTATAATCGTCATCAATGATCAAGGGGCCGTGTCAGTGACACGGCCTTTTCGTTTCAACCACGGAATTGTCTCCGCCGGAGGAGTTACTTGAAACGTCGCGACTTTCTAACATCTGCTGCAGCGCTTTCACTATTTGTCACAGATGCCTGGGCCAATAAGAAACAGGCCAAAACCAGTTCTTCCAAGCATGCCGCAAGCAGTGCCAAACACAAAGGCGCCGCTGGCAAACCATCGTCCAGCAAATCCGGGAAGTCATCCAAATCGAGCAAGCTGTCTAAAAAAGCCAGCTCGAGACACGAACGCCACCACAAGGAAAAGATCGTCTACCGACCGCGCGAGCCAGTCGCGCACACGGCGGAAGATCCAGTCATTGAGCGCCCGCCGCAAGGTACGACCGCTTCCAGGCTACCGCCCGTCAAAGCACCGGAGCCGCCCAGTGATTGGCGCACGTTTGAAATCACCACGACAATCAATCTGAAAAACCGGAGCGGCTTGACCAAGCTCTGGTTACCGTTGCCACTCAATCAGGACACACTTTTTCAACGCACGCTCGGTCATACGTGGGTTGGCAATCCCGCTACAGCAGGCATGCGCCGACTGCCAGATGGTGACCTTGAAGTCTTTTTTTGCGAGTGGCCGGACAGCAGCGATGCCAAGCTGCAACTCACGACACTGGTCACCACGGCCGACAGACAT
This sequence comes from Betaproteobacteria bacterium, assembly GCA_016709965.1. Lineage (NCBI taxonomy): Bacteria > Pseudomonadati > Pseudomonadota > Betaproteobacteria > Rhodocyclales > Azonexaceae > Azonexus > Candidatus Azonexus amarohabitans. The sequence goes on from JADJLT010000001.1 coordinate 680,581, forward strand.
TTCGACATTACCAAGCGCACGGTAGCGCCTGAGAGGGAAGATATCCTGCGTCGAAATTTGCAGGCGTCCCAGTTAATTCCCAATGAAGGCCTAGCCTTCCAGCTCGGGGAACGCATCCTGGGCCGCATCAAGGATCCACTTGCCCAAGCCAAGGCCATCTACGACTGGGTTGTCGATAACACAATTTACGACCCCAGCCTGCCCGGTTGTGGTACTGGCGATGTTCGGAAACAATTGATCCAGGGACAATACGGCGGACGCTCGGCCGATATTAACGGCCTGTTCGTCAGCATCTGCAGGGCCATAGGGATTCCCGCACGCTGCGTCTACGGCATGCGTACCGGGCCTTCACGACTATTCCGCAGCCTGGGACTCACCAGCGATGACGCGACACGTGGCCAACACGTGCGCGCAGAGTTTTACGTTCCCGGGTATGGGTGGATACCGGTTGATCCAAGCGATGTCCGACGTGCAATTTCATTGGAAGTACTATCCGACCGCGACAGCAAGTTGAATGCGCTGAAAAAAATCCTGTTCGGTGTATGGGAGATGAACTGGATCGCCTTCAATCTGGGAACGGATATCGTACTGCCAGGAACGAATGCCCCGTTGCCCTTTATGCTCATGCCACAATTCGAAACGGCCGGTGGCCGTTATGATACGGGCAGTTCAGCTAGCCCGCAGTACAGCATCCGAACACGTCAGGTCGCAATTTGACTGACACTGGTTTCGGAGGGCGACGAAACCAGTATTTGCCAAACTCTGGCGACATGCAAATCGCCAATTAATCTCTAGCGTCCTGAAAGCCACCGGACGCAAGATTTTCAAAGCGCGTGTATTCACCGATAAAGGCCATGCGTACGGTTCCTGTGGGGCCGTTACGCTGCTTGCCGATGATCACTTCAGCCAGCCCCTTGTTATCGTGGCTATCCTTGTTGTAATACTCATCCCGGTACATCATCAGGATTACGTCCGCATCCTGTTCGATAGCGCCTGATTCGCGCAAGTCGGACATCATCGGTCGCTTGTCGGTACGCTCTTCGACCTTCCGCGACAACTGGGACAATGCCACAATCGGCACTTGCAATTCCTTCGCCAGCGACTTGATCGAACGAGAGATTTCCGAGACTTCTGTAGCCCGGTTTTCCCCTTGTCGGTTACCGCTCATTAACTGGATATAGTCAATGACCAACAAGCCGAGCTTGCCACCGTATTTTCGCGCCAGCCGTCGGGCACGCGCACGCAAATTTGCCGGACTCAAGCCACCCGTTTCGTCAATATAGATCGGTGCTTCATGGAGTTTGCCGAGCGCAAAAGAAAGGCGGGACCATTCGTCATCAGACATCCGTCCCGTACGCAAACTTTGGGAATTGAGACGCCCGATCGAGGCCAGCATCCGCATGGCCAACTGGGCACCACCCATTTCCATCGAAAAAATTCCGACCGGCAACCCGGTGTCGACAGCAACGTTCTCGGCAATATTCAGCGCAAACGCCGTCTTGCCCATGGATGGACGACCTGCAACAATAATCAAGTCACCCGGCTGAAAACCGGATGTCTTCTGGTCCAGATCGATGAATCCTGTCGGCACCCCTGTAATATCCGAAGGGTTATCGCGATCATGCAATTCCTGAATACGCTCAACCACCTGAGTCAGCAAGGGATTGATGTGAATGAATCCCTCGTTGTGCCCTGCACCGGCTTCGGCAATCCTGAATATCTTTGACTCTGCTTCATCCAGAAGGCTCTCGGCGTCACGGCCCATGGGATTCAGGGCATCCGCCGCGATTTCGTCCGCCGTCGCTACCAGTTGACGCAATACAGAACGCTCACGAACGATTTCGGCGTAACGTTTAATATTGGCCGCCGACGGTGTATTGGCAGCCAACTCACCCAGATAGGCCAGACCGCCGGTCTGATCACCCTCCCCTGCTGCATCCAGCGCTTCGGCAACGGTAACCACGTCGGCCGGCTTGGCACTATCCAGCAGCTTGCGAATCTGTCGAAATATTCGCCGGTGCTCATCCCGATAAAAATCAGTTTCAGCGACTTGATCTCCGATCCGGTCCCACGCTTGATTATCCAGCAATAGACCGCCAAGAACAGATTGCTCTGCCTCTATGGAATGAGGTGGAACACGCAAGTGGTCCAGGGACGAATCGGAAATTCTAGGTTTGGAAGGGCGTTGATTCATGACGGCAAGTTTAAATTAAAAAGGCCTCGCTATTGCGAGGCCTTTTGAGTGTGTTGGATTAACTAAAATTACTCAGCAACCACAGCCACAGTAATGTTGGCCAGCACGTCAGTGTGCAGCGCTACGTCGAGCGGAAACTCGCCGATTGCCTTGAGCGGACCTTCCGGCATGCGAATGGCAGACTTGTCGACATCGAAGCCGATTGCCTTGAGTGCATCGGCAATATCCGAATTACCAACAGAACCAAACAGACGACCATCCATGCCGGCCTTACGAGCGACGGAAACGGCGGTACCGTTCATCTTGTCGGCAACAACCTGGGCAGCAGCCAGCTTTTCAGCGGCCAGCTTTTCAAGTTCGGCACGGCGGGTTTCGAACTCAGCCATGGTAGCGGGCGTTGCGCGCTTGGCCATGCGTTGCGGAATCAGAAAGTTGCGGGCATAGCCATCTTTGACCTTAACGATATCGCCGAGGTTACCGAGGTTAACAACCTTTTCGAGCAGAATAATTTGCATGTTTCGTCTCCTCGAAGATTATTGATGGTTGTCGGTGTAAGGCAGCAGAGCCATGAAGCGAGCACGCTTGATAGCAGTGCCCAGCTGGCGCTGGTAGCCGGCCTTGGTGCCGGTCAGACGAGCCGGCATGATCTTGGCGTTTTCCTGGATGAACTCTTTCAGGACATCCACATCCTTGTAGTCGATCTGTTCGACTTTTTCAGCCGTGAAGCGGCAGAACTTGCGACGCTTGAACAGGCCGCCACCGCGCTTCTTTTTCTTGTCATCATCCTTCTTCTTGAAGAATCGAGCCATTTTCGTTTCCTTCCAAATATTCGAGTGTATTCACATGTAGCACGGGCGCTTTGCTGTTGCGACTTTTGGCAGCAAGAAATCCGATCAGTTTGATCTTCCCCCCAAGGGGCGCTGCTTCTAACCAACGGGCGTTTTCTCCCAGAGCTATGACAGCGATTTCTACTTCTACCAATCGCTCTGCACCACCTTCCATCTGCGAGGAGCCATGATGCAGCCATCCCTCGCTAACCGGAGTTCCCGCCGGGGTATAACGCAGTTTTTTGCGCTCAATCAGCTTTCCGGAAAGTGTGATGCAGTTCAGCCGTTAATCCCGTACAAATATGTTTAAGCAGCAGCCGTTTCAACTGGCGCGGCCGGAGCGGCATCACCAGCAGGCATCATGGACTTGGACTTTTCTTCCTTCATCATCGGGGAAGGAGTCGTCACAGCGGCCTTCATCTTGACGGTAAGATGGCGCAGCACGGCATCGTTAAACTTGAACGAATGTTCGAGTTCATTCAGCGTCTCGCCGTCGCACTCGATGTTCATCAGGACGTAGTGAGCCTTGTGGATCTTCTGGATCGGATAAGCCAGTTGACGGCGGCCCCAGTCTTCCAGACGATGAATCATACCGTTTTTGGCACTAACAATAGCGCGGTAGCGCTCGACCATGCCGGGCACTTGTTCGCTTTGGTCCGGATGGACGATAAAGCAGATTTCGTAATGGCGCATGCAATCTCCTTTTGGGATATACCCTCCGCCATGCGGGTGCGGTAGGGCAAGGTTGAAAAGCCCAAGATTATAACAACATCCGCAAGGTTTTGGCTGAATACGAATACGACCTGCAAAAAACTATCGTCAACAATAGCCAGAGGGCTAGCAGGCAAAGATGGCTGACTCAGAAAAACGACGAGCCGGGGTCAAAATAATCAGGAACAGTTAGAGTGCCGCAAACCTAGATGCGCCGCATCCATTCGCCCCATCAATATCAATTCCATGGAGGGTGATCATTGCTCGCTCGCAATTACCAGCCGCCCTCAGCGACAACGCCAACAACGGGGCGAGCTATCACTCAGGTGAGGCTCTCCATGCGATTGGCAGTTTCTTTCAACTCGATAAGGAACAAAATATCCTCGACAACCGGAAGGGTAAAGCCCATGCGTTGACCACCGCGATTGTCACGCAGCAACTGATATAAATAGCCGACTACATCACCCGCGTTCCACAAGCCGATTACCGTATTCATCAGACGTGGCAAGTCCTCCAGGCATGTCGCCCGAGGGGCAAGCGGCAATCCACCGGCCGCTTCGGAAGAGGGAACACTGATCGCCGCAGCCCCATCATCCCAATTCTGCACCTCAACGTTGAAATGCATGTTGAGATTTCGTGCAACGTTTTCAAACTCCGCACGCATGCCAGCCATCCGGTAAACATCCATCAAACGAATCCATGGTTGCAAGGCTTCTTGAGGATTATTGTCGATATATTCCTGCAATGCCTGAGCTGCACCTTTTACCCGACCAAAGGAGAGCATGATGTCCGCCAGCTCCATGACTGGATTAGCCTCAAAATGCTCGTCCAGCGTTGTAGCACTCATGGACATTATCGAATCCTGCCCCTGCACGGGCACCACTTCAGGCACTTCTGAACGCCGTGATCGGTCTTCGTTTCCAGTATCTAGTTCGAGATCTACCTGCATCGGCATGCCCATGGCAGCGGGCTCAAAGGGAAGATCAATGCCCCCCCGCTCTACATGTTCATCGGATCGCTTCGGATCAACCTTGAGCGCAGGTACAGGAATCGGGAAGTCGCGCTCGTCATCGTCCAGTTTCTTATTGCGATAAGTACGCCAACCAAGCCACCCGGCAATCCCGAGCACCGTACCGATCAGAACACCATAGAGGCTCCATTCGGACAATCCGCCATCGTTGGTGTCGAGCTGATGCGGAGGAGGCTGCCTTGAGACTGGCTTATCAGCACTTCCCGGACGAGACTCTCCTGCAACAGGCGGGGCCAACTGTGGCGCAGTTTGCGTAGCAGCAACAGGTACGCTTCCACTATTTTCAACGCGCTGAGCAAAACCGGCGGCATGCTGCTGTAGCTCTCCCAGCGTGGACTCCATATTTCTCAATTTTTCAGCCGTAGCCATTTGAGAAGTAGCCTGTTGCTGCATAGCCATCAACATTCGGTACTCAAGACGCAGAATTTCTCGCTGCTCTTCTTTGACCTCAGTCTCTGCGCTCAGAAGCTCGGTTGCCAATCGCAGCGATGGCTCACCAACCACATCATCCGATAATAGAAGGCGATCCGGCAATCGAACGGCTGTAGACGATTTTTTCGTTCGCTTTGGCGTCAACTTTGGAGGAGCATCAGCCGCAGCAGGCGCTACCGAACGCACCTTTACATGCCGACGAACTGGCGGCGAGGAAATACGAGCATCCACTTCCTGAGCGCGCGGTTCAACACGTGGCGAAGCGGTAGTGCTAACCGGCGAAGCCAAAAGGATATAGTCCCGTGAGATCTCCAATCCGCAACCCAATTGAACCGCCAATTGCATGATGGGTTCGCGCAACGGGGTATCAGAAGCAATTTCGAGAACGGGGCGCGCGCCCTTGCGAACACGAAGTGTGGCTTTTTTCAACCATGGGAAATCGCCGCCACCGGCAGGCTGCACCAGACGAAAACAACCGGCATCCAGCTTTTGTGTGTCGCCACCTAAAAGGTCTATTTCCAGTTGTATGCGCTCACCCAAGGCTGGCTGTCCGCGCAATTCGCCGAGGCCAACCGCCGAAACGCTTCCTGACAAAGCCAACAGAAATATCGGCAAGGAGTAGCGAAGAGCAAAGCGATTCAAAGAGACAGCCCCCAATGACAACAAATTATTCGAATTGTAACTTTTATTTATCAGCCAGATAACTGGAATCATCGAAGCTCACGACCCAATGAGGGCGGTAAACAACGAACAGCGTCATCAACATTCCGGACAGCGATGCCTCCGAGAAAGCAAGCAAGAGAAAATACGGGAAATACTCGCTGAATAAATAGCTCCACTCATAGGCGCCAACCATTGCCATCATTAGTGTTGTAGCCGCTCCAACGCCGACAATCGTGAGTGCAGCACCCAAAAATCCGTTTATGAAGATGTATACAAAGAAATGCTTGGGCAGCATACCGGAGAAAATCCGGTAATAAAACTGACTCAATCCGACGCCTAGTCCTGCCAGCATCAAGGCATTTGCGGCAAAGGCGAATGGCCCCGCAGCGCCGTTCAGGGTAATCCCTGCGGTCACCAGGCACAGCCCTACAAAAGCCAAATATGGCCCGAAACATAAGTTAAATGCGGTTGCACCCAGCAAATGAAAAGTCAAACCAGGTCGGACCCCCGCCTTCATGCTCCAAACCAGGGTCAGCAGTACGACCATGCCGAGCCATACATTCATTTGCTCCGAATCTTTGAGGCGCGCCCATGGCGCCCGCCAAATACAAAAAGCGAAGAGTGGTACCCAGACGACCCAAGCCGCCCAGTACCACGCTTCGCCCATCAGGGTATCTGTCAGATTCACATGGCTATTCTAGTGCCAGCCTCGGATTTTGTGGCATTAGCTGACAGCGCCGACCATCTGCGGCACCAGTTCAAACAGATCGCCAACCAAGCCGTAATCGGCGACCTGGAAGATCGGCGCATCGGGATCCTTGTTGATGGCGACGATGACTTTCGACTCCTTCATCCCGGCAAGGTGCTGGATGGCGCCGGAAATACCGACGGCGATGTAAAGCTGCGGGGCGACGATCTTGCCGGTCTGACCGACCTGATAGTCATTGGGCACAAAGCCGGCATCGACGGCGGCACGGGAGGCGCCCAGCGCTGCACCGAGCTTGTCGGCGAGCGGTTCGAGCAGGGTGTGATAGTTCTCGCCACTGCCCAGACCACGACCGCCGGAAACGATGATCTTGGCGGCACCGAGTTCGGGACGCTCGGACTTGGTGAGTTCGCGGTGGGTCAGCGTGCATTGGGCGGTGTCGGCAGCCGGGCTGATGTTTTCGATTTTGGCGGCATTTTCCCGGTTGACCGCGTCAAAGGCGGTGGTGCGCACGGTGATGACTTTGACGGTGTCGGCGCTCTTGACGGTGGCGAGGGCATTGCCGGCGTAGATCGGGCGGACGAAGGTGTCAGCCGATTCGACGCCGGTGATTTCGGAGATTTGAGCGACATCGAGCAGGGCCGCGACGCGGGGCATGAGGTTCTTGCCGAAGGTGGTGGCCGGGGCGAGGATGTGGCTGTAGCCGGCAGCGTTGGCGATGACCAGGGCGGTGAGGTTTTCTGCGGTCTGGTTTTGGTAGTGGGCGGCGTCAGCAACTTTGACGACGGTCACGCCGCTGAGGGTGGCGGCGTCCTGGGCGGCGGCATTGCAGTTGGCACCGGCGACGAGGAGGTGTACTTCGCCACCGATCTTCTGGGCGGCCGCGACGGTGTTGAGAGTGGCGGCCTTGAGGGTGGTGTGGTCGTGTTCGGCAATAACTAATATGGACATTCGGTTCTCCCTTAGGCCGCCTCAGAGCGGCCGGTGGTCGATTGAAGACTGGGGTTTCGGCGGCGAATCATGATTCGCTTTACTCGCATCCCCGCTAGCGGGGCCCCTGCTCGGTAGCTCACGCGATTACTTTCGCCTCATTGCGAAGCTTGTTGACGAGTTCGGCGACGTCGGTGACCTTGATGCCGGCGGAGCGTTTGGCGGGTTCGGCAACTTTGAGGGTGGTCAGGCGCGGGGCGACATCTACACCAAGGTCGGCGGGCTTGACGGTGTCGAGCTGCTTTTTCTTGGCTTTCATGATGTTGGGGAGCGTGGCGTAGCGCGGTTCGTTGAGGCGCAGGTCGGTACTGATGACGGCCGGGAGATTGATTTCGAGGGTTTCGAGGCCGCCGTCGATTTCGCGGGTGACGGTGGCTTTGCCACCGGCGATGACGACTTTGGAGGCGAAGGTGGCTTGCGGCCAGTTTTGCAGGGCGGCGAGCATTTGCCCGGTCTGGTTGGCGTCGTCGTCAATGGCTTGTTTGCCGCAGATGACGATTTGGGGTTGTTCTTTGTCGCAAAGGGCTTTGAGGAGCTTGGCGACGGCCAGCGGCTGGAGGTCGATATCGCCGCAGTCGACGAGAATGCCGCGGTCGGCGCCAATGGCCATGGCGGTGCGCAGGGTTTCCTGACAGGCGGCAACGCCGCAGCTGACGGCAATGACTTCGGTGGCGATGCCGGCTTCTTTGAGCCGAACGGCTTCTTCAATGGCAATTTCGTCAAAGGGGTTCATGCTCATCTTGACGTTGGCCAGGTCAACGCCCGTGCCGTCTGCCTTCACGCGTACCTTGACGTTGTAATCTACTACCCGTTTTACTGGGACAAGAATCTTCACAAGCATCTCCTTTTTCTCGGTTGAATTTCTTCAAATAGCCTCGCCGGTTTGACAGGCGATCACCCAGCCAGCACAATGAACATACTGTGTCGTATGGAAAAGCATACGGTAGCGTATGGAAAATAAACCTGTCAAGTCTGCAATCATAACCCCATCACTCAAGCTGCGTAGCCGAGTTGCAGCAGCACGCACTCAACTTGACCCGGAGCGTTGGGTCAATGAGGCCACTGACGTCTTGGCACGGGACGGCATCAGTGGGCTGCGCGTCGAGGTACTGGCCAAGAAATGTGGTGTAACAAAGGGAAGTTTCTATTGGCACTTCAAGGATCGCCAAGCCCTTCTGGATGCCGTTCTGGATCAATGGAAAAATGGACGCATCCTCGACATAGAAAAGACAACCTCGGTCACCACCGGCAATGAACGAGATCAATTGCAGTACGCTATCGAATTATATGGCGCAAGCAAAAATCGCAAGGGCATGGCTATTGAATTGGCGATACGCGACTGGGCACGACATGACCCACTTGCGGCTAAAGTCGTTGAAACCGTTGATCTTTATCGACTGGAATGTACGCGCAAATTATTCGTTGCCACCGGCATGTCAGACGCCGAAGCAAAAAGCCGCAGCCTGCTGCTTTATGCCTGCGTTTTTGGATTGTCATTGATGCATTACGCGCAATTCGACCAAGATCTTGCAGGCTTGAAACAACGCATCGCTGAACGAATTATTTCAAACTAGCCTGAACAGCCAGCGGCTTTTCCGCTCTCGATCAAACCTTGCTCCCAAGTCTGAAGATCGATCGCCAGTCGAGTCACGTTGGTAGTCATCGCCTTGACGCCCCCTGACGCATCCTGACTGGAAGCGGATTGCTCCAGGTTCAGATCAAGTTCGGCCAGCTGGCGACGCGAGCGATCAAGCAGCACTGCCCGCCCTTGCAAAATTCCCTTGCTGCTTTCCGGGGAGGAAAAAACCTGACTGAATTCCGTGATCTCCACACGCAAGAGACAACGGGCTTGTCCCTGCCCAGCCCTGACAAGATCAAGTTGCTGCATCAAGCGCTGCTGGATCAATTGGGCGGGAGGCCCAGCCCAGCGCGCTCTTGCATATTCACGCAAACGGGCTGCATCAACATACAGCAGCCGATAATCAATGCCCAGTGAATCGAACCATAGTGGTGCCCGAACCTCGACCGCCAAGGCTTGCTTGCGTGGCTCAGCGAGAAGGCGTGGCACTGCCGGCCCAAAATCATAAGTAGCCATGGCAACGTCACCGCCACGTTTGCCGGAAGTAAAACAAGCAGAAACAAGGAGGCAAAGCAGAAGCGTGATGAACCAACGCATCTCATTTCTCCTTGGCGGGATTGAACCCGGTTTCACCAGGCCCCGGCGATTGAGCTGGGGCGCCAAAAACAAGGCCTTGTGGCGACTCTTCCAAAATGCGAAGTACGCGGCTCAACTGACGAGAAGTCATAGAAAAATCTGTCGCCAGCTCGTTCAGACGCGGCATCAGCGCTGACGTTCCGCCGGCCGAAGCATCACCAATGGCCACATCCAGCTTGTCTGTCGCCACCTGCATTTTGCCGATCAGGATACGCGTATCGGATAGCAATGGCCCGACTTCACCTGCAGCTTTCGACAACTGCTTGATATTGCGATCGTCAAGGAGCTTTTTGACTTGACCCAAGGTCACATTCAGATTCTCAAGCGCTGGCTTCATGCTGACCGACGCAGCTTCCAGATTTACCAGCGTCGCCGCGAGGTGAGCACGATTCTCGTCATTGAGCATGGCATTGGCGCTCACCATCATCTGGCGCGCCTGCTTCAGCGTTGCCATTCCGGTCTCACCGAGTTCCTCGAGCAACGAAGGGATCATCGTGATACGCGGCGGCTGATCATCATTCGGTTTCAAAGGCTCCATATCCTTGCCGGTTTCCAGCAAGAGGATATGCGCCAGCCCCGTGACCCCCTGATAGTTCAGTTTGGCGACAGTCCCCTTGGTCAGCGGCACATCGCCATTGACCGAAATAGTCACCAGAATATTGCTGTAATCCTCAGGATCAAGACGGATATCGCTGACCTTGCCAACTCGTATTCCCCGGTAACGAACTTGCGCCTGCGGATTAAGTCCACCTATGTTCTGTTTGGTTACGACAATATATTCATGTGACTCGTCCTTGCCGCCGCTCAGCCAGTACAGGGCCAAAAGCGCAGCAACGCCAAGCAGAAGCGCGAACAGACCAGCAGCGAAGGCATATGACTTGTTTTCCATGACTACCCATTAAAGCAGTTTCCGGCGATCTGCGCCAAAAAAGCCGGTTACAAAAGGGTGATCGACAGTCATGACCTCGGCCTTCGGGCCAAAGGCGATGATGTGCTGATCCGCCAGCACCGCCACGTGGCTAGCCAGACCTGCAAGCGTATTAAGGTCGTGGGTCACCATGATTACCGTCAATCCAAGCTCGCGTTGCAGGTCACCGACAAGCTCGACAAAATTCTGGCTCCGATCAGGATCAAGGCCTGCAGTCGGCTCATCGAGCAACAAGAGCTCCGGCTCCAACGCCAGCGCACGCGCCAAAGCAACACGTTTGACCATTCCCCCCGACAGTTCAGCCGGCATCAGTTTTCCATGCACTGGTTCCAGCCCGACCATCGCCAGCTTGAGGTGCACCAGGCGGCGAATCCAGTCCGTATCGAGGCAATGCAGTTCGCGCAAGGGGAAAGCAATGTTGTCGAAAACGGATAATGCGGAAAACAGCGCTCCCTGTTGAAACAACATGCCAAGACGCCGGCGCAGGTCACGCTGCACCTCGACATCCGGATCGTTGAGATCGACACCAAAGAGCCGCACGATACCTGAATCAGGTGTCAGGAGACCCAGTATTTCCCGCAGCAGCGTGGTCTTGCCGCTGCCCGACCCGCCGAGCAAGCCAACGATCTGACCTTCTTCTACCCGTAACGAGAGGTCGCGATGAACTACCTGCCCGCGAAAAGTAGTACAGATGTCGCTCAGTTCAATGACAGGTGCCTGCTTCATAATTGCGGCACGCCGATCTGGCGGGTGAATATTGCAAATATCGCATCGACCAGAATGACCGTGGTAATTGCCGTTACTACCGCGCTGGTTGTATTTGCCGACAGGCTGTCCGTATTCGGCTTGACCTGTAATCCGAAATGACAGGCGACGATGGCGATGACAAAGCCAAACATCACGCCCTTGCTCAAGCCAATGAGCAGATTCGCCACCGGCAGTGCTCGCGGCAAATTTTCGAGAAAATAAACCAGCGACAAATCAAGTTGAAGCAAGGCAGCTAGCATGCCGCCCAGCAAGGCCACCGCCGACGTCCACAACACCAGCAAGGGCATTGCTACGGTCAACCCGAAAATCTTGGGTAAAACGACACGAATGCTCCGCGAGACTCCCATCGTCGATAATGCGTCGATTTCTTCGGTCACCCGCATCACGCCAATCTGAGCCGTCATCGCCGAACCTGAACGCCCGGCCACCAGCACAGCCACTAGGACCGGCCCCAATTCTCGAACGATCGAGATGCCGAGAATATTGACGATAAACAAATCTGCGCCAAAACTTTTCAGTTGCAGCGCTGAAAGATAACTGATGGTCACACCGATCAGAAAGCCAACCAGCGCTGTGACGGCCAAGGCCTGCGCCCCCGCCTTGTAGACGTTAGCCGTGAACTCTTTCCACGGAATGTCCATCGGATGGCGACAAAGATAAGCCGTATCGAGGAGCAGTTGCCCAAACAACACAACCATTCCTTTCAGATTGGTCATTGCCTTCAGCAACAAAGCCCCGACCATCTCCGGAAAGACTACCCTTGGCCTTACGTGCTCAGGTAATTCCCGAGGCAATTCCGCAACTCTCGAAAGTGATTGCCGGTGCAAGTCGCTGACCGCCAAGCTCGCCGGCCAAGCCAATCCCCAAGTACGCCACAATAGTACTGCAGCGGCGCTATCCAGCCGGGTGACCGCCGATAAATCCCAATGGCTGGAAGTTTCCGAATGCGCAGCCAACTCAAGCTGCAAGGCCGGCATCTGCGGCAGCATTTCAGCCAGCGTCCAGCTGCCGGACAGTACTACCCTCCCCGGCTCGACACGCAAGCAGGGGAGCTCGCTCACGCGATTTTCCTGGCCGGCTTGGAGTGGACGATGTACTCCCGACCCAGTTGTTTCCAAACCACTGCCTCTTCGCCAAAGGCAGCAGCCGTCCATGGATTAGCAGCCAGCCAGGCAGCGGGTAATTCAATCAGATAGCCATTGCCGCTCCGGCTTGCCCGCCAGTCCGGAATGGCCCGATCATCACGCGTGCGATGCAATAACACGGCCAATCGCAAACAGAAAATCAGATCCCACGCGCTATCAGTTGCCGGTAGCGCCCCCAGTTTCTCGAGCTTGCCCCGATGGCCGAGGACCAGCATGGCCAGGCGCCCCTGATCTTTCCTCGAGAAGCCCGGCATGTCTGCGTGCGCCAGAATATAGGCGCCGTGCTTGTGATAAGCGTTGTGGGCCACGGAAATGCCGATTTCGTGCAAACGGCAGGCCCAGGACATGAACTGCAAGTCGGCTTCGGTCGGCGCACCATCGGCCAACTGCGTCAGCGCCGAAATTGCAGTCGCCTCGACACGCTCGACCTGGTCCCCCTCCACCTGATAGCGGCGCCGGAATTGAGCAACCGTCGAATCCCGCATATCATGTTGATGAAAGCGGCCGAGCAAATCATACAGAACGCCCAGGCGCAACGCACCATCAGCGTAGGACATTCGTTCGATATTGAGCTCTTCGAAGATCGCCGACATGATGGCCACACCGCCGGGAAATACCGGCAGGCGATCCCCCTTGACACCGGGTAGATCCAGCGCTTCAGCTGAGCCGGCCTTGATGAGCAGCGCACACAATTTTTCCAACCCGACTCGCGTAATGCCGCTTTCGCCATTCGGATTCATGGCATTCAGTTCCAGCACATCGGCAATCGCTCTAGCCGACCCGGAGGAGCCCACCGCCTCCTTCCAGCCAAGGCGCTGGTAATCATGGGCAATCAACTCAATTTCCTTGGCTGCCGCCACTTGCGCTTCGCGCAAACGCTTGCGATCGATCCGGCGATCAGGAAAAAAACGCAGCGTGTAACTGACGCAGCCCATGTACAAGGACTCCATCAATTGTGGCTCGTGACGCTTGCCGATGATGAATTCCGTGGAGCCACCGCCAATGTCAATGACCAAACGCTTGTGCGCCGCCGGTGGCATTGAATGGGAAGCGCCGATGTAGATCAGGCGAGCCTCCTCACGACCGGCAATGATCTCGATGGGGAAGCCCAGCGCCTCTTCCGCCAAGGGGAGAAATTCAGTCGAGTTTTTTGCCACACGCAAGGTATTGGTCGCTACAACCCGCACCGCGCCCTTGTCCAAACCGCCAAGACGTTCGCCAAAACGGCGTAGCGCATCCAGGGCGCGCGCCTGGGCGGCAGCATCCAGACGCTTGTCCGGCATCAGACCTGAAGCCAGGCGAACCGGCTCTTTCATTGAGTCCAGTGTATAAATCTGATCATCCACAACCCGTCCGACCTGCAAACGGAAGCTATTGGAGCCCAAATCAACGGCAGCGACGGTTTCGTAAATCATTTGCTCAATGCGACAGAGTGGTAGAACTGGCGGGCATTCTACCACCCGCCCTCTCGGCAGACTGTGCACCAGATCAAAAGCCTTTTCATGACTTAGTCTTTCCCGGCCACGACAAGCAAAGCGATTCCCACGGTCGACCGGAAAAAAAAGCAAAAATTGAAATTTCTGCCGCAAAAAAAAGCCCGCCGACTCGCATCGGCGGGCTAGATCAAGCATGAATTTCGCTTAGCTTGCCAGCGCGTTCTTGATCTGCTCCAGCGTGGAAGGATCGTCGATGGTCGTCAGATCGCCGGGATCACGGCCTTCAGCCAATGCCTGCAGTGAGCGGCGCAGCATCTTGCCTGAACGGGTTTTCGGCAGGCCGGTCACGAAGTGCACACGAGCCGGACGGCCAATGGCACCGAGAATGCCGTCGACCGTGCCAAACACTTCCTTCTCCAGCGCCTTTACCAACTCTGGCGTAGCAATTTTGGAGGCGTCCTTGACAACTGCAAACGCCATTGGCACCTGGCCCTTGAGTTTGTCCTCGACACCAACCACAGCCACTTCGGCAATCGCCGGGTGATTCTGGATGGCCTCTTCGATTTCACGGGTACCCAGACGGTGACCAGCAACGTTGATCACGTCGTCAGTACGGCCGAGGATCGTGTAATAACCGTCGTCATCCTTGATCGCCCAGTCATAGGACGAGTAAACCAGCGGGTCCTTGAACAGCGTGAAATAGGTTGAAACGAAGCGATCGTCCTGACCCCAGACGGTAGACAGGCAGCCTGGCGGCAGCGGCGGAATGACAGCGGCAATACCCTTTTCGTTGGCACCGCAGATCGAACCGTCTTCACGGAAGATCTGAAGGTTGTAGCCGTAAACCGGGAACGACGGCGAACCGTACTTTATCGGCGTGTTTTCGACACCCGGCAACGCGGCCAGCATCGGCCAACCGGTTTCAGTCTGCCAGTAGTTGTCGATGACCGGCTTCTGCAACTCGGTCATGAACCACTCGTGGGTCGGCTGATCCAGCGGCTCACCGGCCATAAAGATGTGCTTCAAAGAAGACAGGTCGTACTTGTGCATGAAAGCCGGATCCTGCTTCTTCAGCACCCGTGCTGCCGTCGGCGCCGAGAACATGACCGTCACCTTGTATTTCTCGACAATCTGCCACCAGATGCCAGCATCCGGACGCAGCGGCGTGCCTTCGTACATCACGGTGGCCATACCGGCAATCAGCGGACCATAGATGATGTAGGAGTGACCGACCACCCAGCCGATGTCCGAGGTCGAGAAGAAGGTTTCACCTTCGCCGCCGCAGTAGATGTGCTTCATCGAGGAAGCCAGTGCCACGGCATAACCGCCGGTGTCGCGCTGCACGCCCTTCGGCTTGCCGGTCGTCCCCGAGGTGTAAAGAATGTAGGAAGGTTCTGATGACTCCAACCATTCGCACGGCACCTTGGCATCCATGAATTTGGCGCGTTCGGTAGCGTAGTCGACATCACGACCGGCAACCTTGTTGTAAGCCTTATCCAGCCCACGATCAATCATCAGCACCTTGGCAGGCTTGTGTTCAGCCAGATCAATGGCCTCGTCAAGCAGATGCTTGTAAGGAACAGCCTTGCCACCGCGCATGCCGGCGTCCGAGGAAACGATCAGCACGGGTTTGGCATCGTCGATACGCGTTGCCAGCGATCCGGATGCAAAACCACCGAACACCACCGAGTGGATAGCACCAATACGGGTTGCTGCCAGAATGGCAAAACATGCTTGGGCGACCATCGGCATATAAATCAGGACACGATCGCCTTTTTTGACACCAAGGCTCTGGTAAATCGCTGCCATGCGCTCAATTTCACGCTGCAGTTCGGCAAAGCTGTAAACCGTCTCTTCATCCGTTTCAGTCGAAATGAAGATCAGTGCATTGTCGTTTGGACGCTTTGCGGCATGACGGTCAACCGCGTTGTGGCAGAGATTGGTCTTGCCGCCAACGAACCATTTGGCAAATGGGGGACGGGAATAGTCGCAAACCTGGGTAAACGGTTCATTCCAATCAACAAGCTGGGCCTGCTCAGTCCAGAACTCATTCGGTTTTTCGATCGAGTACTGATGAAACTCTTTGTATGTCGCCATAAAATTCCCTCTAGCTAGGTTTTCCTGCACAACTCACAACGAAGAACGGACTAGTTATTATTTAATTTCCGTTCGCACAAAAGGTACTCAATCTCCGCCACTGGCAAATTCAGTCCCAATTCCTGATTCATCAAGCTCATCAAAGGCAACAGGCGCTCGGCCAGCGACGG
Source organism: Betaproteobacteria bacterium (assembly GCA_016709965.1). NCBI lineage: Bacteria > Pseudomonadati > Pseudomonadota > Betaproteobacteria > Rhodocyclales > Azonexaceae > Azonexus > Candidatus Azonexus amarohabitans. Next base: position 696,893 of record JADJLT010000001.1, read on the forward strand.
CAGATGTGGAATGACCGGCGCCTGCCGATTGGCTTCCAACAATTCCAGCGCATGATGGATTGAAATCGGCCGTGTAGCCGGCAAAATTCCGCCCGATTCTGTTCGATTTCCCCCGGCAAGCATGGCTGCCCGCATCCGTTCCCCTGCCAGATCGAGCAAAGCGCCGGCCGAACTGACGCGATCCGTCGGCACGCTGGCCAATCCAATGCTGACCGTCAGCGCAACCGTCTCTCCCTGAACCGATAACCGCGCCACCTCGACTGCTTCGCGCACACGTTCGGCAAAGGTGGCACAAAAGGCCGGCGCCGTTCCGGGTGAAATGATCGAAAACTGTCCAGCACTAAAATGGCCCAGGCTATCCTCCTGACGCATCTTGCCCGCCAGCATCTTGGCGAAACGATTGCTGACTTCGTCGGCCACATTCGCCCCCAGACGCTCGCGCAATCCGTCAAAGCCGTCAAAACCAAGGACCATCACGCTGACATCAAGGCCATGCCTGGCCGCATGCGACAGCGCCTGTGCTGCCTGTAATTCCAGATATTTTCTTGTAAACAATCCGCTCACCGGATCCTGAACCATCTGCTCGCGACCAGCCTCAAGGTTCTCCTTGGCACTGCTCAAGACCAGCAAGTTATTCAGACGGGTCAGTACCTCGGTACTTCCCGCACCCTTCGTCACAAAATCGGAAACCCCCAGCGTCCTGGCCTTGGCTCGCTCCTCTTCGCTTTCTTCACCGGAAACCAGAATGAACGGCAACTGCTGCAAACGCCGGAGCTTTGACGTACGCACTCTTTCAAGCAACTCGAAGCCGTTCAGCTTGGGCATCTGCAAATCGGAAATCACTGCCCGGATCGAATGATCGACCACCAGTGACTGCCACGCAGCCTCCCCATCACATTCTTCGCGGACTTCGTAATACCCCTTCAAATGCTGAATAAGCGACACCCGGACAACCCGGGAGTCATCAACGATCAGGATACGTGGCAAATCGGCCACGTCAGCCTCCGGCAATTTCCACCACCACTCGTCCCTTGGCGCGCCCGGCGATATAGTCACCAAAGGTAGCCGGCAGGTCATCAAAAGGAATACGACGGGACATTTCAGCCAGATGCGGCGGCCGCAGGTCGCTAGCCAAACGCTGCCAGACGCCACTACGGTATGGTTCCCGGATATAGCCAGAATCCACCCCAAGCAAGGAAACGCCACGAAGGATAAACGGTGCCACAGTAGTGTTCAACGACATGCTTGCAGCCAGCCCGATACTGGCGATCGTACCGCCCTGCTCCATGGTGCTGGCGATCCACGCCAGCACATCGCCCCCCAAGTTGTCGACCGCGCCGGCCCAGCGCGCCCGATCCAGCGGCCTGATTTTTGACAAATCCAGACTCTGCCGCAACATCACCTCTGCCGCCCCAAGGCGGCGCAGGTAGTCAGCCTCGCTCTCTTTTCCGGTCAGCGCGACCACGTGATAGCCGATGCTGGACAGCATATCTACAGCCAGGCTACCAACCCCGCCAGTCGCGCCGGTAACGATCACCGGTCCCTTTTTTGAGCGGAGTCCATTTTCTTCCATGCGCACGATGCCCAGCGCAGCAGTAAACCCAGCTGTTCCCAGGGCCATCGCATCGTAAAGCGACAAGCCGTCGGGCAACGGCACCACCCAATCTCCCGGCACGCGGGCAACTTCGGCGTAGCCACCATGATGCACAACGCCAATGTCGAAACTTGTCGCAATGACCGGATCACCCGGCTTGAAGCGCGCATCGCTACTCTCGATGACCATACCGGAAAGATCGATACCACCGACGCACGGAAAGCGTCGAATGATCTTGCCCGCACCTGTCGCCGCCAGCGCATCCTTGTAATTGATACTTGAGTATGCAACCCGAATCGTGACATCGCCGCTATCCAGCTGACTTTCATTCAGCTGGGCAAAACCACTGCTTACCTTGCCATCGCATTCTTCAATGAGCAATACCTTGAAAGAATCCATAGTTTGCCTCACTCCTCGGGAGGGAAATTGTATTCATAATTACGGAGGATGAACATAGTTACGCTTGGTGATTTTTCTCAGACTTTACAGTTGCTCACTTTTCAAATATATTGCAAAGCTATGCAAAAAACACTTGCCTCCCTTTTTCTTGCCACTTCGCTGCTCGTCGGTGGAGTCACAGCGTCCGTCGCAGCAGAACCAGTCCGCAAGTCAGAAGATCAACAGTCGTTTTTTGAACGTTACACCAACGCCGCGCAGGATGTCATCCTGCAAGGGCTGAAGCTGGTTGGTGTTCGCTATCGTTTCGGTGGCAATGACGAGATTAACGGCCTTGACTGCAGTGGTTTCGTGCGTCTGGTATTCAAGAACAGCATCGGCGCGAGCCTGCCACGCACCGCTCGGGAAATGAGCGAAGTCGGCGAGCAGGTCGACGCCAGCCAACTCAAACCGGGTGATCTGGTGTTTTTCAACACCATGCGCCGCACCTTTTCGCACGTAGGTATTTATCTGGGCGACAACCATTTCTTGCACGCCCCGCGTACCGGCGCTGAAGTTCGTGTCGAAAACATGGATAACAGTTACTGGATGGCGCGTTACAACGGCGCCCGACGAATACTCGAAGGCAACTAATCAAAAGCGGCGTCCATGCCGCTTTTTTTACGCCAAAGAATGGCGTATCAGCGAAGCCTCAAAGCCAGCCAGTTCTCGCCAAAGTGCCTGTAATTGCCTACAATTCCCCGATAGTCGAGAATATTGAAAAATGACCGCCAAGGGAATTACCACAAGCAATTTGATCGAAGCGATCCATGCCGGACGGCTAAGCGCCGTCATCAGCGCACTGGACGAAGGTGCCGATATCGAGACGCCTGACATGCACGGTTGCACTGGCCTCCCTTTGCGCACAGCCTGCTTTGAAGGCAATCTACCCATCATCCGCGAGCTGTTGAATCGCGGTGCCGATGTGAATGCAAGTGCCAGCGATGGACCGGGGGCACCGCTGCGCCTGGCTTTGAGAAAAGGGCATCAGGAAGTGGTTGCCCTGCTGATGCAACACGGTGCCCATATGCCAGACAGCCTTGCAGCCGCTGTCCAGGCTTCTTCTGCGCCAATACCGGACGAGCTCGAAGCGCCAACGCTCCCGGAGAGCAACCCTGACAGCAATATCATCGACTTCACCCATGACGATAGCTTTCTGGTCAGCGATGGTTTGGATACGCCGAGCCAGTTTGGTACGGAAACCAACTTATTAAGTATGGATCTGCTTTTTCTTGACGAAAACGAGGCACACCATGGCTCGTCGCAACCCAAGAAAAATCACTGAGCGCCAGGCCCGTCGATGCTTTTAGTGAGCATTACCATGATCTCGCCGAGGTGTTCAAAGTGCTCGCAGGCATGACCGGCATTGGCAGCTATCCGCTGGCGCAATGACCCAAGCCAGCAAACACTTCTCTTCCAGCATCGAAGGCGACGGTGCTCCTTGCATCCGCCGTCAGGCTGGCGTGTCAGCTCGCGTCACCGCCATCAACAAAGCGTAGGTTGGCGACGCATGATTCCTTGTCTCGGACCACTCGATCCTTTCCCCCCGGTCGAGCAGACCCGGGAAGAAATGGGCGGCCTGCTGGCCTTGGGCGGCGGCTTGCTGCCAGACCGCCTGCTGATGGCGTACCGACAAGGCATTTTCCCCTGGGGTACCGTTGATGGCTTGCCGCTGTGGTATTCGCCCGATCCACGCATGGTGCTGTTTCCGGAAGAATTCCGGCTAACCCGTTCGCTGCGCAAAGCGGTGCGTGCCGGAAAATTCGACGTCCGCTTCGACAGCAACTTCGCAGGCATCATGGATGCCTGCGCGACCACACCCCGCGCTGGCCAGGACGGCACCTGGATCACTGCCGAGATGAAAGAAGCCTATGTTCGCCTGCATGAACTTGGCTGGGCCCATTCAGTCGAAGCTTACGAAGGCGAAACGCTGGTCGGCGGCTTGTACGGACTGGCCATCGGGCGCATGTTTTACGGCGAATCGATGTTCTCGCATCGGACCGATGCTTCCAAGGTCGCTTTCGCGCACTTGGTGGCGTATCTTCTGGACAACGAATTCGGCATGATTGACTGTCAAATGCACACCACGCATCTCGCCTCGCTCGGCGGCCGAGAAATCCCGCGGGATTCTTTTTTGGCGCGATTATCGACGTTGACCGTGGCGGGCACTCCGCGCAGCATCTGGCCCACTCACCCTGCTGATCCGGTCTGGTAGCCCATGTCTCTGCCCGACGACGCTGCGCTCCCGTACTCGCTGCTTCAGTTCTATGCGACTTCACCTTATCCGTGCAGTTACCTGCCGGACCATGAGGCACGCTCGCAGGTCGCCACCCCGGCCCACCTGATCGACAGCCAGATCTACAGCGCGCTGGTCCGCAACGGCTTCCGGCGCAGCGGCATTTTCACCTACCGTCCGCATTGCGACTGTTGCCACGCCTGCGTGCCGGTACGCCTGCCTGTTGCCGAATTGCAACCCAACCGCAGCCAGCGCCGCGCCGCCAAGCACCACGCCAACCTGCGCGCCCGTGAATTGCCGCTGGTATATATCGACGAGCATTACGCGCTCTACAATCGCTATCAGCAAACTCGCCACCCAGGCGGCGGCATGGACGAAGACAGCCACGAACAATACGCCCAGTTCCTGCTGCAAAGCCGCGTCGACACCCGACTGGTGGAATTTTCCGAAGACGGCATTGTGCGCATGGTCAGCCTCATCGACATCCTCGACGACGGCCTGTCGTCGGTCTACACCTTCTACGACCCGGATATCCCGAATGCCAGCTTCGGGACCTACAACATCCTGTGGCAAGTAGCGCAATGCAAGGCCATCGGATTACCCTACCTTTATCTTGGCTACTGGATCGCCGGTAGCCGGAAGATGGCCTACAAAGCCACCTTCCGTCCCCTAGAAGGACTGCAGGACGGCCACTGGACCACCCTGCCCATCCCGGAAAAACCATGAAACTCCACTATCTGCCACTGCTGCTCATTCCCCTCTGTGCGAATGCCGACGAAGAGCGCATCCCCTATACCTGCGATAATGGCAGCCACATCAACATTTCGTTTTTTGCCGATAATTCCGGTCGACCGCAGGCAAGCCTGCATTTCGCCGACGAAACCATTACCCTGCCCCTGGTCCCGTCAGGCGCCGGCGAAGCCCTCTATCGCAACGGCGACATCCGCCTGCACACCAAGGGCGACGACGCCATTTTTGAAGACGGCAAAAGCAACAGGCGCCGCTGCACGCGCGGCAATATGCCGCCGGCCGCATCCCGACCAGCACCGCCCCCCGCCGCTACCAGCAGTTTCATGGAAGTCACCGGCAACATCAGATACCTGACGCGCAATGCGCTCCCATCCGACGCAATCATCACCGTCCGTATCCAGGCAAGCGGCCGCACCTTGGTCGAACAGCGCTATGAGCTCAACGGTGCCCAGGTGCCCATCCCCTTCAGCGCCACCGTTGACCGTGACCTGATCGGCAAGAAAGCCCGACTCACCATCACTGCTCGAATCAGCGCCGGTGGCAAGCTGCGCTTTATCAGCGGCAAGGTTTATCCGGTCATGAAGAACAAGCAGCCTCAACCGGTCGACATCATCCTCAAGCCGGCCGGCCATGCCAAGGCTCACTAACGCGCTGCTCGGCTTCCTGCTAGCAGGAAGCGCGTTAGCGCATGCCGAACCGAATGAGCGCGTCGCCTGCCATCTCAACTACGGTGGCGAAAGCCGGATCGTTGAAGCCCGGCCCACCGCCTCGCCCTACACCGTTGCCCCGGTTGACGTGGGGTCCTACCTTCAGTTCCGCATCGTCTTTCGTACCGAGCCAGCCGATCTGGCCAGCATCAAGCTTTATGCCTACGGCAATTATGAAGACGGCCGTTCACTGATCCAGCAGGCGACCTACAACTATCCGCCGCTGATTCATGATCGCAGCTACGGCTTCACCGGCCTGAACCAAGTCTATGAACCGCGCTACGGACTTGAGCTCGAATACTGGTGCGAACTGAAACAGGAAATTTCAAAATGAGCCGAAATTTCCGGTTGACCGCAGGAAGCGCATTTTTAGCCACGGTTGCCGCAGCCGGGCTATTTTGGTCGGCCAGCGTCCAGGCTGAACCGATGACCCTGATTTTCGCCGGCGACATCATGCTCGACGACGGTCCGGGGCGCTTCATCGCCAAGGGCGGCGACCCACTGGCACCCTTCGCCGCCGTGCTCAAGGCAGCCGACTACCGCATCGCCAATCTCGAATGCCCGATCGCCGAAAGCGGTACGCGCCTCACCCCCAAATTCTTCACCTTCCGCGCCCACCCGCGCACGCTGCCCGTCCTGCAAGGGCGTTTCGACGCGGTCACGCTGGCCAACAACCACACCGGCGACTACGGCACCGACGCCCTGCTCGAAACCATGCGTCGGCTCGACGCAGCCGGCATCGCCCGTTTCGGTGCCGGCAAGAATCTCGCCGAAGCCCACAAGCCGTTGTGGATAGAACACAAAGGCCTGAAAATCGCCGTCCTCGGCTACAACGAATTCATCCCGCGCGCCTTCGAAGCCGGCCCGAATTCACCCGGCACAGCCTGGAGCGAGGACGATCACGTCATTTCCGACATCCGCGCTGCGAAAGCAGCCGGCGCCGACCTCATCATCCCCTTCATGCACTGGGGCTGGGAAAACGAACCCACCCCCACTCAGCGCCTGCAGACCTTCGCCCGCCGCATGATCGACGAAGGTGCCAGCATGGTCGTCGGCAGCCACCCTCACGTCACCCAGGGCGCCGACATCTATCGAGGCAAACCCATCATCTACAGCCTGGGCAATTTCGTCTTCGACGGCTTCGACTTCCCTGAAGCCAAACTCGGCTGGCTGCTCCGCCTCAAGCTGGACAAGACCGGCGTCCTCGAATGGCATACGCTTGCTGCGCAAATCGACAGCGACGGCACGCCGCATCCGGCCCCCGGCGCCTTGACGCCCTGCGGCAAGGCCGGCGACATCGTTGTTTCGCAATGCAAAAACCCCTGAACCCTGAGGAGACGCCCCATGGATACCCGATTTCTTGACGACCTGACCCCGGGCCAGCGTTTTACATCGCCCGGCCTGACCCTGACCGAAGCGGAGATCATCGATTTCGCCTGGCGCTACGACCCCCAGCCCTTCCATCTTGATGCCAATGCAGCCGCAAACTCTCCGTACGGCGGGCTGATTGCCAGCGGATTTCAGAGCCTGGCCATCTGCTTTCGGCTGTTCATCCAGTCCGGCGTCCTGGCCGAGTCGAGCATGGGTTCGCCTGGCATCGATGAACTGCGCTGGCTGGCCCCGGTACGACCAGGCGATACGCTGCACAGCGAGATCGAGGTGCTTGAGGTCAGGCCGTCGAATTCAAAGCCGGATCGCGGCATCGCACGACTGAAATATCACGCCGTCAACCAGCGCGGCGAAGCCGTACTGACCTTTATCGTCAATCACCTGCTGCGCCGAAAAACGGCTTGAATTTCGAGGATCGGCCGGCAGCTATCGGGTTGAGGGCTGGCAATAAAATTTCGTTTTCGGTCATTTTTTCCGGTTGACCGCAGGCATCACGAATCTTTACCTCGCCACAAATATCACGATGGTATGCTGTCCCGCGAACCATTTTTCCGGAGCCACTTCAATGCGCATTCCTCTCTATTCCGTCCTCGTCCTCATCGTCACCCTGCTGTCCGGCTGTGGTTACAACCAGATCCAGATCAATGATGAAGGCGTCAATGCCGCCTGGTCGGAAGTGCTGAACCAGTACAAGCGTCGGGCTGACCTGATCCCCAACCTGGTCGCCACCGTTCAGGGCTACGCCGCACATGAAAAGGAAGTGCTAACCCGCGTCACCGAGGCGCGCGCCAACGTGGCCGGCATGAAGATCACGCCGGAACTGGTCAATGACGAAGCCGCCTTCGCCAAGTTCCAGAAGGCGCAGGGCGAATTGTCCGGTGCCCTGTCCCGCCTGCTCGTCGTCGCTGAAAACTATCCGAACCTGAAGGCAGACGCCAATTTCCGCGACCTGCAAGCCCAGCTTGAAGGCACCGAGAACCGCATCACCGTGGCGCGCAACCGCTACATCGACACGGTGCGCCAGTACAACATTTCTGTTCGCACCTTTCCGAACAACCTGACGGCGATGGTCATGGGCTACAAGCCCAAGGCCAATTTCACGGTTGAAGACGAGAAAGCCATTTCCGCCCCACCCGTGATCAAGTTCGACACCCCGGCAACGGCCAAGTAAACGCGGATGCTGCGCTGGCTTGCCGTCCTGTGCTTTGCGCTACTGCCGCTACTCGGCTGGAGCGCGAACGAAGTGGCGCTGCCGGCGCTGACGGAGCGCGTCACTGATCTGACCGGCACGCTGTCAGCGGAAGATAAAGCTTCCCTGATGGCCAGCCTGACAGCGCTGGAGAAGGACAAGGGCGCGCAAGTCGTCATCGTCATGCTGCCGACCACGCAGCCGGAAGCCATCGAGCAATACAGCATCCGGCTGGCCGAAGCCTGGAAAATCGGGCGCAAGGGCGTCGATGATGGCGTGATCATCCTTGTCGCCAAAGATGACCGAAAAATGCGGATCGAAGTCGGCTACGGTCTGGAGGGCGCGATACCCGACGCCATCGCCAAGCGCATCGTGGCCGAGCAGATGACCCCGCGTTTTCGCGAAGGCGATTTTGCCGGCGGTTTGAAGGCGGCTGTCGCAACGCTGGACAAGGTCATCCGCGGCGAGGCGCTGCCAGCACCCGCAGCGCCTACCACCCGGACAGGCATCGATCCCGGCGACGCAATGACGTTTCTCCTGATAGTGCTCTTCATGGGCGGCGTCATTCGTTCCATGTTCGGCCTGCTTGGGTCGGTGGCCATTTCCGGCGTCGCTGGCTGGCTGGCGTGGACGGTCTTTGCCTCGCTGGGCATTGCCGGCATTGCCGCGCTGCTGGCTTTTGCGCTGTCCTTCATCCGACTTGGTCGCGGCGGCTGGCAATCCGGCGGCGGATTTCCTGGCGGTTTTGGTGGCGGCTCATCGGGCGGTGGCGGATTTTCTGGTGGTGGCGGCGGCTTTGGCGGCGGCGGCGCTTCGGGGGGATGGTGAAACGATGCTGAAACGCCTGCTCAAACATTTGTCAGCGCCCGGTTGGTGGGCCAGACGTGCTTTCCGGGCTGACGATCTGACGGCCATCGGCGCCGCAGTCAAAGCCGCCGAAGCGACACAGCGGGGCGAGATCCGGATTGCCATCGAAGGCGCCCTGCCGCTGCGTTCGCTAGTCGACAAGCAGTCCTGCCGCGACCGCGCCGCAGCACTGTTCGAATCACTGGGCGTGGCCAAAACGCGTGAAGCGAACGGCATTCTCATTTACGTGCAACTGGTCGACCGCCGCGTAGAGATTCTGGCCGACCGTGGCATTGCCGCACTCATTGCCCAAAGCGAGTGGGACGCCCTGTGCCGCAAGATGGAGAAGGCATTTTACGCTGGCGATTACCGGGGCGGCATGCTCGAAGCAATCACTCGCATCAGCCAGTTACTGGGCGTCCATTTCCCGGCAACGGCGGACAATCCGAACGAACTGGATGACGCACCGACAGTGCTTTGAATTCTTTCAATTTTGGCCGTTTTTTCCGGTTGACCGCGCCACTCGCTAGCCCGCAGCGTCAGGCATACTGCTCAGGCGTCACTTCGGTACTTTTGGGGTTCAGCAAAAGCCTTTCAGGCATTCGGTGCCTGCTCAAAGGCGCGAAAATCGCCCTCTCCAATCGCTACATTGACGCGCTGGACAACTGCATGAGTTGGTCCGCGCTGCGCCCAGCCGATCAACTCGAGCACGGCCATTTCCTCACCGATCACCATCGCCTCAACCCGGCCATCGGCCAGGTTGCGAACCCAGCCAAAGATGCCAAGCTTTTTCGCCTGCTCGGTCATCGACCACCGGTAGCCAACGCCCTGCACACGACCTTCGACCATCAGATGACGTCCGATTTTAGCCACATTACGCTCCTTGCCATTCAGTCCTTCAGATCCTGATCTATACCAAAGGTCATGGCAAAGTGCTAGATTCGCAGTCTCGTCAGTCCGCCGTCAGTCTGGACCGGCAAGGTGAACAGCATAAAAAACCAGCGCCAAAGGCGCATCAGGGGTATCAATGTCGTCGCATAACAAGCAAGCCTTACCGGCCATTACGGTCGCCGCCATCGGAGTCGTCTTTGGCGATATTGGCACCAGTCCACTCTATGCCTTGAAGGAAATCTTCAATGGCCATCACCCGATCCCGGTCACGCCTGAAAACATTCTCGGCGTCCTGTCGCTCGTCTTCTGGGCGATCATCGTACTGGTCACCATCAAGTACGTCGCCATCATCATGCGTGCCGATAACCGCGGCGAAGGGGGCTCACTGGCCTTGCTGGCGCTAGTGACCGAGCGTGCCAAGAACCCCAGGCTCTCATGGATCATCACCTTGCTTGGTATCTTCGCCGCCGCGCTATTCTACGGCGACAGCATGATCACGCCGGCGATTTCAGTGCTCTCCGCCGTCGAGGGCATGGAAATCATCACACCCACACTGACGCCCTATGTGATCCCCATCACGCTCGGCATCCTGACCGGTCTGTTCTTTATCCAGAAACGCGGCACGGGTGCCGTCGGCATCTTCTTCGGCCCGGTCATGGTGGCATGGTTCTCCATTCTCGCCGTTCTCGGCCTGATTCAGATTGCGTCCAATCCGGCCGTATTGCTGGCCCTAAATCCACTCTACGCAATGGTTTTCATCGGCACCCAGCCGATGCTCGCCTTCCTTGCCCTTGGCTCCGTAGTCCTGGCAGTAACGGGTGGCGAAGCCCTATATACCGACATGGGCCACTTTGGTCGCCTGCCGATTCGTATTGCCTGGTTCGGCTTTGTCATGCCAGCACTGGTCCTCAACTATTTCGGCCAGGGCGCCTTGCTGCTGATTGATCCGCAAGCCATCGCCAGCCCGTTCTTCCACCTTGCCCCTGACTGGGCCCTGATCCCGATGGTCATCCTGGCGACCGCAGCCACCGTCATCGCGTCGCAAGCCGTCATCTCCGGCGCCTTCTCGGTTGCCCGTCAATCGATCCAGATGGGCCTGCTGCCGCGCATGCAGATCATCCACACGTCAGGTATGGAAGAAGGCCAGATCTACGTCCCCTTCACCAACTGGTCGCTATTCGTTGCAGTGGTCGCCCTGGTCATCGGCTTCAAAAACTCTTCCAACCTGGCCGCGGCCTACGGCATCGCCGTCACCGGCACCATGCTGATCGACACCGTCCTTGTCGCCTTTGTCATGGTTCTGATGTGGAAATGGAACAAGCTGATCGTTGCAGTGGTTGCCGGCTCGCTATTGCTCGTCGATATCGCCTTTTTCGGGGCCAATGTCATCAAGATTCCCGAGGGCGGCTGGTTTCCGCTGGCCATGGGCCTTGTATCGTTCTCCGTACTCACCACCTGGCGGCGTGGACGGCGCATGGTGTCTGAGGAAATGGCCAAGCAGAGCATTCCGATGAGCGATTTTCTGCAGTCGATCGACGATGTTCATCGTATTTACGGCACGGCAGTTTTCATGACCAGCGCCAAGGATGGCGTACCGCCTGCCCTGTTGCACAACCTGAAACACAATCAAGTATTGCATGAACGCGTCGTACTGGTCACCGTGCAAACCACCGACACACCGATTGTCAATGACATGGAGCGCATCTACCTCCACCGCATGCAGAAGGGGTTCATGCGCCTGATCATCCGCTACGGCTTTATGGAAAGCCCGGACATTCCCGGCGCACTGGAACTTTGCAAAGGTCACGGCGAGCGCTTTGACATGATGGAAACGACCTTCTACCTGTCGCGCGAAACCATTGTCCCATCGATGGCTCGTGGCATGACGCCGATCCGCGCCCGCCTCTTTGCCGTGATGTCGAAGAATGCCACCAGTGCCAGCGACTTCTTCCACATTCCGACCAATCGCGTGGTCGAACTGGGTACGCAACTGGTCATTTGATATCAGCCCATGCGCTACATGCCCCGACCGATACGGCGGGGGATGATCAGTGCTGGGTGCGTGGCCGGAGAGTTTGGCGCCGCGCAATCTCACGAGCCAGGGCCGAAAACTGTTCGGCCAGTTCGTGACGCATCAGATTGACGCCCATGCTGGAAGGAATCCAGCGATCCGGAACCACCTCCATCCGGTAGTCGATGCGCGTCCCGCCGGCAACCCCCTGATAGCGCAACTCACTCCGCATGTATTTGGTCGATCCGGACAGTGCCTGAGCCACCAGGCGACCATCGGGAAAGCATTCGATCCGGCGTTCCGATTCGAAGGGGAAGGAAAATGGTCCAAAAACGGCGTTTCCTTGCTGCTGGATACGAAAAATGTTGCCTGAGCGGGAAACGACACGGCTGGATACAAGATTCGGCACAAAATCAGCCATATGCTCGAAATCGGTCAGCACTTCCAGTACCTGTGCCGGCGGAGCAAAGACACGCAGGCTCAGATTGGTGAAATAGGTGCCATCCCGATATTCGACCGCAACGTCTTCATCACTGATCTTGCCAGCGGGGAGATCGTCGCCCCAGGCTACTGCTGGAGCAAATAACACCAGGAAGATGGACATGAGCCGCACTTTTTCTCACGCCATCAATGCAATGCCCTGGCCAACCGGGGGTGCGTTGCCACGAAGTAATAAAGCGCCGGCAACACAAACAAGGTCAGCAAGGTCGCCGAAATCAGGCCACCAATCACGACCAGCGCCAGGGGCCGTTGGGTTTCCGAGCCAATGCCGTGCGACAACGCCATGGGTAGCAGGCCGAGCATGGCCAGCAGCGCTGTCATCAACACCGTGCGCAAGCGCGACAGAGCGCCCTGAAAAACAGACTGGTAGGCGTCCATGCCTTGAAGCTTCAACTGATTGATATAACTGACCATGACCACCCCGTTGAGCACCGCCTGTCCAAACAGCGCAATAAAGCCAATCGCAGCCGATACCGAGAGTGGAATTCCCGAAATCAACAATGCAAATATACCGCCAATCAATGCAAACGGGATATTGCAGATGATAATCAAGGCATCCTTGAAGGACTCGAAGGCATCGAATAGCAGCACGAAGATCACTAGAATCGACAACGGAACGACCAGCATCAGTCGCTTCATGGCGCGTTCCTGGTTCTCGAATTCACCTGACCAGGCGATCGAGTACCCCGGCGGCAATTTGAGGTCCTTGGCGTGATTCTGCATGTCGGCAACGACGCTGCCCATGTCACGGTCACGAATAAAGACGCCAATGGCCACCACGCGCTGCCCCGATTCGCGCGCAATATTCATGGCACCGCTACCCAGCTTGAAATCAACCAGACTGGAGAGCGGCACCTGCGCACCTGACGGAGTTGGCACCAGCACATCCTTGAGCTTGTCTAGCTGGCGCGAAGGCTCGTCGAGGCGCAAAACCACGCTGAAATGACGGTCACCTTCCCACAACTCGGTCGCCGCCTTGCCGGCCATGGCCGTTTCGACGACATCCTGCACGTCCATGACATTGAGCCCGTAGCGGGCAGCGGCAGCACGGTCGATTTCGAGCCGGTATTGCGGCAGGTCGCCATCGCGGTCAATGAACGCACGGAGAACGCCCGGTACGTTGCCGATCTTGTCGAGCAGCTGATTGGCATAGCGTTTAAGTGCTACCGTATCGTCGCCGAACAGCTTGATGACGATCTGGCCGTCAATCTGCGAAATGGACTCGAGAATCTGGTCGCGCACCGGCTGACTGAAGCTTGGCTCGATGCCCGGCACATCGTTCAGCTTGTCCTCCATCTCGCGGATCAGTTGATCTTTGGTCATTCCCTTGCGCCAGGCGCTTTCCGGCTTCAGGTCGACCAGCATTTCAGTCATGTTGATATTCTTCGGATCGGTACCATCCTCCGGGCGCCCCGCTTTGGAAATCGCCGCATTCACCTCCGGAAAGTCCGCAATGATCCGGCGCAACTTGTGCAATTCACTTTTGGCTTCTCCGACCGACACCGAGGTTGGCAAAGTGATGTTGATCCAGATCGAGCCTTCATTCAATTCGGGCAAAAACTCTGTGCCCAGTTGCGGCACCAGTGCCGCCGTAACGGCCAGCGCGGCTAGGGCAACCACCAGCACGCGCCGCGCATTGGCGAGTACCCATTTCAGTGCCGGCTCGTACTTTTCCATGAACCAGTGCATCAACTTCGTTTCTTCGTGCGGCACGTGATTCTTGAATGCGATTTTCGAGAGAAATGGCACCAGTGTCAGCGAGAGAATCAACGATGTAATCAGCGCGGCGACCACCGAGTAAGCCATCGGCGCGAAAATTTTCCCTTCGTGTCGCTGCATGGTGAAGATCGGCAGATGGGCAACCATGATGATGACCATTGAGAACACGGTTGGCCGCCCAATTTCGACGACGGCCTCCTGAATGGTTCGCGACTGCGGTTTGTGACCGCCATCGCGATGTGACTCCCCGAGGCGCCGGAAAATATTCTCGATAACGATCACCGCCCCATCGACAATGATGCCGAAGTCCATGGCCCCCAGGGAAAGCAGGTTGGCGGGAATACCGACCACGGACAATCCGATGAAAGTGCCGAGCAAAGCCAGGGGAATAATCGAGGCAACAATACCTGCCGCCCGAAAATCAGCAAGAAAGAGATACAGAACCAGCGTGACGAGGAAAGCCCCCTCAAGCAAATTGCTGAAAACCGTTTTCAGCGTCTTGCTGATCAACCAGGAACGGTCGTAAAACGGAATGATCTGGACGCCAGGTGGCAACCCGCCAGCATTGAGTGCATCCACCTTGGCCTTAAGTGCATCCAGCGCCATGGATGGATTTTCATCCTTGCGCAACAGTACGATGCCGGACACCACATCGTCCTGATCACCACTGGCATCGCTGATGCCGACAATACCCTGCTCCGGCACACGGGACTCAACCACCTCGGCAAGGTCGCGGACAAGCACCGGTGTGCCTTGGTTCTCGGCAACCACCACCTGACCGATATCGGCCGAGGACTTTAACAGTCCGAGCGAACGGATCAGGAACTGCTGTCTACCTTGCGCCACTGAGCCGCCGCCAGCGTTTGCATTTGCCCTTTGCAAGGCAGAGAACAACTGACCAATAGTCAGCTTGTAATCGCGCAGTTTGGCGAGATTCGGGTGCACCTCGTACTGGCGGATCGGCCCGCCAAACGAGACGACATCTGCAATGCCCGGTACCTGCTTGATCTGGCGGGCAACCGTCCAATCCTGGATAGCCCGCATTTCGGTGGGCTTCAGGCCGGGCGCATCGAGACGGTAACGAAAGATTTCGCCGGTGGCAGTGGCCGGTGGTGCCAGATCCGGTTCGACTCCGGGTGGCAGATCAAGGCCGCGCAAGCGCTCCTCGACTAGCTGACGAGCCACGAACAGGCTAGGCTTTTCGTCGAAGGTAATGACGATAAAGGAGAGCCCGAATTGTGTATGCGAAAACATCCGGATCGAATTCGGTACTCCGGACAAGGCAATTTCGAGCGGAATGGTAACTTGCTTCTCGACTTCTTCCGGCGCCCGTCCAGGATAAAGCGAAATAATCGTGACCTGGGTATCGGTGACATCCGGAAAGGCTTCGATCGGCAATGACCGGAAGGCTGCGACCCCGACGCCAATGAACAGGACCAGCCCGAAAATAATGAACAGCGGCTGGTTAAGCGCGAAATGAACAATCCGCTTGATCATTTAGCTGCCTGTTTATCAGCGATAGCCGGCTTGAAGAATTTGAGCAAATTGAGGTTACCTTCAGTGACTACCCGGTCGCCCTCCTTCACGCCAGCCAGCAGATCGATCCTGCCTTCACGTTCACTTCCCGCCTCAACCTTCTGGCGACGATAGCGCCCGGGGGTTTCCTCAACAAAAACGTAGCGCTTTTCGCCAAGCAGGAAGACGGCCGAGGCCGGCACTCGAAGCGCCTGCGAGGCCGGCAACGCCACCAGCGCATTGACAAACATTTCTCCCTTGAGGCGGCGATCGGCGTTGGACACCTCGCCACGTACCTTGATGGTTCGGGTTGCGGGGTCCACAAAATCGGCGACATGGCGGATCACGCCTTTGAAGCGCTCGCCGGGAAACTGCCTGGACTCGATCAGCAGTGGCTCGCCAGCTTTCAGGTTGGCCAGATCAGCTTCGCCGGCATCAATCTGTATCCACAAGCTGCCTGGATCGGTCACCACGAACAAGGGCGCAGTCGCCTGATCTGCCCGAAACTCCATGCCGGGGTTCAGATTGCGCTCAACCACAACACCAGCCAACGGGCTGCGCAATATATAGGCGCCGTCACCATCACCGCCCAACCCAGCGAGACGCCGACTGGCACGCTGAGCCTCAGCCCTAGCGGCAACCGAAGCCGCCTCTGCCAGTTGCCAGTCCTTTTCGGCAACAACCCCGGCTTCGCGCAATTGTCGATTGCGCTCAAGCGCTTGCGCCGCCACTTGCGCATCTGCCCCGGCCTTGCGTGCATCGGCCAGTGCCTGGCCATAATCGGGCGAATTCAGGACGGCAAGCGATTGGTTGATTTTGACCGCATTTCCGACGTCGACCGCGATACTCTGGACCCGACCACCCAGTTGCGGAAATACCCGTACTGTCTTTTCTTCATTCCAGACCAGACGACCAGGCAAACGGAGCATGCCACCTGTATCACGTTCCACCGCTGCCAACTTGAGAAAAGTGGCTTTATCGGGCTCGGCCAGCGTGGCAATTTCGCCATTCACCTGAATGCTCGCTTCCTTGGCGGCCTCAGGCTCGGCAGTACAGCCGGCAAGCACCAGCAGGATAGTGGACAGAACAAGAGTCAGCTTCATTTGAGTTTCCTGAATTCGGCCTGGATCTGCCAGTCCGACAATGCCTTGGCGTAATCGGCGCGGGCGCTAGCCGCTTCAATTTGTATCTGGCGCAAGGTGCGGCGTGCATCAAGGAGGTCCATCAAGCCCATGGCACCTTTGCTATAGGCTAGCTCTGCTGCCTTGGCGACGCGTTCGGCATCCGTGAGCAAGCCGCTGTCGAGGCGCTTGTATCGATCACGTGCCGAGAGCAGCGCATTCCTTGACTGCGCCACCTGCCCGCTGGCTTGCGCTTGCTGCTGTTCATACTGCAAGCGGGCAACATTAAAATCAGCCTCGGCGCGGGCGATATCGCCCTCATATTCATGCCAGGCGAAGAGCGGAACACTAAAGCCGAAACCGATGCTGTCGCTTGGCGCATTCTGCAGGTTATGCTCTATCTGAAACCCGATGCTCACATCACGCTTCTTTTTCGCACGCGCCAGATCACGATCAGCCTCCGCCGCAAGCACCCGCTTCTGCGCTGCTTCCAGATCCGGGCGCTGCACGAGGGGGGCCTCATTCAGCACTTGCTCCGCCAGCACCGGCCAGTTGTCGACTGCTACCAGTTGCCGGGCATCCGGCTCCCGCCCAATCAGATAAGCCAGCGCCTGTTGCGCCTGCTCCAGTTCGGTTTGCGTCTGCCGGACATCGCTATCAGCACGCGCCTTGTCGATCTGCAGTCGCGAAACATCGACCGGCGCAATGTCCCCCGCCTTCTGCCGCAGCCTCCCTGCGTCCAGGCTCCGGCCATAAAGCTCCGCGGTCTCGTGCGCCAGTACCAGTTTTTCCTGGGCCAAGCGCAGGTTGTAATAGGCATAGCGTAGAACGCCGAGTTGCTGGCGTGCCGTATCATCCAGATCAAAACGGCTTGCCTCCAGCCGGGATTCAGCCCCTTTTATCCGCAGATCCCGCTTGCCGCCACGCTCAACAAGCTGATCAATACGCAAGACCGTATCCAGTTTTTTTTCGCTCCAGCCGCCAGCACCATAACCAGACCACGGACTGATGGAGAGCACATTGAGCGAAACATCCGGATTGGGCCGCTGGCCGGCCACCCTGACATCTGCCGCCGCCCCCGTCACTGCAGCCTGAGCCAGCATAATTTCGCGGCTATGTTGTTGCCAGAGCGCTTCCGCATCCGCCAGTGACAGCGCTATGGAGCCATCTGCATGGCACAAGCACGGAAGCAATAATATTGAAAGCAGTAGACGTCGCATTGATGAATCGTTGAATGGGGAGTGATATCTTATGGAGTTAGCCTGACGAATGACTGACCACCACTATGCATATACTGCTTGTCGAAGATGATGCGCTGCTCGCCGACGGCTTGGCCAGGTCGCTCAGTCAATCCGGCTATCAGGTCGAACTGGCCAGCGATGGGTTAATTGCGGATCGATTGCTCGAATCCAGTGCATTCGATTTGGTCATTCTCGATCTCGGGCTGCCAGGGCTCGATGGCCGCAAGGTCGTGGAGCGGCTGCGCAGACGCAAGCAGACCATGCCCGTCCTTGTTCTGTCA
This sequence comes from Betaproteobacteria bacterium, assembly GCA_016709965.1. NCBI lineage: Bacteria > Pseudomonadati > Pseudomonadota > Betaproteobacteria > Rhodocyclales > Azonexaceae > Azonexus > Candidatus Azonexus amarohabitans. The sequence continues at coordinate 715,319 of JADJLT010000001.1, forward strand.
GCACGCATGGACCTCGAAGAACGCGTTCTGCTGCTCAATCTTGGTGCGGACGACTATGTGGTCAAACCGGTTGCATTGGTAGAACTTGAGGCGAGGATGCGCGCCCTGATTCGCCGCACCCAGGCCACCCATGAACCATTTGTCATGTTGGGCCGATTGAAACTCGACACCGACGGCAAGCGTGCCTGGCTTGGCGAGCAGGCGCTTGAGCTAAGCGCTCGCGAATGGGCGGCAGTCGAGTTTCTTGCCAGCCGGGTAAATCGCATTGTCAACAAGGATCAGATCACCCAGGCAATCTATACATGGGATGACGAGATTACCCCCAATGCCATCGAAAAATTCATTTCCCGACTGCGCGTAAAGCTTGAACCAGCAGGTGTCACGATACGGACGGTACGTGGTCTCGGTTACTTCCTGGAAAAGCCTTCCGAAGGCAGTGATGCAGCAAACTAGCCTCCGCTTTCAACTGCTGCGCAGACTGCTTCCCACCATGCTCGCCCTGCTGCTATGCGGGGCTGCGACGGCCTATTGGGTGGCTTGGCGGAGTGCAACGAAAGCCTATGATCGCGCACTTCTAGATACCACATTGGCCATCGCTGATCAGTTGAAGGTCGTTGATGGCAAGCCGCAATTGCCACTGACACAACAAGCTCGCGCAGTCTTGCTGACCGACAAATTTGATCGTATTTTTTACGCCGTTCGCGGCCCCGATGCCGAGGTGATCGACGGCGAACCCGGACTGCCAATGCCGACACTCGAGAGCCCCCGCACGCCTGGCAGCGAGGTCCGCTACTATTTTGACGGTTTCCTGAAAACCGAACCAATTCGTGTTGCCGCATTTCAACTGGAACTGGCCAACCAGACATTTACCGTGCTAGCCGGCGAAACGCTCGTCAAGCGCAATGCGTTGGTACGGGAAATCCTCCTCGGCATGCTGTTGCCCGAACTCCTGTTGACCGTTGCCTGCATCGTTGTCGTGTGGTTTGGTGTTCGCTCGGGCCTGACGCCATTATCAAACCTTCGAAACGAGTTGGCAGCGCGCTCGCAGACTGACCTTAGCCCAGTCCAGGTGGGTGTACCTGAGGAAATGCAGCCGGTCGTCACCGAGATCAACGAGCTCCTGCGCCGCCTGGAGCATTCACTGTCTAGTCAGCGAAATTTCGTTTCCGATGCAGCCCATCAACTGCGCAATCCGATTGCGGCGCTCCAGGCCCAAGTCGAAGCTGCTTCCTGTGAATCCCCGCTGGAAGCCAGCAAAAAACTCGACGGCATCCTGTCAGCCACCCACCGGCTATCGCACCTGATTGACCAGATGCTAGCCCTGGCCCGTGCCGAACCGACGCCGGCACAAACCTATGCCGATATCGCGCTCGAAGACGTAGTGAGACAAGTGGCAGAAACCTGGCTCCCGGTAGCCATTCGCAAACAAATCGATCTCGGCTTTGAACTATCACCCGTTCTTGTTCATGGAAACGCCCTGCTCTTGCAGGAAATGCTGGGGAATCTGCTCGACAACGCCATTCGCCATACGCCAGAAGGCGGATCTATCACCGTTAGCTGCGGACATGATGCCGAGGAGGCCTGGATCGCCGTCGAAGACAGCGGCATCGGCATTCCGGAAACCGAATACGAACGCGTATTTGAGCGCTTCTACCAACTCCCCGAGAACTCAAGAGAGGGCAATGGACTGGGTTTGGCGATCGTTCAAGCAATTGCAAGCCAACACGGCGGAATGGCAACCGCTGGTCCAGCCAACAAGTTGGGCGGCGTTTGCTTCAAGGTCACTTTGTGCTCGTCGCAGCAGCGCTAAGCACTTTGACAATTCTGTGAGTATGCCTATTGCCTTCAGTGCCTGGTACCACATTTGTGGGGTGCTGAAACTAGCGTAGATCAAGGCTGTCAGATTAACTAAAGGTAAAAATCGCATGAATCAAACTTTTGGAATGATTTCGATGAAACGATTGCTCCCTTGGCTGGTAATTTTCTGCGTAGTGCTCCAACCCCTGTCAGGCGTCGCCGAGGTAACAAGCTACGATCATGCGATCCACGACGCGGCTCGCTCCGGCTCTGGTAGTGACGTGCGGCGCCTGCTCAAGGCAGATCCAAAACAGCGGGATGTGCGGACAGCAATGGGTTCTACACCGTTGCATCTGGCGGCTACCAATCCGGATCTATCGGCCATGAAAGCCCTGATTGAAGCAGGCGCTGATGTCATGGCCCGAGACAATGATGGCGCAACCCCCTTGCACATGGCGGCCTACTCCAGCCGCCCTAAAAACACGCAACTGATGCTCGAAGCAGGCGCCGACCCGATGGCCAAAACAGATAACGGCCGCGACGCCGGCTCAATGGCGCGCAAGGTAAAAGCCGACGAAGCGGCCGGCGTTATTTCCTTATGGGTACTCAAGGGCTGCAAGGCTGGAAAGCCATGCTGAGAAAGCTCGTTTTTCTACTCCTCACCCTGCTGTCTGCAGACGGCATGGCTGAGCCACCAGCATTTGCCCCTGTCGAAGTGTTTACGCCGACAGTTTGCCTGACGTGCATAGAATGGGCCGAACACCTGCGCCAGAATGGCTTTACGGTGAAAGTGACGCCGACCGACGACATGGATGCCCTCAAACGTCGCCTGAAAGTCCCCAAGGATATGGAGTCAGTGCCCAGCGCTACAGTCGCCGGCTATTTCATCGAAGGACATGTGCCAGCCGAGGACATCAAACAGTTGCTGATCGAGAAGCCACGCGCCTTGGGCCTGGCTGTTCCCGGACTGCCTCAGGGCGCGCCAGGCCGGGAATTTTCAAATCCAACCTGTGAAACAGCGTGCACGATGCTCGACAAGGATAGCGTTGAGCAACCCGTACGTCGCGAATTTTTCGAAACTTTTCTGGTTGACCGCAATGGAATTCCGTCTCGATTTGCACGCCACTAACTAACAGCGCCATTTTACAGAACAGCCAGGTACGCAGGTTGAAGTTTGACCAAGGCATGGTCAGTCCGCTTAACGTAATTGCTCATCAGCTCCGCGTATCCAGGCTTTTGATATTTCAGGGGCGCAGGAAATCCCGATAAATGGTTTCGGCCCAAGCAACATCCTCGCCATCCGGATTTGGATTACGCACCTGCTTGACCTGCTGCAACAGAAAGCCATCACCACGTTGCCGATAGGTGGTTTCGATACGCGTTTGCTCGTCTGGATCGATATTGCTCGACACGTGGCAAACGCTTTCCGGCAATAATCCCGGCGAGGTTTTACCCACGGCACGTTCAGCAATTTGCTGGGCCACAATCGCCCCCATTCGGTTAGCCAAGTGCCCGGTCTTCGGGTAGTACCCGAAAAGCGGCGAAACCAATCCAGCGGCGTCGCCGATGATGAAAATCCTTTCGTCAGCCACGCTGCGAAAATTGAGTCCCCCCTGATCGGCCCATCCACTGGCTCTACCCGTATCATCGTGGCGGATCAACCCGGCCTGCCAAAGCAGATCAGCCGCCTCCTGCGGTGGGCACAGTAGCGCCTCGTCGAAGCGGATATCATCTATTTCAGTCGACACCGTCTTACGCACAGGGTCAATTTGCTGGACACTGGCGTGGTCCACATAAGTGATCTGGTCCTTGAAACGTTCGAGCAAGATTGACCGGAACGCCGGCATTATCGGGTTGGGGTCGATGATGATCAGTTTGCCCGGTATCTTCTGGGTTTTCAGCCACCAGCCGATCAGCATTGCCCGCTCGTACGGCGCAGGCGGGCAACGATAAGGCGCGGGAGGGATGGTCATCAACAGGTCGCCGCGCTTGAAAACTGCGAGCCGCTTTTTTACCGCAGACAGGTCAGCGGCATTGACCATGGCGCCACCATAGTGTTGCTGCAACTCAGCCACGGTCGACACGTCATTGACTTGCCAGGCACTGAAGTTCTCGCGAATGCCAGGCGCCAGCACCAGCCAGTCGTAGGGTAGCCGGCCCGCGCTGGTGGTAGCTACCCGCTGTGTGCGATCAATATTTTCGACGCTGGCCTGCACAAAGCGATAACTTCGAGCCGCAGCCAACGTGGCGTAGTCGTGCCGTTCAATGCTGCTGATACCGCGATCAACCAACCAGCGATTGCTCAGCGCGAACGACGAGAATGCCGGCTGTCGATCGACAAGCACAACGTCAAGTGCCGGTGCCAGGCGCTTCAAATGGCTGGCTGCAGAGAGACCGCCCCAGCCGCCACCCACAATCAGCACTCGCTCACCAGCGGCGGCACGAAGCGGCCGAACCAGAGGCAACAGACCAGCGGCAACAAGAAACTGTCGACGTCCGGATTTCATTGGTAGCGCAAGGCCTCAATCGGATCGAGCTTGGCGGCCTTTTGCGCCGGATACCACCCGAAGAAAATACCGACACCGGCGGCCACGGCAAAGGCAATCAGCGCCGCACTCCCGGAAATGACAATGACCATGCCGGTGAACATATTGATGCCGAGCGCCACGCCCAGTCCGAGGAGCAGGCCGAGCAGGCAGCCGGCAAATGAAATCATCACGGCTTCGAGCAGAAACTGGCTGAGGATGTCTTTTTGCCGGGCGCCGATCGCCATGCGGATACCGATTTCACGCGTCCGTTCGGTCACTGAAACAAGCATGATGTTCATGATGCCGATGCCGCCGACGAGCAGCGAAATCGAGGCGATGGCGCCGAGCAGGATGGACATGGTACGCGTCGTTTCCGCTTCGGATTCGGCCGCCGCTGACAGGTTGCGCGTGAAGAAATCGTCCGGCATGCCTTCGCGCAAGCGGTGGCGCTGGCGGAGCAGCGCAGTCGTGCTGTCCATGACTCGCGGCATGTTATCGGGCGAATCTGCCTGCACCATGATCATGCGTACCGAGCCGAGGAAGGGCGTTCCGAAAACCTTGCGCTGGGCGGTCGACAGCGGAATGATCACCGTATCGTCCTGGTCGCGGCCGTCAAGGCTCTGCCCCTTGCTGCCCAGGACACCGATGACGATGAACGGATTTTGCTGGATGCGCATCGTCTTGCCGACCGGATCGTCCGCACCGAAGAGGTTTTCGGCGACCGTCTTGCCGATGATCGCCACCCGCGTTGAAGAGCGCACGTCGGAATCCCCGAAGCCGGCGCCATTGACGATGCTCCAGGCTCTGGCCTCAAGGTAGGAAGGCGTCGTGCCGATCACCTGCGAACTCCAGTTTTGCGAACCATAGACCAGTTGCCGTGTGCCCTGATGGGTCGGCGCAACGTTAACCACGCCGTCGAGCTCGCTAATCGCCTCGGCATCCGACACATTAAGCGAGGGCGCCCCGGCTGAACCGCTACGCACACCCGCTGCAGTGAACGAGCCCGACAGCAGGATGAACAGGTTGGAACCCATGGTGCTGATCGTTTGCTGCACGGCATACTGCGCGCCCTGCCCGATGGCCATCATGATGACGACGGCGCCGACACCGATCACCATGCCTAGCATGGTCAGCGCCGAGCGCATGCGGTTGGCACCCATCGCCAGCCAGGCTTCGCCGAGCATGGCCTTCAGCATGAAAAATTCTTCTCTGTGCCGGTTTCAGCCGACTTCCACGGTCGACCGGAAAAAATGGCCAAAATTGAAATTTTTGAAGTCATGCTGTGACCTGCTCCGTCAGCTGATCACTGACAATTTCGCCATCGAGGAACTTCACCTGCCGCTTGGCATGCGCTGCCACGTCAGGTTCATGCGTCACCAGCACGATGGTGATGCCCTCATCGTTAAGTTCGCCAAACAGACGCATGATTTCTTCGCTGGTATGGCTGTCGAGGTTGCCGGTCGGTTCGTCGGCGAGAATCAGTCGCGGGGAATTGACCAGTGCCCGGGCAATCGCCACCCGTTGCTGCTGCCCGCCGGAAATGCGGCTGGGCAGCGACTCGGCGTACTTGCCGAGGCCAACCTTGTCGAGCAACTCCCGCGCCTTGGCCCGTCGTGTTTCCTTGTCGACGCCGGCATAGACCAGCGGCAATGCGACATTGTCCTGCAAGCTCATGCGCGGCAGCAGGTTAAAGCCCTGAAAAACGAAGCCCAGCGTGCGATTGCGCAGGACGGCCAGGGCATCCTTGTCCATGTGCGCAACGTTTTGGCCGGCCAGAAAGAAATCACCCATGGTCGGCGTATCGAGGCAGCCCAACAGGTTCATGAAAGTCGACTTGCCGGAACCGGAAGGCCCCATGATGGCGATGAATTCCCCGACATGGATGTCGAGATTGACGCCCTTCAGCGCCGGAAACAGGCCGGCCGCCGTTTCGTAGGACTTGCCCAGACCAACCACCCGGATGACCGACTCAGCCATCAGAACATCCGCATGCCGACGCTGGACGGTGACTTGGTACCGTTGGTGTTTTCACCGATCACGATGCGATCACCTTCCTTCAAGTCCCCGCCGACAATTTCCGTGTTGCGATTGTCCGTGATACCAAGCTGGACGCTGACTGGCTTGATCTCGTCGCCGGCCAAGATGTAAACCGTGCCGCTCTGGGCATCACGCTTCTTGCCCTTGCCGTCGCCGGATTTAGCTGCGGCGCCCATACCCGGGCCAGGCGCTCCTGCGGTCGACGGGGGTTTTTGGTTATTTTCCGATTTTTTCTCGGCGGCATCGGCCAGCTTGAAGCGCAGCGCGGCATTGGGCACCAGCAAAGCACCCTCACGTTTCTGCACGCCAATATTGACGTAAGCCGTCATGCCCGGCAGCAGCTTGAAGTCGGGGTTATCCACCCGGATACGGACGTTGTAAGTCACCACATTCTGCTGGTTGGTCGGATTGAGGCGAATCTGCTGCACCTCACCGTTAAAATTTCGACTTGGAAAGGCATCCACCGTAAAGCGAACCGGCAGCGCCTCCTTGATGCTACCAATGTCAGCCTCGGCAAAACTGGTATCGATGGCCATCTTGGAAAGATCCTGGGCAATCTGGATCAGCACCGGCGTCTGGAAACTGGCCGCCACCGTCTGGCCGATATCAACCAGTCGCGCCACAACCACGCCTGACACCGGCGAAGTAATGACCGAATAACTCAGGTTAACCTGATCCTTGTCGGCCGCCGCCCTGGCCTGAATCAGCTGGGCCTGAGCCGATTTCAGTCCCTGCAGCGCGACATCGTAATCCTGGCGAGAGACATACTCCTTGGCCAACAGGGCTTTCATCCGGGCCTCGTTGGCCTTGGCCAGATCGACGGAAGACTGTTGATTCACCACGTTGGCCTGACTCTGGCGGACGATGGTTTGCAGCAATGACTGATCAAGCTCGACCAGCTTCTGCCCGGCGACCACCTTGTCGTTGAAATCGACGTAGAGTTTCTTTACGGTTCCCGAAACCTGCGTGCCGACATTGACCAGCACCAGCGGATTGAGGGTACCGTTGGCCGACACGGTCTGCGTGACATCACCCTTCTGCGCATTCGCGAATTTGTAGCGCGTTTCCGGATTCTGCGCTGCGCGCTGTTTGCTGTACCAGACGCCGCCGCCGATCAGTCCGGCAACTACCGTCACGCCAATCAGTATCTTGCCGATGGATTTCATGGTCTTCCTTCCGCTGCCGGTTGCAGCAGCGTGTAATCAAGTGCGCCCATCGTCTGAGCCAGCGTGGCGCGATAAACATTCCAGTCGAGCTGCGCCTGTATTCGCTGCAGCCGGGCACTGGCCAGCGCACTCTGCGCCGACAGCAAATCCAGCACAGTACCCACGCCAGCCTTGTAGCGCCCCAGCGCCACGCGCTCGGATTGTTCGGCGCTGGCCACGAGATCTGCAGTGGTCTTCAGACTTTGCGTTGCCGTCGTCAAACTTTGGTAGGCCTTCCAGGCATCGAGCGCAATCTGATTGCGAATGCGATCGCGCTGCGCCGCCCTGACCTCTGCCTGGGCCGATGCTGAACGTACCCGATAAGTGGTATCGAACCCGGTAAAGAGCGGCACGTTCAGGCTCACGCCCACGCTGCCACCCTGCGTGATGACCCCTGCCGAGTTCTGCCAGCTTGGCCCGACTCCCAGCGAGATGGTTGGCCGTCCCTGCGCTCGCGCGAAATCAACACTGGCCTCAGCCGCCTTGAGCTGCGCCTCGGCCGCACGCAGATCGGGCCGTCTGGCTTGTGCCTCGCCAATCAGCGCATCGATTTCCTTCTGGAAAGCCAGCTCGGCTGGCAGGGCCGGCATTTCAGCCAGCACAATACCTTGCTGCGCTTCAAAGCCGAGCGCATTGGCCAGCGTACCGAGTGCGTTACGGGCATCACCCTCCGCCCGGATGCGGTTCAATGTCGCCTGCGACAGCGCAGTCTGCGCCTGCAGACGATCTGCTGGCGTCCCCGCCCCCACCTGATAACGGGTATCTGCCGCCAGAAAACCTTCACGAGCCGAACGCTCGGCCTCAAGCGCCGAAAGCACAGCTGCCTGCGTCGCCTGCGCCGAGTAATAGGATTGCAGCGCCGCGAGGAAGAGCGATTGCACCGTTGCATCCTGCGTCGCCGCAGCGGCATTCAACAATTGCCGTGCATTTTCAACATTAGCCGAACGCTGGCCAAAGTCGTAGAGCAGCCACGACAGCGTCAATGCCGCCGAGGTCCGGTTATATGAGCCATTGTCGTACTGAAAACGGGTTGCCCCCGCGCTGCCATCCAGCCTCGGCAACCAGGCTGCCTGCGCAACACCGACCAGCGCTGCCTGCGCCCGGGCCGACGCCCAGACTTCACGCGTCTGCGGATGGTTGCACAAGGCCAGATCGACTGCGTCGACGGCGGTCAGCGCACTCTCCGGCAAGACGTTCCGACAAGGGGCGTCATCCACACGAGCGGCAAGCCGCGTCGACGGCTTGAGTGGCGCCACGGCGTCGGTCCCGAACGGATCATCGCCCCCTGCCCAGGCTGGCAAGGCTGCTGCGGTCAACAGGAAAAAACAGGGTAAAAATCGCATGAGCGAAAGTTTAGCCTCACTGCGAAAAATAGGTCGTTACAGTTTGTTTCCGTGGATGTACCGGGCAACCCGGATGCGCCAAATTTTTCAACGCATGTTTTCGATGGCGCGCAGCGTTTCCGCTTCGAGAGCCTGCGTATCCGTGTCGGAATGACCCAGCAGGACGATTTCCTCAAACACCGGGTCAGCCGACTGCCCGGCGGAACTGCTTTCTTCGCCATAGCCATCGCGAAAGGCAATCCACTTGGCCAGCATGATTTCATGCTCACTCAAGCCGCACGCCATATCCGGCGGCACCTTTGCCCCCAGCTGGATCAGGGTACGCACAACTTCGTTGTGCTTCCCGCGCACCGCCATGCTGAGCGCCGACGTTGGCGAATGGTTATCCGCCAGATTGACCATGGCACCCCGCCTGACCAGTTCGGTGACAATATCGACATGCCCCAGAAAACAGGCAATACCGAGCGGCAAGCCGGGCTCACCACCCTGCGTATCATCCGCCAGCGCACCGTCATCTAGTACCCGAACAACGTATTTAAGCCGGCCTGACCGGATGGCCTTGATGAGATCCAGTTGAGTTGCCATGGCCCTTCCATGAAAAATATCTGCTGCTGACACCAAGAATACTAATCCGCAAAATCGGCCAGTGTGAGTTAAGAGATAGTACGTTCGTGTAAAAAATCGCAAAGCACAAGCTATCCATGGCTCGATTTCGCTGCTGCCACCACTACCGCATGCGATAAAATGCCACCCACTATGCTCTATCCACTCATTCGTAAATTTTTCTTCTCCCTCGACGCTGAAACCGCCCACGGCATTGGCATGAAGGGCATCGATTTAATGAGCGCCGCCGGACTAACCTGCGCCGTCGCCAAACCGGTTGCCTCCTGCCCACTGGAAGTCATGGGCCTCAAGTTCCCCAACCCGGTCGGCCTGGCCGCCGGTTTGGACAAGAACGGCGATCATATCGACGGTCTGGCCAAGCTCGGGTTCGGCTTCCTTGAAATCGGCACCATCACACCGCGCCCACAAGCTGGCAATCCAAAGCCCCGTCTGTTCCGCATCCCGGAAGCCCAGGGCATCATCAACCGCATGGGCTTCAACAATGACGGCGTAGACAAGTTGCTGGAAAATGTTCGGGCTGCTGAATTCCCCAAGCAAGGCGGCATTCTCGGCATCAATATCGGCAAGAACGCGACCACACCAATCGAGAAAGCCGTCGACGACTATCTGATCTGTCTCGACAAGGTTTACAACGACGCAAGTTACGTCACGGTGAACATTTCTTCACCCAACACCAAAAACCTGCGCGAGCTCCAGAAGGACGAGGCGCTGGACGACCTTCTGGCCCAATTGAAGGCCAGACAATTGCAACTGGCCGAAAAATTTGGCAAGTATGTCCCCATGGCGCTAAAAATCGCGCCCGATCTTGACGACGAACAGATCACCGCCATCGCCGACGCACTGCGCCGCCATCGCTTCGATGCGGTCATTGCAACCAACACTACCCTGTCGCGCGAAGGCGTGGAAAACATGGCAAACGCTACCGAGACCGGGGGCTTGTCAGGCAAACCAGTATTCCAAAAATCAACCGCCGTTCAGAAAAAACTGTCGATTGCGCTGGCCGGAGAACTACCGATCATTGGCGTTGGCGGCATCATGGGGGGTGAGGATGCGGCGGAAAAGATCAAGGCAGGCGCCAGCCTGGTCCAGTTCTACAGCGGCTTTATCTACCGCGGCCCTGATCTGGTCAGCGAAGTGGCAGAAACACTCGCTAACATGATGCGAAAGAAAACCGTATAAAGCCATAAGCAGCGCGCAGTTGTTTGCAGTGCAGCAAACCCCGATAATACGGACTTAACGCTTGCCCAAATTATGAGCCATTACTTATTCATCCTCGTCGGCGCGGTGCTGGTCAACAACGTCGTACTGGTGAAGATTCTCGGTCTTTGCCCCTTCATGGGCGTTTCCAAGAAACTGGAGACAGCCTATGGCATGGGTGCAGCCACGACCTTCGTGCTGACCATGGCGACCGGGGCCAGCTACATCATCGACCACTACCTGTTGATGCCATTCGGGCTGGAATACCTGCGCACGCTCTCCTTCATCGTCACCATTGCGGCCATTGTCCAGTTAACTGAAATGGTCATCGCCAAGACCTCGCCAACCCTGCAGCAGACGTTGGGCATCTATCTCCCGCTGATCACCACCAATTGCGCCGTACTAGGCGTACCCCTGCTCAATGTGTCGAATGGCTACAATTTTGTCGAATCGCTGCTTTTTGGCGCCGGGAGCGCCTTGGGTTTCTCGCTAGTCCTAGTGCTCTTTGCCGGTATCCGTGAACGCATCGAAGGCGCCGATGTACCCGTTTATTTCCGCGGTGTGGCCATAGCGATGGTCACCGCTGGTCTGATGGCTCTGGCCTTCATGGGCTTTGCCGGTCTGGACAAATACCAATAATGGATATCCTGCTCGCCATTGCCATCATGGCCCTCGGCGCCGTCGTGCTCGGCGCTGCACTGGGCTTCGCCTCGATTAAATTCAAGGTTGAAGGCGACCCGCTGGTCGAAAAGGTCGAAGCCATCCTGCCCCAGACGCAGTGCGGCCAGTGCGGCTTTCCTGGCTGCAAGCCCTACGCCGAAGCGATCGTCAATGGCGAGGAAATCAACAAGTGCCCACCCGGCGGCGCTGAAGGCGTTCAACGTCTGGCCGACCTGCTTGGCCGCGAAGTCAAGCCGCTCGACGCTGAAGAAAAGCCGAAACAAATCGCCATCATCGACGAAAACACCTGTATCGGCTGCACGTTGTGCATCCAGTCCTGCCCGGTCGATGCCATCGTCGGCGCTGCCAAGCAGATGCACACCATCATTACCCAGCAATGTACCGGCTGCGAACTCTGCCTGCCGCCCTGCCCGGTCGAGTGCATCCATATGGCCGTGATTCCCGAAACTATCGACAACTGGAAGTGGAGATACCCTGTCGTCGAGATCAAGGCCGCGCCGATCAAGGAAGCAGCCTGATGCTGATGAATCTGTTCAAGTTCAAGGGCGGGGTCAAGCCGCCGAGCAACAAGCTGCAATCCAACCACTTGCCGATTGCCCAGGCACCAATGCCTTCGCGCCTGGTCATACCTTTGCACCAGAGTATCGGCGGCATGCCGCAGCCGATCGTGGCAGCCGGCGACAAGGTACTCAAGGGCCAGATGGTCGGCAAGGCTGACGGCTGGATTTCCGCCGCTGTTCATGCCCCGACTTCGGGTACCGTGGTCGAGGTGGCCATGCATGTCCGCCCCCATGTCTCCGGCCTCGACTCGCTGTGCGTTGTCATCGAACCGGATGGCCGGGATGAATGGATCGCCCGCACACCCATCGATCATCGGGCGGTACCGGCCGCCGACGTTTTCCATCACCTGCAGCAATGCGGCATCGTCGGCCTCGGCGGCGCCGGGTTCCCGGCCCACGGCAAGCTGACGCCAAGCAAGGGCGTGGCGATGGATGAGCTGATCATCAACGGTGCCGAGTGCGAACCCTTTATCACCTGCGACGACTTGCTGATGCGCGAACGGGCCGATGAAGTAGTCCGTGGCATCGCCGCTTTCCGCGATTTGCTGCAACCGAAAAAAGTGCTGATCGGCATCGAGGACAACAAGCCCGAAGCCATCGCTGCCATGCGGGCTGCGGTCGACGCCCAAAAAGAGGCATTTTCGGTCGTCGCTGTGCCCACCCTCTATCCGGCCGGCGGCGCCAAGCAGTTGATCCGCGTACTGACCGGCAAGGAAGTTCCCGGTTCGATGCGCTCGACGGCCGACATGGGCGTCCAGGTTTTCAACGTCGGCACAGCCTACAGCGCCTGGCGCGCCATCGCCCACGGCGAACCGCTGGTGTCGCGCATTCTGACCATCACCGGCAATGTCCAGGCGCCGCGCAACTATGAAGTGCTGATCGGCACGCCGATGGACGAGTTGCTGGCCTTGGCCCAACCACACCCGGATACCGACGGCATTCTGATGGGTGGCCCGATGATGGGCTTCATGGTGCCGAACCCCAAGGTCCCGGTAGTCAAGACAACCAATTGCCTGATCGCTCACAACGACAGGCTGTTTCCTCCCAAGGCGCCGGAAATGCCATGCATTCGCTGCGGCTCCTGTGCCCGGGTCTGCCCGCACGAACTGCAGCCCTTCGAGATGTACTGGTTCTCGCGCGCCAAGAATTTCGGCAAGACGCAGGAATACAGCATCTTCGACTGCATCGAATGCGGCTGCTGCTCCTACGTCTGCCCGTCGCGCATCCCGCTCGTCCAGTATTTCCGCTTTGCCAAAAGCGAAATCTGGGCGCGCGAACGGGAAAAAAATGCCTCCGATCAGGCCAAGGCCCGCTTCGAGTTCAAGCAACTGCGCGAAGAGCGCGAGAAATCCGAAAAGGCCGAAAGACTGGCCAAGGCGGCTGCCGCCCAGGCCGCCAAGAAAGCTGCTGAAGCCGCAGTCGCGGCAGCTACCCCGCCAGAAAACATGCCAGGGACGCCAGAGGTAAAACCTGAATCAGCCCCGGCAACTACCACGGTCGACGCCGAAAAAGCCGCAAAAAAGGCAACAATCGAAGCTGCCATGGCAAGAGCCAAGGCACAGCGTGAAGCTGTTCCGCCAAAGAATACCGACAATCTGACACCGGAACAGCAGCGTGCCGCTGCCGAAATTGAATCCCGCCGTGTCGCCGCCCACCTGATTGAAGCCGATCCGGCAACCGTATCGTCTCCAGCCAGCGAGAAATCCGAATAATGTTCGCTCCCGCCCCTTTCCTCCTAAAAGACGCCAGCGTCAGCAAGGTAATGATCCAAGTCTGCCTCGCACTGGTGCCAGGTATCGCTGCCTATGTCTGGCTGATCAGTCCGGCCATCGTGGTACAACTGCTCATTGCCACACTCACCGCACTGTTTGCAGAGACCTGCATGTTGCGCATACAGGGGAAGCCGCTGGCCATGTTTTTGTCCGATGGTTCGGCGATAGTCACCGCCTGGCTGATCGCCCTCGCCTTTCCGCCTCTGGCCCCCTGGTGGCTGGTGGTCACCGGGACCCTGTTTGCCATTGTCGTTGCCAAGCACCTCTACGGTGGCCTTGGGCAGAATCCATTTAACCCGGCCATGGTCGCCTTCGCTGTCTGCATCGTTGCCTTTCCGGCACTGATGTCGCAGTGGCCAAGCGTCGGCTTGCAAATGCCTTTGCTTGACCAAATCAATGTCATTCTCGGTTTCGCGCCGCGCGTTGATGCGATTTCGGGTGCGACCCCTCTCGATGCCTTGAAGACGGCGCTGAAGCTAAGCGAGGGCGAGCTGAACGTCAGCAGCGTGCTGACCAATCACGCTATCTATGGAAATATCGCCGGCCGCGGTTGGGAATGGGTCGCTGCGTGCTACCTGATCGGCGGCATCTGGCTGTGGCAGCGCCAGCTGATCAGCTGGCACATCCCGACCGCATTCATCGGTGCCATGACCCTGATTTCCGGCGCCTTGTGGATATATCAGCCAGCACAATTTGCCAGCCCACTGTTCCACCTTTTTTCCGGCGGCAGCATGCTCGGTGCCTTCTTCATCGCGACCGATCCCGTTTCCGGCTGTACGACGCCGCGTGGCAAGCTGATTTTCGGTGGATGCGTTGGCCTGCTCGCTTACATCATCCGAGTTTTTGGCGGCTATCCTGACGGCGTGGCTTTCGCTGTCCTGCTCATGAACCTGAGCGCACCGCTGATCGACCTGCTGACGCAGCCGCCGGTCTTTGGCATGAAGGACAAAGCATGAGTGCCGTGAAGGGGATTTCCGCTCCCGGTATGGCGGTACGCACGGCCGCCATCCTGTTCGTCTTTGTCATCATCTTCACCGCCTTGCTTTCGGGTGCCTATCTGTGGACCAAGCCAGCGATCGAAGCCTCGGCCGCCGAAGAAAAAATGAAATTGGTCGATGAAGTTCTACCTCGCAGCGAGTACGACAACGCACTGCTGGAAGACACCTTACGCCTGCCAGCAACGCTTGAACTTGGCCTTGCGGACCCAACCCTGCTCTATCGTGCCCGCAAGAACGGACAACCGGTTGGGTTCATTTTTGAAGCCGTGGCTCCAGATGGTTATGCTGGCAAGATTCGCCTGATCTTAGCCATCCGCGCCAACGGTGAAGTCGCTGGCGTGCGCGTCACCCAGCACAAGGAGACGCCCGGGCTTGGCGACTATGTCGAGATAAAGAAGGACAAGAACAAGGCACGGCCGTGGATCACACAATTCAACGGCATGTCGGCGGCTCAAGTACCGGACAGGGAATGGAAAGTAAAGAAAGATGGTGGCCGCCTCGACTCCTATGCCGGCGCAACCGTCTCCCCGCGCGCTGTCTCAAAAGCCGTGCTGAAAGCCGTCAAATGGGCCGAAGCCAATCGTGACCGGCTGTTTTCCGAAGGAGTCGCCAAATGATCACGCGTGATGAAGTCAAGACCATTGCCGGCAACGGCGTCTGGAAGCAGAACACCTCAATTGTCCAGATTCTCGGCCTCTGCCCTTTACTGGCAACGACCACCAACGCGGTCAATGGCATCATGCTATCACTGGCCACTATCATCGTCATGGCCATCTCGGGCTTTGCGGTCGCCTCGTTGCGCAACCTGATTCCGCATGAAATCCGCATTCCAGTGTTCATCCTCATCGTTGCCGCGCTGGTCACCGTAGTGGACCTGCTGTTCAATGCCAACTTGCATGAGTTGTATCTGGTACTCGGCATCTTCATTCCGCTGATCGTCACCAACTGCATCGTGCTGGCTCGCGTCGAAGCCTTTGCTGCCAAAAACGCACCGATACAAGCGACATTTGACGGCGTTTCCATGGGCATCGGCATGTTATGGACCTTGGCATTGCTCGGTGCCATGCGTGAATTCCTTGGCAACGGCACCATTCTCGGTGGTATAGACATGGTTTTCTCCAGCCTTCATCCTATCCAGTTGCTGCCGGAAAGCTACCCCGGCTTCCTGCTTGCACTGCTGCCACCCGGTGCCTTCATTCTGCTCGGCTGCATGATCGCCTGGAAAAACTGGATGGAGGCACGGGCGGCAGAACGTGCCAATATGAAACCACCCACGCCAATCGCTGCCGCCGGCTGCCACTAAAGATGCCTGCCCCTCGCGGGCCCGAGGGAAACACCAGCATGCGTATTGCAGCTATCCGCCAGTCCATGTACACCGCAGGTGGCAAGGATTGCCACGTGGACCGCGTACTGCGCGCCTGGACCCAAGCCAAACCACTCGATTCAGGCGCACGCCGCCATCAGCCCGAGAACTACTTGCCACTTGCCTTGCGCACGGTACTGCCTGCCTTGCAGAATGAATTGTCTGGCCTGGCTCGTGTGCGCTCCGAACACCCGGGCGAGGACGGCTCCTCTCGACTTCTGGTCGAACTGACTGATGGCCAAACGGTAGAAAGCGTGCTCTTGCCACGCGACGGTATGTGCGTGTCGACGCAAATCGGTTGCGCTGTCGGCTGCACGTTCTGCATGACCGGCCGTGATGGCCTGCTTCGTCAAGTCAGCAGTGCGGAAATGGTGGCTCAGGTTGTTCTGGGCCGAGCCCGGCGCAAGGTATCGCGCGTCGTTTTCATGGGCATGGGCGAACCGTCGCACAACATGGATAACGTGCTCGAAGCCATCGATACGCTAGGCACATTTGCCGGTATCGGACACAAGAATCTGGTGTTTTCAACCGTGGGCGACCGTCGCGTTTTTGAACGCTTGCCCAAGGAACGCGTCATCCCGGCCCTCGCTCTGTCCCTGCACTCAACTCACACAGCACTGCGTGCCGAACTGCTACCCAAGGCGCCGCACATCGAGCCTGCGGAGCTCGTCGAGCTGGCGGAACATTATGCCCGAACGACCGGCTACCCGATCCAGTACCAATGGACGCTTATCGATGGCATCAACGACAGTTATGAAGAGATGGATGGCATCGTTCGCCTGCTCAAGGGAAAGTACGCAATCATGAACCTGATTCCGTACAACACTACAGCTGCCCTCAGCTATCGGCGCCCTAGCTATGGACATATCACGGCGCTGACCAAGCATCTGCACGCCCATGGAATCCGGACAACAGTACGCAACTCCGCGGGGCAGGATGTGGACGGCGGTTGCGGCCAATTGCGAGCCCGCCAGAGCGATACACAGCCAAATGCTGCTCCCGTAAGGCTGCACCGAAAAAGCACCTCGACAGCCAAGCTCGGCGATCCCGCCGGAATCAACGGCATCACGCAGCAGGCGCCAACCTGGCAACTGGGTGACATTGGAAGTTGATCATTTAAGCGCCCGACAGACAGCTCTTCCCGGAAGCGTGGAAGAGCCCAGCAAATGCTCAGCAATTAACAACAGTTATCTATCACTCGCTCGCGCTGGCAACAATGACACAGTTCTTGCCACGCTCCTTGGCTCGATAGCACGCCGCATCCGCTCGCTGAATAATCGATTTCTGGCTGTCACCAGGCATCCACTCGGCAACACCAATGCTGACCGTACAGCGAATTTCTTCACCGATTGCAGAATGGAGCACCTGAGCGCTAAAGGCACTGCGCAGACGTTCGGCCAGTGACTGAGCTGAACTCAATGCCGTTTCAGGCATAAGGATGACAAATTCTTCACCGCCATAGCGAAACCCGCTGTCTGAGCGGCGCATGCAATGTCGGATCACTTCTGCCAGCATCTGTAATACCCGATCCCCTTCCAGATGACCAAAGCTGTCGTTAACGCGCTTGAAATTGTCGCAATCAAGGACCAGCAAAGACAATGGCCGACCATAGCGTAAAGTCCGTTGAGCCTCTGCAATAAGGCAATCGTGCAGATGGCGCGAATTGAAAAGCCCGGTCAGTGAATCGGTCAGGCTCAATGTGCGGTAACGCTCCTCGCTCTCGCGCAAGGCTTCTTCTGCCCGACGCCGTTCAGTGACGTCCTGCAAAGTTTCGATGGCGCCAACGATATCTCCGGCCGCATTACGCAGTGGCGCGGCCGTAAAGAACAGCCAACGGCCACCATCACCAAAATGGGGAAAAAAATCTTCGGCCTCGTATCCCCCCTGAACCAGCGCCGATTGCCGATAACGGCCATGATAGAGACGACCCACTTCAACATCGCCGGCCCCATCCAGGACGAGGTCTGCCATGATTGAACGCCGCCCGGCATAGAAGGCTTTCCAGTGGTTCTCCGTACAGATCACGTTGCTGGCAGACATGCCGGTCAACACTTCGCAGGCGTGGTTCCAGTGGGTGACGCGGTGCTCGGCATTGATGACCAGCGTCGCGACCGAGGAGCCATCGATGATCTGTGACAAAAAGGCCGTCGAATCATGCAAGGCTGCCTCTGCCTGCTTTCTGGCGGTGACATCCTGCAGGGTTTCGATAGCGCCGACTATTTCGTTCTCGTCATTGCGGATCGCGGCCGCCGTAAAAAACAGCCAGCGCCCGTTTTCACCAAAGGCCGGAAAAAAATCTTCCGCCTCCCACCCTCCATCGATCAACTCGGAGCGCTTGAACTTGCTGTCATAGAAGGTCGCAACGGCCACTTCCACTGCCTGATCAACGATCAAATCGGCCAGCACGGGGCGAGGCTCGGCATAGAAAGCGCGCCATTGCTCATTGCGTCCGATCATTTCAACGGCACTAACACCAGTCAGCACCTCGCAGGCACGATTCCAGTGTGTAACGCGATGCTCTGCATCGATGACGAAGGTCGCAACCGGATTACCTTCAAGCAACTGCGTCAGGGCAATTGGATTGCCTTCTGTTGTACGCGGCATGGGAGCCCACCCTCTCTGTCAGGTAGAATTTGTTTTCAACAATATGGCGTATCCCGAAGCGCCTGACAATCCAATCTCGTCATCCACCTTGAAAAAATTACAGATCGAGCAGTTCTTTACCCGCCTGCGTGACAGCAATCCGGCTCCTACGACCGAACTGCACTATGCAACGCCTTTTCAGTTACTGATCGCCGTCATTTTGTCGGCTCAGGCAACCGATGTCGGCGTCAACAAGGCAACGGCGAGACTCTATCCGGTTGCTCCAACACCGGCTACGGTGCTCGCGCTTGGCGAAGAGGGGCTAATCGAATACATCAAGACCATCGGCCTGTTCCGCACCAAAGCGAAAAATGTCATCGCGACCTGTCGCATGCTGCTCGAATTGCACAACGGTGAAGTTCCCGATGACCGCGCCGCACTGGAAGCCCTGCCCGGCGTTGGCCGCAAGACTGCCAACGTCGTACTCAACACGGCTTTTGGCCATCCGACCATTGCTGTCGACACACATATTTTTCGCCTCGGCAATCGTACCGGGCTGGCCACTGGCAAAACGGTAGATGAGGTCGAGAAGAAGCTGCTGCGTGTCACGCCTGATGAATTCAAGAAAGATGCTCACCACTGGCTGATCCTGCACGGACGCTATATCTGCAAGGCGCGGAAGCCGGAATGCGGGCGCTGTGTGGTCATCGACTTGTGCAGCTACCGGGGAAAAACTGTATGAAAGCAGCGAGTGCACTGGTAGCCGGCCATCGGCCGGAACCCGAACTGGCGCATGCTGCAGTTCAGGCGGCCTTGGCCACAGCCGGGCTGGAACGCGCCGACAACGTCATTCTTTTCCTGAGTCGTGACTTCAGTCGTCATCCCCAGCCAGCCGTCCTCGCCGCAGCACGCGGCGCGGGCTGCCTTTCAGTCAGTGGCTGCACAGCCAGCGGGCTATTCACCGAACGGGGCTGGCAACTCGACCAGCCCGCGGCAGCCGCGCTCGTTTTTTCGTCGCCTTCCAGGCATGCAGAGCAGGACTCACCCATCCTCTCCTTCACTGGCCACGGCCGGCTACCTTTCGAGTGGCAGGACGATGCCCCACGTGCCGGCCTCCTCGATGCCGATGCGGTGGCTTGGTCGCACGGCCGGACGACGGATAATGCTTGCGCCGAATTTCGTCTGCCTGGACTACAGACCCGCTTGGTATGCGCCAGAGGCCTGCGCCTGCTCGGCGAAGCCCAGGCTGTCGAACGTTGCCAGCATTATGAATTGAGCCAGATTGGCGGCCACAGTGCTGTCGATAGTCTGCGTCGCGTCCTGCCGGCCGAGTTACGCGATAACCTGCCTCTGCATCAGATCGCCGCCCTGCGTCATCCGGATGATCCTGGCATCGCCCTCCTGTCAGCCAATGCCGACGGTTCTCTAACCCTTGCCGACAGCTTCAGCGAAGGCGAAACAATTACCTGGGCAATTCGCCAACCACTCGCCGCCGAGCACGAAATGCGTCAGGCGCTGACTTCCGCGGTCAACCGGAAAAAACCGCCAAATTTTGCATTAATGTTTTCATGCATTGGCCGCGGCCCGCTGTTTTACGGCGACGATGATCGCGACCTAGTGGCATTTCGCGAAACATTCCCCGACACGCCGCTACTCGGCGCTTACGGCACTGGGCAGATTGCCCCGCTAGCCGGCCGCAACCGCCTGCTCCACAACACTGCACTCACCTTATTGTTTGAAAGCGCTCATGTTTAATCCCTCCCGCGACCAGGTCCGCCGATTCTTTTGCGATGCCTGGAAAAAGCACATTGACCGCCTGCCCTTGGTTGGCGCCGAAGTAACCGCTGCCGATATTACCGCTCGTCATCCGGAATACCAACCCCTGCTGAGCGACGCCAATGCCGCCGTGGAAAAGGAATGGACGCCGGAAGGTGGTGCAATGAACCCGTTCCTGCATCTATCGCTTCACCTCGCCATTCACGAGCAGGTCAGCATCGACCAACCACCCGGCATCCGCATGGCCTTTGAGCAGCTGCGCGCCCGTATGGACCCGCACGATGCCGAACACGTACTGCTTGAATGTCTGGGCGAAACGATCTGGCGCGCCCAGCGCGAAGGCAAGCCCATGGATGCCATGGCTTATGTCGATGCGGTACGGCGAAAATCGAGCCTGATTTAACCCGCGTGAGTGCAATTATTGGTCCGCCAACCTGACTACCACGGTCAACCGGAAAAAACCGCCAATATCAAAATATTTTTCTAACTATCGTCAGACGGCGGCGCGACCTTGATCACCTCTTCCAGCGAAGTCACGCCCTGCGCCACCTTCAGCGCCCCGGAAATTCGCAAGGGGCGCATCCCTTCACGGAAAGCCTGCTCGCGCAGCTTGGGGATTTCCGTATTCGGTTTGATCAGACGACGAATCTCGGGCGAATTCATCAGGATTTCATAGACCCCGACACGACCGGTGTAACCAGTCATCCGACACTCCAGACAACCAACCGGTTGCCAGATCTGCGCCGGCTCGCCCGATTTCCAGGGAGCAACCAGCGAACGCCAGGCGGCACGCTGGTCCTCGGTCGTTGGCGTCGGCTTCTTGCAGTGCGGACACAAGGTACGCACCAAGCGCTGAGCCATGACGCCCAGTAATGTCGAATTGATCAAATAGGCCGGTACGCCAAGATCAAGCAAGCGGGTAATCGCCGATGGCGCATCGTTGGTATGCAATGTTGATAGCACCAGATGGCCAGTCAATGCTGCCTGAATCGCCATTTCAGCCGTTTCAAGATCGCGGATTTCGCCAATCATGACGATGTCCGGATCCTGCCGCATCAAGGCGCGCACACCATCCGAAAAGCCAAGATCAATGCTCTGCTGCACCTGCATCTGATTGAACGCAGCTTCCACCATTTCGATCGGATCTTCGATGGTGCATACGTTAACTTCCGGCGTCGCCAACTGCTTCAGCGTCGTGTACAGCGTCGTGGTCTTGCCTGAGCCTGTCGGCCCGGTCACCAGAATAATGCCGTTCGGTGAGGCCGTCATCTGCTTCCAGCGCGACTGATCCTCATCAGAAAAACCAAGCGAACGGAAATCACGGACCAGCACTTCCGGGTCGAAAATCCGCATAACCAGCTTTTCGCCGAAGGCAGTCGGCAGCGTCGAGAGACGAAGTTCAACCTCCTGCCCGGCTGGCGTCCGCGTCTTGATCCGCCCGTCCTGCGGACGGCGCTTCTCGATGACATCCATGCGGCCAAGCAGTTTAATCCGGCTGGTCATGGCATTCATGACCGCCATCGGAATCTGATAAACCTGATGCAGCACACCATCGATACGAAATCGCACGATGCCGAGATCACGACGCGGCTCTATGTGTATGTCCGACGCGCGCTGATCAAACGCGTATTGCCACAGCCAATCGACGATATGGACAATGTGCTGATCATTGGCATCAAACTGCTTGTTGCCCTTGCCCAACTCAACCAATTGCTCGA